>NZ_JAUOSY010000009.1:0-162646 GCF_030549125.1 Zobellia sp. 1_MG-2023 | reverse complement strand
GAAGAAGAAGAAGAAGAAGAAGAAGAAGAAGAAGAAGAAGAAGAAGAAGAAGAAGAAGAAGAAGAAGAAGAAGAAGAAGAGGAAATGGGTTCTGACAATCCTTTGCCTTCAGAAGAGTTGAAACCTACCGATAAAGATGATTTAATATTGTATAAGCAACTTGGTGCTGAGCAGTTAGAATATAAGCTAAACTCCAATGAGAGGGTATTGTCCAAGGTTGTTTATGATGCGTTAGGTAAACGTGTTAGTCATTTTAAGGAAGATTTAAGTAGTGAGACACGTATTGATACTTCCACTTTAAAATCAGGGGTTTACTATCTAACTTTTTTTCTTGAGAGTAAAGTAGTTTCACAGCCTTTCGTAGTATTTTAAGCGGTCTAATTTAGGATTTCATTAACATATGTAAGATGGTTTATATTTAGTTTTGTGGAAACTAAAAAATCAATTCAAATGAAAAAAATTATCCTTTTAGCAAGTGTAATATTTGCTTCTGTTACTATGCAGGCCCAAATAAACACACCAGCACCTAGTCCAGCTTCTAAGCTACAACAAACCGTAGGTTTAACAGATGTTACCGTAGAGTATTCTAGGCCATCAATGCGTGGGAGAACTATTTTTGGAGATCTTGTTCCGCACGGCAAATTATGGAGAACAGGAGCTAATGCGTATACTAAAGTAAGTTTTAGTGATGACGTAAAAATAGCTGGTCAAGATGTTAAGGCAGGTACATATTCCATTTTTACGAAGCCAGGAGCAAGTTCTTGGGAAGTTTTCTTTTATACGGATATTGATGGAGGTGGTACACCTAAAAATTGGGACGATAGTAAAGTAGTAGCCAAAACATCCGCAGAAGTTTATACGTTACCTGTAGATATTGAGGCGTTTACTATTACAATAGATGATATGACAAGTAATTCTGCCAATTTAGGAATGATGTGGGAGAAAACTTATGTTGCTGTTCCTTTTGAAGTTCCAACGGATTCAAAAGTTATGGCCGATATTGAAAAAACTATGGCGGGTTCTCCAAAAGCAGATGATTACTACGCTGCCGCTGTTTATTTTTCAAGTGAGGATAAAGACATTAAAAAAGCATCTGAATGGATGGACAAGGCTATGTCCATGATTGAAGAGCCTGCTTTTTGGCAATTGCGTCAGCAATCTCTTATTCAGGCAAAATCGGGCGATAAAAAAGGAGCTATCAAAACTGCTAAAAAGTCTTTAGAAAAAGCAAAAGAAGCAGGTAATGATGATTACGTTAAAATGAATACCGACTCTATTAAAGAGTGGAGCGCTAAATAAGCTTTGTATTCTTATATAAAAACCCCGGCCTTCCAATGGAAGGCCGGAGTTTTATTTTATATGTACCGAAGAAAAAAAGTAAAAATATAAAGCAGGAATACTTCTGTAAATTATTTACTTGCCAGCGGTTTCTTCAATAGCCTGTCAAACCCTTCAAAAGCAATTGCCATTGCGATTACCATGGCCGCGCCTATAAAGTTCAGCCAAAGATATCCTAACTTTTCCTCCCCGGTCGGGTGGATGAATATGAGATTGTAAAAAAGCACAAAGACAATTAACTGAGTAAGTACAGCCGCAAAGAATACGGCATTACCTTTTACGAACTTAAAGAAAAATGCCAATAAGAATATACCTAGAACATTACCGTAGAACACAGAACCAATAATATTTACTAATTGAATAAGGTTGTCGAACAGGTTGGCGATACTGGCTATAAAAATGGCTATAATTCCCCAAATAAGGGTGAAAACTTTTGTTGCTTTAACATAGTGCTCGTCCGTAGAGGGGTCTTTTTTGTTTCTTTTGTACAAATCTAAGGCGGTAATAGTACCTAGGGCATTAAGTTCCGAAGCCGTGGAGGACATGGCTGCTGATAATATAACTGCCAAAAGTAATCCTATTAAACCTCTAGGAAGATTATGTAGTATAAAATGGATAAAGACATAATCTTTATCATTGGTTTCGACCACGTCATCCGCTTCTTTAATAAGGGCTCTGGCAGCGGCACGGTTGGTACTGTCCTTAACATTTAATCGAATGATTTCCTGCTTGGCCTCTTCAACGGCACTGTACTCTTTAAGCTCCAAGGCTGCAGAGAATTTATTCTGCGCCATTTTCTTTTCAGCCTCTAGACGTTCCTGTCCCTCTTGTAGAATGGAATAGTCCTTTGCATACTCGGAGCTCATAACGGCTTCGGTAGCAGCTGGGTTAAAGTTTAAAGGTGATGGGTTATACTGATAAAACACAAAAACCATGACGCCTACCAATAGGATGAAGAATTGCATTGGTATTTTAAGCAACCCGTTAAAGACTAATCCTAATTGACTTTCACGTAGTGATTTTCCGGAAAGATACCGTTGTACCTGACTTTGGTCCGTACCAAAATAGGCGAGTGCTAAAAAGAGTCCTCCCGTTATTCCGCTCCAAAAAGTATATCTGCTTTTGGTGTCAAAGCTAAAGTCTATGATGTTCAGTTTGTTGCTGGCCCCGGCTATTTTAAGTGCTTTTCCAAAATTGATGTCTGCCGGAAGGTACCCCAATATAAAAAAGAAGGTGATGAACATGCCGGTCATTATAATGAACATCTGCTGCTTTTGCGTAACGCTTACTGCTTTGGTTCCTCCGGATACGGTATAGATGATAACCAACATGCCAATAATAATATTAAGAGTCCTAAGGTCCCAACCCAGTACTGCCGATAAGATGATCGATGGCGCAAAAATGGTAATACCTGCCGCAAGGCCTCTTTGCACCAAAAATAGTATGGCGGCCAGTGACCTGGTCTTTAAATCAAAACGATTTTCAAGAAATTCATAGGCAGTATATACTTTTAGCCTGTGGTAAATGGGAATGAACACCAAACAGATAATGATCATGGCCAATGGCAACCCAAAATAAAATTGCACAAAGCCCATGCCGTCATGAAAGGCTTGTCCCGGCGTTGAAAGGAACGTTATGGCACTGGCTTGTGTTGCCATTACGGATAGACCTATGGTCCACCATTTGGCGTCTTTTCCTCCAGCAACATAGTCTTCTACGCTTTTGCTGCCTTTGGTTTTCCAAACACCGTATGCAACAATGAATAGGAGTGTACTCGATAAAACAATCCAATCTAATGTTCCCATATTAGGTAAATGCGGTCATTAAGTAGCTAAATATTAGCACATAGACGATATTCAGTATCAGTACTAGCGAGTATTCTTTTTTCCAATCGAACTTATCTAACATGGTCTAATTCAATTTGGTAGGTTGTATATTCTTTTCAACGGAGAGCATATTGGCGAACAACTTGTACGCTCCGGGTACGCCTGCAGGTAGCTCTCTAAAAAAGCTCAATCCTGTATAAATGTAATTCCCTTTTCCGTAAGGAGCTATTAAAAGACTTCCCTTTTTTGCAGACTCCCCTTTATCGCTCATAGATAAAATAGGGGTGAATTCCTTGGACCACTTGCTCGGGAAGTATAATCCGCGTTCTTGTACCCACCCATTAAAATCATCTTTGTTAATTTTATTGGGGTAATTTATTAAAGCATGTTTTTTGGCCAATATTTCAACAGCTGAGTTTTCATCGGTTACTCGGTCTCTAGACAAGGTAATAGGGTAGGGCGCAAGGTTTTCAAATTGGTCTCCCCATCTTCCCGCAGTATTGTATTGCACCACAAGATTACCTCCGTTTTCAACATAATCAAAAAGATACCGTTGTTTAAACTTTAATTGGTCAAGTACGTTATATGCTCTAATTCCAACCACTACGGCATCATACTTGTCTAACGTTCCCTTAGCTATAATATTTGGGTCAATGGTGTGTACAATGTAACCAATTTGCCTTAAACTCTCTGGAACTTCGTCACCGGCACCAACAATATAACCAATGTGTTCTCCAGATTTTTTAATGTTCAGGCGGACTACTTTAGCTTCTGAAGGCAGTAAAACGGACTGAGTTGGAATATGGTCATAGGCTATAATCGCCAGCTCCTTAGTAACCTCCTTGCCGTTTAATTTTATGATGGGCGAAATATAGCTCTCATCTTCGGTTGCAGGTGGGGTTAAAGTGAAAACCAAGGTTTGTTGGTCTCCCTTTTTTGCAATCTCAAAAGACTTTGATTCAGCATCTATGCCCCATCCTTTGGAATGGTTAAGCAAAAGCTCTCCCTTTATATTATCGGCATTGGCTTTAATCGTAACGGGCACTTTTTTAGGTTCACCATCGGCAAAAATCAAAACTTTATCACTAAAACTTGCAGTTGCTTCGGGGAGTATCTCAAAAGGCTGAAAGAGTTCGCCTTTATCCGGCTTAGCATAGTGATGTATAACAGGCTTTTCAATTATTATACTTTTTCCATTAAATTCAAGTTCAAATTTTACCAGAAATGCGCGTGGTGTTTCGGGCTTACCAATAAGGCTTTGGTCATCTACCTTGTACATGCCTAAACTACCCTTTTCGTTTAGCCAATAAGGGCTTGTGTAATTTGTTGTACTTGGTACGTCTATATCAATTTCAAAATTTTGCTTCTCGTTATTTTTTAGTGCGATGGAAGGTTGAATAGTTTTATTTGTTGAAGAAATGGAAATAGTATTCAGAGCAATATCCGAAGAACTCCTATTCACGGCCTCTACATTAATTTTAATTTTGCCACCAGGGTTTGTAAATGAGGTTTCGGCGGAAGCTTCTAAATAGAGACCGCTAATGTTCAGAATTATGTTCTTTAGTTCCTGTGACTTTAATTCCCTCCAGTAATTGTCTTCAACTTTTTGGAGCAGCTCGTAGGCTTCCAATAATTGGAACAAATGTTTGGATGGGTTGGTAAAATCAAAATTCTTTTCAACTGCATAAAGAATCTCCCCAACTGCCTTTCCACTGGTTACGCGAGACCAAGAGGTGTCTATTCCTTCAAAAATATCATTGGAGTTGTTGGGCATTGTACCCTTCAGCAACTCAACATATTCATTTTCCGAGCCGCGTTGTGATAGGCGACCAAATCCTTGGCACAAATGCTGGCTGCTGGCCAATGCCGCAATTTCGTTGTTGGACTTCCCTAGTATTGGGTAATAGGTTCCAATATCCAAATTCACCATTTTGGATTTATCGGCTTTATCAAACTTTTCTTGGCTGCCGTAAAACCACCATGATGTGTTGAAAAAAAGCCTTTTTGGCTGCCAAGTTTGGGTCAGTTTCAATTGCTCACTGTACGCAGACTTGTCATTGGCTAAATCAAAAGCTTCAAAACTGAGCATTGCAGATGAAGTATGGTGCCCGTGAGTAGTGCCCGGACTTCTATGGTCAAACCTATTTATGATTACATCTGGTCTAAAGTTTCTAATGGTCCAAACCACATCTCCTAGCACTGCTTCTTTATCCCATATTTCAAGGGTTTCGTCCGGGTGTTTTGAGTATCCAAAATCATTGGCTCTGGAAAAAAACTGTTCTCCACCATCTACGCGTCTGGCGGCCAGAAGCTCTTGCGTACGTAAAACTCCAAGAAGCTCACGCAATTCAGGACCAATTAGGTTTTGTCCACCATCGCCCCTAGTTAATGAAAGGTAACCGGTCCTGGCTTTGGTATGGTTGGACAGGTAGGAAATAAGCCTTGTGTTTTCGTCATCCGGGTGTGCGGCAATGTACAATGCGGTACCCAAGAAATTCAATTTTTCAAGGGAATGGTAAATCTCGGAAGTGGACGGTTGCACAGGTTTCTGTGCATAAGTAATGTTTAAGGACAGAAAAGTTCCGGCAAAGATTGCCAAAAGATATCGCATAAAGTTGGTTTTTGTTTGGTGAAGCCACCAATTTACAGAGATGGCACCAAATCAAAGATAGAAAGTTTAAAGGGGGCAAGCGGGGTTTTTAAAACTTCTTTAACAAAATTAAATTTCTGGTTTTACCCATAAATTAAGGATGTTTAAGATTAAGCTTCTTCACTACCGTCTGGGGTATCTTCTGAATTGTAAATAAGCGTTACCGCTTTTTGCATCATCAAATTGTTCGGGTATACCAAAAGTTCGCCATTGGATTTTCTTAGGCTTACATGAAAAGCCCTTATGTCCTCTATTAAAAAAGGTTCTTCGGACTCTATATCTTTGTCTAGAATTTTAACCTTGTCCCCGATTTTAAACGGAAATGAAAAAAACAGAACTACACCTGCAGTTATGTTGCTCAGAATAGACCAACTGGCGAATAAGGCAACCCCAATTACTGCAAACACCGAAGAAAACACAAGGCCAACTTCTTTGAAATTTACGCCCCAAATAAAGGAAATGACCCCAAACCCAATTAAAGTAAGGAGTAAAGAGGCGTATTTTGTAATTAAAAGGGTGCGTGCTTCAACAATATCACTAATTCTGCCAATTTTACGAATGGTCTTATCCGTTATAAATTTTAGAATTAGAAGGATACAGAAAGTAATAGCTGTAGCTATGATTTCGTGCTTGTTGGAAATAAGAAATTCTTGCATAAATTTATAAACCTAAACTATCCCGCAAAGATAGATGCTTATTTCCATTTTGTTGCCAATAGGGGGTCTTTAAAGTTTTTATTTTGGTAGCGGTAGAGGTCATGGATTTAGCTTTTTTTCCAAAGCCACTTACAAAGGTATCCGTCCAGCTTTCAATACTATGCGGAAAGGCTGTGGTGAAATTTATTTCTAAGGTTCTTTCTAATTCCGGATACGTTATTTTATAGGTTGAAAGACCATTGTCATCACTTAAACTTGCAGTTGACTTATACGCTTTTAACTCTTTGTGAGATAGTCTTATAAATTCCAATGAGGGAATTATTTCCAATTCGCCTGTTGGTAAAGATTTTGGTGCGATACGAATTTTGTTCCAAAGCTCGTTTTCAAGAGTTGTTTTCTCTAATTGTAAATTTTGGTCCGCCTCACTTTCAAAATAAGAGTGAGATATTACATCAAATTTATCCCGGTTGTTAAGTTGTGCGTAAACCTGCCCGCACCATTCCTGTGCAGAAAAGGAAACCTTAATGGCGTGGTCATTATCATGAACGGGATAAAAAGTACTGTTCATGATGGCGTAAGGGTAAATTCCGGTAAGGTATTTTTTTGTGGAATTGAGTTTTAAAACGGGGATGTTATCAGGATTATGTCCATCCGCTTTTACTTGTTTCTTCTTCAAAAAAGGTTCCGTAACATAAATTAAAACCGCTTCGCCGTCTCGGATTTCACCATAGCGGGCCTGTTCTAATTTGTAGGATGTTATTTCCGCCTCTCCGCCATACCAATACTCCTTAAATTCACTGGAAAGCTCCTTTTTTGATGTTTCTACGGGCTTTTCAGTATTTAGGGCTACCTCTTTATTGGTCTCCTTTTCAACCTCTTTACAGGATTGGGCAAAAGATAAGAGCGCAGCAATGACTATAAGCGATAGGTTTTGTCTTGTTCCGGTTGTCATGAGATTAATTTTCACTAAAATTAATCAAAAAGAACTACTTGACCATAGCGCTTAACGTTTTGTATACCAACTGGGTGGGGAGTCCTACAACATTGGGGTAAGACCCTTTAATCTCTTCAATTGCGGTAAGGCCTATCCATTCTTGAATACCATATGCACCGGCTTTGTCATAGGGTTTGTAAGTGTTAATGTAATAACGGATTTCTTCGTCGGATAAATCCCGAAACTTGACCCGGGTAATTTCATTAACTACTTTTTGACTGTTGGGTGTAGTAAAACAAACCGATGTTATGACCTCGTGCCAATCTCCGGATAGCGCTTTTATCATTTCGTAGGCTTCTTCGGCATCTGCTGCTTTGGCCAATGAAATACCATTGTGCCAGACTACGGTGTCCGAGGTAATCAGAATCTCTTCTTTTTTCAAAGCCCCGTCAAAAGCATCTGCTTTCAATTTTGCTAAATAATCGCTAATCTCACTTCCTTTTAACTCGGGAGGGTAAATTTCATCTACCGATTTCAATCGGACCTCAAACGGAATCCCCATTTCTTTTAAAAACTGATGTCTTCTTGGGGAGCCACTGGCAAGTATGACGGTGTGGTGGTTCAGGTTGAGCATAATTAATCGTTTGCCGCGCTAAAATTAGTCATCCAATGCCCTTTTACTTTTAAGACTTGTTCTATAACATCCCTTACGCAGCCTTCGCCTCCGTTTTTATGGGAAACATACATGGATCTTGCTTTTACTTCCGGGACGGCGTTCTGCGGGCAAGTGGGTAGGGCAACGGTTTCCATTGGTGGAATATCCGGAATATCATCACCCATATAAAGCATAGTACTTGGGTCAATACCATGCTTGCCCATATACTCTTCTAGGACATCCATTTTATGGTGCGCGCCTAAATAAATGTCCGTAACTCCAAGTTCTTTTAATCGCTTACGGACTCCTTCGTTGGTTCCTCCTGAGATAATACAGATTTTGTACCCTTTCTGAAGGGCGGTCTTAACCGCATAACCGTCTTTAACGCTCATTCTGCGGAGCATTTCTCCTTCGGTAGTAATGATTAGGGTACTGTCCGTAAAAACCCCATCTACGTCAAAAATAAAAGTATCTATGTTCTTAAGGTATTCTTTATAACTCTTTTCCATATGTTTTTTCTATTGATTTGCTGAGCAGTTCATAGACCGCTTTGTACTCGGGATTATTTAATTGTTCTAAGTGATTTGATATGGTATTGTGGTCTCCTCTTCTAGCTGGGCCCGTTTGGGCATCAAAAGGAGATAGATTTTTTATTTTTTCCGCTGTTTCTTGAATAAGCGGACTCAATATTTCAAAAGGCACATTATTCTCTTTGCAGATTTCAGAGCCAACATGGTACATGTAGTTTGTAAAGTTATTTGTGAATACGGCGGCAAGGTGAAGGCTTTTGCGTTGTTCCGTACTTATCTCATAAACATTTTCCGAAACCAGATGGGCGAGTTTTTTTAACAAGGCCAAATCGGCTTCTTCGTTCGCTTCCAGGCAGACGGGAACATTTTTAAAATCCAGCTCATTAGATTTGCTAAAAGTCTGTAATGGATAAAACACGCCTCGTCTTTGGTGCGTAGAGAGCGCACTCATTGGAGTATTTCCAGAGGTATGAACAATTAAACTGTTGTTAATTGTAATTTCCTGTGAAACAGAATTTATAGAAGAATCACTTAAAGCAACAATATAAATGTCTGAAAATTTTAATCTAGAGAAATCCGTTGTGGTTTTTTCTTCCGTTCCAAAGGCTTGAAGCGCCTCTTTGTTCCTACCTATTACCTGAACAATTTCAATCTCTGCAGAGTTGGAAAAAGCCCTGAAAAGATGGGTGGCAACATTTCCGGTTCCTAAAATACTAACCTTGATCATGCAGCGAAAATAAGCATATATTTATGTATTGTTTACTTTGGATTGTAGAAAAGTGAAGAAACGAGAAGTTGTTCTTTTTACGGTTAAGGGTATGTATACAAATCTGAGATTTCTGTGTTATTTGCAATTAATAGGTTAGCCTTTTATGCTTTATGAAAAAGAGTGATTTCTTAAAACGAATTTCTTAAAATTTTCACTTATAATTAACAGTTTTGATAAGACTTTAGGTCCGTCTATCTTCCTCTAAATAATAAAAAGGGCGTATTTTTGCATGCTGAAAACCATTTTAGCTGCTGCTCATGAACATGCTCAAAAAATTCTTTTTCTCCACACGTTTAATGTCCGTTCTTTTTATAGTGTTTGCAGTGGCCATGGGGCTAGGTACTTTTATTGAAAGTAAGTACAGTACCGAGACCGCAAGAATCTGGATTTACAATACATGGTGGTTTGAGGCTATTATGGTGTTTTTTGTCATCAATTTTATTGGTAACATGTTTAGGTACCGTCTTCTACGATGGGAAAAATGGGCAGTTTTAACGCTTCACCTTTCATGGATTTTTATCATAATCGGAGCGTTCGTTACGAGATATATCAGTTATGAGGGTATGATGCCCATTAGGGAGGGGCAATCAGAAAAAGTATTCTACTCGGATAAAACATACTTGACAGCTTACGTAGATGGAGAGATTAATGGCGAGGCCAAAAGAAAAACTTTACAAGAAGATTTAATAGTAACTGCCCAAGATATCAAGTCTAATTTGCCTTGGAAGTCAGATTTTAACGGACAGCCGTTTACTATTTCCTATGCCGGTTTTATAGATGGAGCCAAAGAAGGAATGATTCCGGATGAAAATGGTAAGGAATACTTAAAGATTGTTGAAGCTGGAGATGGCCAGCGCCATGAGCACTTTTTGGAAAGTGGCCAAGTTTCTAGCATTCACAACGTACTTTTCTCTTTGAATAAGAGAACGGAGGGAGCAATTAATATTTTAGAAAAGGATGGTGCTTACGAAATAGAATCGCCTTTTGAAGGTAGTTTTATGCGTATGGCGGACCAATTTCAAGGTCAGTTGATAAAGGATAGTATACAGGAATTGCAGTTACGCTCTTTGTATGCAACCGCAGGTATGCAATTTGTTATACCGGAGCCCATAGTTAAAGGCTCGTACGGCATAGTAAAAGTTCCGAAGAACGAAATAACGGATGCTACTATGGATGCTATGATTGTAGACATTACCGTAAACGGCGAAACAGTACAGCAAAAATTACTGGGTGGTAAAGGAGTTTCTAATTTTTCGGATAAAATAAATGTGGGTGGATTGGATTTTAGTTTGAGTTATGGCTCCAGAGTATATGAACTTCCGTTCAGCATTAAACTAAACGATTTTATTGCAGAAAAGTATCCGGGAACCGAGCAAGGGTACAAATCCTTTATGAGTAAGGTTACAGTTGAAGATGAGCGTCCTTTTGACTATAAGATTTTCATGAACAATATTTTGGATCACAAAGGATACCGGTTCTTCCAATCTAGTTTTCACCCAGATGAAAAAGGAACTATTTTATCGGTAAACCATGATCAATGGGGTACAGGTATAACCTATTTAGGGTATTTCTTGCTTTATGTTGGGTTAATGGGGATAATGTTCTTTGGAAAGACCCGATTTAAGGATTTGGCCGTGTCATTGGAAAAATTAAAGAATAAAAAAGCAAAACTTACAACGGTTCTTGTTTTGGGTATGTTGTTGAGTGCCAATGCCCAAGAACACACCGCAGATGATGGCCATGACCATGGGGTTAGTATGGCGCCAACACAATCTCAAATAGATTCGCTTTTACAGACTACGATTGTTTCTGAAGAGCATGCGGAGAAGTTTGGAAAACTTGTGATTCAAGACGAAGGAGGTCGTATGAAGCCTATAAATACGTTTTCTTCGGAATTACTAAGAAAGCTAAGTTTAAAGGATGTGTATAAAGACATGAATGCCGATCAGGTGTTCTTATCTATGATGTTGAGTCCGGCGGCATGGTACAATGCACAGTTTTTGGCCGTTGATAAAAAAGGGAAGAACGATAGTATCCGTCATGTAATAGGTATTCCCGAAGGCCAAGAATTTGTAAAGGCAACGGACTTTTTTGACAAAGAGGGAAATTATAAGTTAGAGCCCTTTTTGGCAAAAGCCACATCAACAAATATTCCGAATAAGTTTGACACGGATATTAAGGATGCCAATGTTCGGTTAAGTCTTTTGGATCAAGCCTTGAGTGGTCGTATCATAAAGATTTTTCCTTTGTTGAACGATGAGAATAACAAATGGATTTCGGCTATAGAATATAGGGGAGGGCAGTATCAGGTTTCGGATTCGCTTTATGCCAATTTTATAAAAAATTCGCTGCCTTACTACCTCATGACATTGCGCAAGGCCAAAGAAACGGGAGATTATACCAATGCCGATAAGCTTTTGGACGCCTTTAAGCAAAATCAAAAGAACCATGGTAAGGAGGTGCTTCCATCGGAATCTAAAATCAATACGGAGGTAATTTATAATAAACTTGATATTTTCAATTCCCTATATCGTCTTTACGCTTTAGTAGGTGTAATTATGTTCTTTGTTTTGGTGTTTCAGATTTTTAAAGACCGTTCTATATGGCGTATAGGGGTTTATGCTTTAAAAGGCACTATTTTCATCTTGTTCCTATGGCATACGGCAGGCCTTGTATTACGATGGTATATATCAGGCCATGCGCCTTGGACAAATGCGTACGAAAGTATTCTTTATGTATCATGGGCAACCATGGGAATGGGTCTTCTGTTTGCCAGAAAGAGTGATATGACTATTGCAGCATCGGCTTTTGTTACAAGTATGTTACTTGCTATTGCACATTTAAATTGGGTAGATCCTGCAATTTCAACCTTGGTACCCGTATTGGATAGTTATTGGCTTATGGTTCATGTAGCTGTAATTGTTGCCAGTTATGGCCCATTATCCGTGGCTATGATTCTTGGTTTGGTTTCTTTGTTACTTATGATATGTACCAATAAGAAGAACAAAGCGGTAATGGACCTGAACATTAAAGAATTGACAATAATCAATGAACTTTCTATGACCGTAGGTCTTGTGATGCTTACTATAGGTAATTTCTTGGGCGGACAATGGGCCAATGAGAGTTGGGGTAGATATTGGGGTTGGGATCCAAAAGAAACTTGGGCACTAATTTCTATTATGGTATATGCCTTTGTGGTTCACACACGTTTGGTTCCTGGTTTAAGGAGTAAGTGGACTTTCAATTTTCTCAGTGTTATAGCATTTGGAAGTATTATGATGACTTATTTTGGAGTAAATTATTATTTGGTAGGTCTTCATAGTTACGGACAAAGTGGCGCAGCCGCTATTACTCCAGATTATGTTTGGTATATAGCTTTAGGAGCGGTAATTCTTGGTGCCATAAGTTATTGGAGGTATAGGGCCAACTATGTGAAATAGGATTACATTTCCATTAGATTTTGAGATAATCACCTAAAATCAAGTGTTCTTTTTACTGTTATTGTAATTTTCGGTCTATTTTTTATAGATTTAGCATATTGATTGCTGTAGAATGAAGATGATAACAGAAGATATTGAATTATTGAACGGTATGAAAGAAGACAATAATGCTTCTTTCAAAGCGGTTTATGAGAAATATTCAAAGGTGTTATTTGTATATGCTTTCAATATTATAAAGGAGAGGACCATTTGTGAGGATATCATTCAAGAAGTTTTTATTTCACTCTGGGCCAAAAGAAAGACGACCAATATTTTTGCATTAAAACCCTATCTGTTTCAAGCGGTAAAGTTTCAGATATTTAATCATTTTAGGAATAACAAACTTTCTACGGAAGATTTAACACGGTTGAATATTATAGATGTTTCTATGAATGTTTCGGGAGAACTTGAATATTCGGAACTCAATCAAATAATTCGTGACCATGTTGCCAAACTGCCCAAAAGGTGTCGTCATATCTTTGTATTGAGCCGGTACCATCACAAATCCAACAAAGAAATTGCGGAAGAGCTTCAAATATCTGTTCAGGCCGTAAAAAATCAAATTTCAAAAGCACTGGCTTTTCTTAGAAATCACCTTCAATTAGAAGAGGCCGTTATCATATCACTTATTCTTCTGCATTAACCAATCTAATATCCTTTCAACCTTCCTGAATATTAGTGTGTTATCCGCATTTTTCATAATCATTCATTGACTTTAAAGGTGAGAATACCTCAATTTTTTCACTTGTATTTTGTCAATTTTAAAAAATAATTGACTTTCAACGTGTACCATCGCATTAATTAGGGTACTTAATAGTAGTATCGTTATTTAATTGCGACCCAGATGAACGAAAAAAAGGCAAAAAAACTTTTCAACAAATACGTAAATAACAATTGCTCTCAGGAGGAAAAAGAACTCTTGGAACGGTTCCTAGAATCCTATCAAGGTGAGGATGAGCAAATGTCAAACTTTAAGTTTGATGGACAGGTAAAACAAGAAATATGGAAAAAAATAGCTAAGAAAACCGAGTCACCTACAAAAACAAGAAATATCAATTTTAATCGCTCTGTTTTAAAGTATGCAGCCATTTTTATTGGTGTGGTAGGACTAGGGCTAGTTTTTAATTTTTTGAGAATTCTGGAAGATAAATCTCCTGAACTACTAATAGAGGACAACGCAATTGTATTAAAAACAAGTAATAACCAATCCAAAAAAATAATTGTAGGTAACGGAGAAGCTATTACGGATGAAGATGGAAACGTTCTGGCTTCACAAGATAAAGGCCAAATTGTTTATCATGATAAACCTACACAAGAGTTGGTGTATAATGAGATTATTATTCCAAAAGGAAAAACATTTGAATTAAAGCTGTCGGACGGCACCTTGGTACACCTTAATGCAGATACCTCTTTAAAATATCCCGTAAGTTTTGTTGAAGGAAAGGATAGAAGGGTATTCTTAAAAGGAGAGGCTTATTTTGAAGTGGCCAAAGATTCATTACACAAATTTGTGGTAGAGGCTAAAGATATGGATGTTCAAGTTTTAGGAACCCATTTTAATGTTAGCAGTTATGCCAATGAAGAAGCGTATGCCGTACTCGCAGAAGGTAGTGTGGCCATTAGCGATAAACGCGAAGAGACAATGAACGAGGGCTTAAGTTTCCTAAAACCGGGCCAGAAGGCAGCAATGACAGAAGGCGCTTTGGTGATAAGTGAAGTTGATATACATGATTATTTAAACTGGCGAAACGGAGATCTAACTTTTAATAACGAATCCTTTAAGGATATTATTAAAAAAATTGAAAGACGTTATGGAGTCCGTATTGAAAACGGATATACGGAGTTAGAAGCGGTGCGCTTTAGAGGATATTTTGAAAATGAAACCATACAGGACCTGCTTGATACTTTTAAGGAAAGTGCAGAGTTCGATTATGAAATAACCAACAATCATATATTAATTAAAAAACCAGTATAACCATGACTTAACTTAAAGAAAAAAAAATCGGGAAACGCTGCCACGTTCCCCGATCAAGAGTGATTTTAATCCTAGAAATAACAAATCAAAATCCATTAAAAATATGGAAAAAAAACCATTGTTTTTCATTCTATTGAAAAACATTCTTAACAAGAACCGAACAGTGAAAATCTCCATTCTAATGTTTGCTTTTGCCTTGTTCAACCTTCATGCGAATTCCTATTCGCAAAACAAGAAGGTTTCTATTGAGGCAAACAATGAGACTATTGAAAGTGTACTTAAAAAAATAGAAACGCAAAGTGAGTTTAGATTCTTTTACAAAACAGGACAGCTCAATGTTGCTAAAAGAGTGACGCTCAATATAGATAAGCGCCCTATAAAAGAAGTGTTAGGCGTATTATTTGGAGAAGATGTAACCTATACTTTAGTTAAAAATCAGATTGTTCTCAAAAATAAAAAACCGCTAAAAAATGAGAATACATTAATATTATCTGATAGAATTAAGGAAGAACAACAGACCATAACCGGGGTAATTACAGATGAAACCGGTGTGCCTTTGGCGGGGGCAAATGTGGTTGAAAAAGGTACTACTAATGGTGTTACCACAGATTTTGATGGAAATTTTAGTCTAGAATTAAGCTCTGATGATGCTATTTTAGTGGTTTCCTATATAGGTTTTGCTACTAAAGAGATACCCGTTAACGGGCAAACTTCATTAACCGTTCAGTTAGTAGAAAGTGCTGCTGGATTGGACGAGGTTGTTGTGGTAGGTTTTGGCACACAGAAAAAAGTAAATGTAATTGGTTCGGTCTCTCAGGTATCCTCCAAGGATATTGAAAATAGACCGGTTACTCAAGTATCGCAAGCCATTACAGGTCAAATGCCAGGGGTTACCGTAGTGCAACGTTCGGGTAGGCCAGGGCAGAGTGGAGGAAATATTAGTGTTAGAGGTGTTGGTTCTTTTGGAGCTACGCCAGATGCTTTGGTGTTGATTGATGGTATTGCGGGGAGCATGAACGACATTAATCCGGATGATATCAAATCCATTTCGGTATTAAAAGATGCTTCTTCGGCAGCTATTTATGGGGCGCGTTCTGCTAATGGGGTTATCCTTATTACTACCAAAAATGGTAGTGAGAATAAATTTTCTATCAATTACAACAGCTATGTAGGATTTAATGCCGCTACCGAGCTTCCTGAATTTGTTAATTCTTGGGAATATGCAGAAATGTACAACATAGCTTCTGGCAGCAACAGCTTTTCTGCGGAAGACATAGCAAAATATAAAGCTCAGGATGACCCGGATAATTATCCGAATACAAAATTTCTGGAGGATCTTTTCTCTAAAAACGGTGTTCAGACGTCCCATACCCTAACCTTAAATGGAGGTGATGAAAAGAACAAGTATTACGTTTCTGCAGGTATTTTGGAGCAGGATGGTATCGTACCAAAAAATAGCTTTAGTCGGTACAATTTTAGAATGAACCTTCAGAACAAGTTGGGCAGTAAGTTTGATTTGAGCACTAGGTTTTACGGCTCTGTAGAGAAGAGGGAAGAACCACAAGTAACGGGTAATAAGGGTTCCGGGTATCAAAGTGAAACTGATAGGTCTGATGACGTACGTGATAATGCAGGAAGTTTCGTTACGCAACTTGTATCCAATGCAGTTAGATATCCGGCAATAGAATTGGGTCAGGATTCTCAAGGCAATTTTGGTATTGGCCCTGAAAGTGGAGGTACACCGGTTGCTTGGTTGGCTTCTGATTCTTATTTGGAAAACCCACGTACTAAAGCGGGAATAAATGTAAAGCTTGATTATAAACCTAATGACAATTTGGTGTTTTCGGCCATTGGGGGATATAACTTTACCTTACATGAAGAGCGCTCGTACTACGCATCTCAGCGACTTAATGATCAAATTAACCTGGGACAGTCTTATTTAAATCAATATAGCAATAAGGAACTTTATAAAACCCTTCAATTTACGGGAGAGTGGTCCAAAGAAGTAGGCGTTCATGACTTTAGCTTTTTGGGAGGTTATTCTTTTGAGAACGAAGAGTTTTCTTTTTTCAACGGATATCGTCAAGATTTTGCGAGCAATGACTACACTGTATTGGACTTAGGAAGTGCTGAAAACCAACAGACGGCAGGTTTTGATGCTGAATGGGCTTTGCAATCTTTCTTTTCCCGTTTGAAATATAGTTTTGATGAGCGCTATCTTTTTGAGGCCACATTGCGTTATGACGGGTCTTCTAGATTTCCTAAAAGTAATAAGTACGCAGTTTTCCCGGCAGCGGCGTTTGGTTGGAGAGCATCTCAGGAATCGTTCTTACAGGAAGTAGATTGGCTTTCTAATTTAAAGGTTAAAGCTTCTTGGGGTATTTTAGGAAACCAGAATATTGGTAACTATCCGTACCAAACCGTTTTAGCATCTGGTCGTGATTATTCATTGGGTGGCGGACTTTCAACTGGTGCGGCGTATTCTACGTATCGTGATGCCAATATTAAATGGGAATCTACAGAAACTACTGATATTGGTCTTGAAACAGGGTTTTTTGATGGAAAACTAACTTTTAACGCTACCTATTTTAGAAGAAATACAACAGATGTTCTTTTTAAACCATCTTCCAGTGTATCCTCGGTATTAGGAGTTGGTATTAGTGAAACCAATACGGGTGCGGTTAAGAATACCGGTTGGGAATTTGATATAGGACATAGGGGAAGTAAAGGTGATTTTAGTTATTCCATTAACGGAAACTTCTCGGTAATAGAAAATGAGGTCGTTACATTAGGTTTGGGTAATGTAGACCAGCCCAATGGTTACGTTGGTAACGGATCGGACCTTTTTATCGGTTTTCCTATGCAAATGTATTATGGATATGAGACGGACGGTGTTTTTCTTAATGACGGCGAAGTTTCTAGTTGGGCAGATCAAACTGCTGTAAATCCTGGTTCGCAAGCTGGTGATTTCAGATATAAGGATATTAGCGGTCCTGATGGTGTACCGGATGGAAAGGTTGATCCTACCTACGATCGTAAATATTTAGGTAGTCGTATACCAAAGTATACGTATGGGGCCAACATCAATTTAAATTATAAGAACTTTGATTTCTCTTTGTTCTTACAAGGTGTTGGTGGTGTAAAAGGAGAGTTGACCAATTACGCCGGATATGCATTTTTCAATTTGGGTAATATTCAAAGATGGCAAATGGAAGGTAGGTTCGATCCGGAAAATCCGGTACGTTACCCAGAGTATCCTAGGCTAGAGGTGGTTACCAATAGTGGTACTCCAAACACGACAACCTCTGATTTTTGGGTGATAGATGCCGGTTACTTAAGGGTTAAAAATGTGCAATTGGGCTATAACTTTTCATCATCGGTTACGGATTTGGTGGGCATAGACAACCTAAGGGTATATCTGGGTGCAGAAAACTTGCACACTTTCAAATCTTACAGAGACGGGTGGGATCCTGAAATTAATTCATCAGGTGGTTATTACCCTATTTTAACAACGTACACCTTTGGTTTAAACTTAAAATTTTAGAACAATGTCAAATACTTTATACACATATATAAGTCGTATTCCCTCTTTTGCTCGGTTCATTATTTTGGGCTTGGCAGTGGTACTTTTTTCAGGTTGCGACAAAGAACTGGAACAATTTCCGAGCAACGCTTTTGCAAAAGATAATTTTTGGACATCGGAGTCTAATGCAAATATAGCTTTAACAGGTGCTTACCGCGGTGCCATTGAATACGGAACTCAGGTAGTGCCATCTGATTGGTGGACCTATTGCGGAATTGTTTTTATGGAGTTCGCAACGGATAACGCGTATGACCGTAGGGGAGATAACTCTACTCAAAACCGTTTGACGAATGGTACGCTTTTACCCAACAATAATGTTATTAATGGGTATTGGAAAGGTTCTTATAAGCGAATTGCCATTTGTAACGATTTCTTGGAAAACGTGGGTAATGTTGATATGGATCAATCCAAAATTGACAGAATGAGTGCCGAGGTACGTTTTCTAAGGGCGGCCACCTATTTCTATATTACCCAGTTCTGGGGTAGTGCTCCTTTAGTTACTACCACATTAACTCCTGATGAGGCAAACAATGTTGATAAAGCAACAAAAGCAGAATTGGTTTCTTTTGTAATTAGTGAGTTGCAGGCCGCCGCTGCAGATTTACCATCGTATGCGGAATTGTCCGGTACGGAGGCAGGTAGAGCCAACAAGCAGGCGGCTTTGGCTTTCTTGGGCAGAATGTACCTGGGGGAAAAGAACTTTGCAGAAGCATCAAAGGTGTACAAAGAAATTATCGATATGGATGAGAATGTGATAGATCCAGACTATGCTTCTCTCTTTACTCCGGCCAATGAAGGCAGCAGTGAAAATATTTTCAGCACACAATATTTTGGCGGCCAAGCCGGTAATGCATTACCACAACATGCTTATCCTGCTGTGTCTTCTGGTTGGCATATTGTCAACCCTTTAGGGAGTCTGGCAGATGCTTATGGTTTTGACGACGGTACACCACTATCCTATGATGACCCTAGATTTGACTATGATGATATGGGAGCCAATAGAGATCCAAGGTTCAGGTATAACCTACTTTGGGACGGCTCTACTTTTGGGGATAAGATTTATGACTGTCACCCAGATCATACTGAATCTTTAGATCAGTTAACCTATTCTAAACAGGCAACGAGAACAGGGTACGGACTACGTAAGTTTTTTGACGAGTCTTTCAGTGGAAATCTAAGGTCGGATTATGGAGGCAATCTCCCGATTATCAGGTATGCCGAAGTTTTGCTAAGTTATTTAGAAGCAGAACTTGAGGCGGGTAATCCAATAACACAGGCTTTACTGGATGAAACTATTAACCAAGTGCGTGGTCGTGCGTCCGTAGGGCTTCCGCCTATAACGGAAACTGATCCGGCGGCGCTTCATCCTATATTAAGAAATGAAAGAAGAATTGAATTGGCGTTGGAAGGTCAACGTCTTTGGGATATTTTTAGATGGGACATTGGTGACGAAGTTCTAACCGGTGATTTTTGGGGAGCTCCTTTTCCAAACTCCACATTGTATCCAACAACATCAAAGAAAATTGATCCGCAATCCAGATGGTTTGTTACTTCAAAAAACTTTAGGTCGGGTGTAGACAATGTTTGGCCTATTCCAGAGTCTGAGGTAAATGTTAACCCTAAATTGGGTAATTAAGATGACCATAAAAAGAAGAAAGTTTATACAGAACCTAGGACTTGCCGTGCCCATGCTGGTAAGTCCTTTTAACCCTATTTTGGCAAAGGATTTTGTAGAAAATACCGCTTTTGATACAGCAAATGATAGTTTTAAAACTGATTTTACAAAGCTGAACCAAAGGGTATGGATAGGGAGTTCTTTCTGGGCAGTGCCCATGGAAGATTGGGAAATAAAAAACAATAGATTGGAGTTTTCCGGTGTGGAAAAGCAATCAAGGCTTCACATTTTAACTCATATTCTTGACGGCAATCAGGGAGATTTCATGCTTTCGGGTAATTTAGGCTTGTTGCAGAATAAGGGGGGTAAGGGAGGCGTTGGCTTTTCGGTTGGTATAAAAGACTATACGGATCCTAATAGTGTTAAAGCTGCTTGTTATTTTGGAAAAGGTATTTCCGTAGGGATAAATCTAGAAGGAGAAATTTATATTGATAAGCAGAAGGAAAAGCTACCGGAGGGATTTGGTTTTCAGAACTTCTCTTTACAGTTAGAAGCACGGAGTAAGGAAAAAGAAACTGAGCTTACGCTTCTGGCTACTGATGCAAATGGGAAGACAGCAACGTTAAGACATACGCTAGAGGGTAACCTTAATGGGTTAGTGGCTTTAGAGAATAAAGGAAGTAAAAAAAAGGAAAGCACTTTTTGGTGGGCCGATGTAAAATTATCGGGCTCAAAAGTGCAACATAAGGCGGAAAATAGTTTTGGCCCCATTTTATGGGCAATGTACACCCTTTCTAGGGGTAAATTAAAACTAACCGCACAACTTCCGCCAATTGGCGAAAAGGATTCCCAAAAAATAGAACTTCAATTTTTGAGAAACGGAAAATGGATAAAAGAAGCAAAAAGGCAAATAGACCCGGTAACTTTTACATCTATTTTTTCTGTGGATGATTGGGATGCGAGAGAAGATATAAAGTATCGTTTGCGTTACACATTGGATAAAGAACGCCATGTGTATGAAGGCGTTATTCGTAAGGAGCCTTTGGATAGACCTCTAACTTTTGGGGGGCTAACCTGCCAGCATGCTATGGGATTCCCATACCGCCCTTTAGTAGAGAACTTGGATAGGTCAAACCCTGATATGCTATATTTTTCAGGAGATCAGTTGTACGAAGGCAACGGTGGTTATCCTATAAAGAGACAACCGGAGAACAAGGCCATTCTCAACTATTTGGGTAAATGGTATATGTTCGGTTGGGCATTTGGTGATGTATTAAGGAACAGACCAAGTATATGTACTCCAGATGATCATGATGTATACCAAGGTAATCTATGGGGAGAAGGTGGTGAAGGTATTGGTTTTGAAGAGTGGGAAAAAGTTCGCGATGCTCACGGTGGTTTAGTTCAAACTCCAAATTTTGTAAATGTGGTTAACAAAACTCAATGCGGTCATATGCCCGATGCTTTTGATAAAGCGCCTATGAAATCTAACATTAGTACATGGTACACGCACTTGGTCTATGGTAATGTAAGCTTTGCTATTGTAAGTGATCGGCTTTTTAAATCGGGGCCGGAAATGGTTAGGTCCGGAGAGGGAAGAATAGATCATTTAACCGCACCGGCCAAACCCGGCGAACTTGAATCGGAGGACCTGGATTTTATGGGGCAAAGGCAACTAGACTTTTTAAATGATTGGGTGGCGGACTGGAAGGGTGCGAACATGAAAGTATTGCTTAGTCAAACCCTGTTCTCAAATGTGGGTACGCACCACGGGCCAACAAAAGAATTTTTGTTCGGAGATCTAGATTCCGGTGGTTGGCCAAAAACCAAAAGGGATGAAGTAATAAGGACTATTAGAAAAGCATGTGCCTTTCATATTAATGGTGATCAACATTTACCTTTTATGGTACAATACAGTATAGATGAACCTAGGGATGCAGGGTGGACGTTCTGTACACCGGCTATATCTACGGGGTATCCAAGATGGGGGCAACCGGATTCGGTTAATATACCTTTTACCGATAGACCGGAACATGGTCTTCCCAATACAGGCTGTTACCGTGACGGATTTGGAAACGATAATTATATCTATGCAGTAGGAAATCCTACGGATGATTTTGAAGAAGAGTATGACCGTTACCAAAAAGCACAGAAAAAGGCTTCAGGTTATGGGCTGGTTACTTTTGATACTAAGAAGCGTACTATAAAAATGGAAGCAATCCGCTTTCTTGCTAACTTAGATATCGATTCAGAAAAAAACACCTACCCGGGCTGGCCATTAACAATTCAACAGACAGATAATGATGGCCGAAGACCAATTGGGTACCTTCCTAAGTTGAACACAGAATCGGCCAACCAGTTACTAAAAATTATCAAAGAGGACACCAAAGAATTGGTGCACGCCATGCGTATGAAAGGGAATAGTTATACGCCCTCCGTATATGAACAAGGCAAATACACTTTGGTAATAGGAGAAGGAGGCAAGGAAAAAACCATAAGTGGTATAGAAATAACCATTGATCCTAAAAAGTCTATTTCCGTCTAAACAAAAAGGAATAAATTTGAAAGTAAATTAATTTATAAATACAAAACAGTTTCATGACAAGTTTAAGGAATTATTTTTTACAAGGAGCCCTCTTATTGTTGGTGTTATCCGGCTGTAAATCTAAGGAAGAAAAAACGGCAGTTCCAGATAAAAGTCCAAAGCAACCTAATATTGTTTTTATCTATATGGATGATTTGGGGTACGGAGACCTTAGCTCATACGGTGCAACGGAATTAAACACACCAAATATTGATGCTCTAGCGGAAGGCGGAGTTCAATTTACTAATGGGTATGCTACTTCGGCTACGTGTACACCAAGTCGTTACGCCATCCTTACCGGTAGATACCCTTGGAGAAATAAGGATGCCAAGATACTTCCGGGCACAGCTCCTTTAATCATTAGTACGGATCAGCTTACCGTTCCTAAAATGCTTAAGGAAAAAGGTTATGCTACGGGTATTGTAGGAAAGTGGCATTTAGGCTTGGGTAACGGAAATGTAAATTGGAACGAGAGAGTATCTCCAGGGCCTAACGAAGTTGGTTTTGATTACTCTTATATTCTTGCGGCAACACAAGATAGGGTCCCAACCGTATATATTGATAATGGAAATGTTGATGGTCTTGATCCTAACGATCCTATAGAAGTTGATTACAAAAATAACTTTGAGGGAGAACCTACAGGATTGGATAATCCGGAGTTGACAACTATGAAATGGCACCATGGCCATAATAATAGTATTGTAAACGGTATTCCGCGTATTGGATACATGAAAGGTGGCGAGGCCGCTAAATGGAAGGATGTAGAAATGGCGGATCACTTTTTGGTAAAAGCACAGGAATATGTAACCGCCCATAAAGACGAGCCTTTCTTCTTGTATTATGCCTTACAGCAGCCTCACGTACCGCGTACACCTCACCCACGTTTTGTTGGGAAATCCGGAATGGGCCCTCGTGGCGATGTTATTCTTGAAGCGGATTGGGTTGTAGGCGAATTCATAAAAACTTTGGAGAACCAAGGTCTTTTAGAAAATACACTTATTGTTTTCTCTAGTGATAATGGCCCTGTAGTAAACGATGGATACTATGATGATTCCGAAGAAAAATTGGGTAAACATACACCTGCAGGTGCTTTACGTGGCGGTAAATACAGTTTGTTCGAGGCGGGTACACGTGTTCCATTTATCACATATTGGAAAGGCAAGATTGCTCCTGCCAAATCAGATGCTTTGGTTTGTCAAGTAGATTTACTTACTTCTATTGCGGCATTGGTGGGAAGCGATAAAAAAGGAGAGGATAGTGAGAACCTTTTAGGTGCATTCTTGGGAGAAACTAAAGAAGCAAGAACTGAATTGGTATTGGAAGCAGGTTCTAGAACGGCCCTTAGAAAAGGAGATTGGGCTATGATACCACCATATAAGGGAGCTGCTATAAATAAGCAGGTTAATATAGAATTGGGTAATGATAGTGAATACCAATTGTATAATGTGAAAGAAGATATTAGTCAGACGAAAAACCTTGCTAAAGAAAACCCGGAAAAACTTCAAGAATTAATTGCCGATTATGAGGCGATTAGAGGTACTTCTGATGTTGAGATCAAGGAGTTGGAATTAAAATAGAGTAAAAAGTTGAGGTGGGATGTTTTAATTATTTTACAAAATAATTCTTTCTGACACACTTAATTATTAACCGCTTCAAAGGTGATAGGAGTTCATTATGAGCCTGTTATGTTTGAGGCGGTTTTATTTTTTTCTTTTTTATTTAAAAAATTAATTGGATATTTGAACCATCATGAAGTTATAGAAATTATGTTCCGTATAGATGTCACCAGGTTATATGCCTAAGGTTAATCGAACTTTCTTCGTTCGGTTTTGACATGCTCTTCCTTTTATCAACATAATTTCATTTCAAATGCCACATTTAAATAGAATCACTTTTAAAAGACTGTTTCAATACTTTATAATTGCCGTAACCGGTAAAGAGACAGAATTCACTACAGGAAGCATCCGGAAAGCTATTTTTATGCTCTCCATCCCCATGATTTTGGAGATGATGATGGAGTCCATTTTTGCTATTGTAGATATCGCTTATGTATCGCAGGTAAGTGTAAATGCCGTTGCTACTATTGGTCTTACGGAATCTGTGGTAACGTTGGTCTACGCTGTTGCTATAGGGCTCAGTATGGCGGCAACGGCCATTGTAGCTCGCCGTATAGGAGCAAAGGATATAAAAGGAGCCCAAGAAGCGGCCGTACAGGCAATAGCTTTGGGTGTTTTGGTTTCCTTGCTTGTTGGCGTGTTCGGATTTTTATATGCCAAGGACATTTTAGCGCTAATGGGAGCGGAACCTGATTTGATTGCCGAAGGGTATGGGTATACCCAACTTTTACTTGGCGGCAACATTACCATTTTGCTTTTGTTCCTGATCAACGCAATTTTTAGGGGAGCGGGAGACGCTTCCGTTGCTATGTGGGCCTTGGTACTTTCCAACGGACTCAATATTTTTCTGGATCCTATTTTTATTTTCGGATGGGGACCCATTCCGGAGTACGGAGTAACAGGTGCTGCTATAGCAACGAACATAGGTCGCGGAACGGCCGTTTTATTTCAACTAGCGGTTTTGTTCTTTGGGTGGAGCCGTATTAAGATTGGCTTTAAGGATATGGTCATCCGTTTTAGTGTAATGCTTAATTTAGTCAAGGTTTCCCTAGGAGGTATAGCTCAATTTCTCATAGGTACTTCTAGTTGGGTGTTTTTAATGCGCATGATGTCCGAGTTTGGTAGTGAGGTATTGGCAGGTTATACGATTGCTATCCGTGTTATGCTTTTTACTTTAATGCCTTCTTGGGGTATGAGCAATGCCGCAGCAACTTTGGTAGGGCAGAACTTGGGCGCCCTGCAGCCGGAACGAGCCGAAACTTCGGTTTGGAAAACCGGGAAGTACAACGCCTATTTTATGGGGGTGGTATCCTTAATTTACCTATTCTTCGCCTATGATATTGTAGGTTGGTTCAATACTAATGAGGTTGTAATCCAAAATGGTGGGCTGTGTTTACAAATTATTGCTATTGGCTATATATTCTATGCGTACGGAATGGTTGTAACCCAAGCTTTTAACGGAGCAGGGGATACGGGTACACCCACAAAAATTAATCTTATTGCGTTTTGGTTGTTTCAGTTGCCGTTCGCTTACTTGGTTGCTATAACTTTTAATTTAGGCGCTATGGGCGTGTTTATTGCTATTACTGCAGCTGAGGTGCTTTTGGCCGTGATTTCTATGGTCTGGTTTAAAAAAGGAAACTGGAAAAAGGTGAGCGTCTAATAGGCTTTTTGTAACTTTAGCTTTCTAAACTTTTTAAATTATGGAGCAGAAAAAAATAGGGTTAAATACTATTTGTACCCATGTAGGCGAAGTAAAGGATGAGCAATTTAAAGGTGCAGTTTCGCCTCTTTATATGAGCAGTTCGTATGCTTTTGAGGATGTAGATGTTAAACGGTACCCTAGATACTTTAATACACCAAACCAAGAGGCTTTGTGTAGAAAAATAGCTGCTCTGGAACATACTGAAGCGGGACTTATTTTTGGAAGCGGAATGGCAGCTATCACCACTTCGTTAATGGCTTTTTTAAGAGCGGGAGACCATATTGTTTTGCAACAGGTTTTGTACGGAGGTACATATAACCTTATTGTAGAGGAGTTTGAAAAATTTGGGATAGAATATTCGTTCACCGAAGGTTGGCGCCCAGAGGATTTTGAGGAAAAAATTAGGTCCAATACTAAGGTGATTTATATTGAAACACCTTCAAATCCGCTATTGACTATAACCGATATGGATGCCATTGCGAGGCTGGCCAAAAAGCACGGATTGGTTTCCATGATCGATAATACATTTGCTAGTCCTGTTAATCAGAATCCTATCGATTTTGGTATTGATATCGTTATACATAGTGCAACCAAATATATGGGAGGTCACTCCGATATTTTGGCAGGTGCAGTAGCTTCAACGGAAGAAAACATCAATAAAATTTTTGGTCTAGCCAAGAATTTTGGTGGAAGCCTTAGTGATTATACCGTCTGGCTGCTCGAAAGAAGTTTAAAAACAATGGGGTTACGGGTTAAGGCACAAAACGAGAATGCGCAACGTATGGCGGAATATCTAGAGGGTAGTAACGCGGTCACCAAAGTATATTACCCAGGGTTAAAGAGCCATCCTGATTATGAATTGGCAAAGGCACAAATGAACGGTTTTGGTGGAATGTTGTCTTTTGAATTGCATGAAGATTATGATGCCGCCCAATTTCAGAAAGAATTACAGCTTATAAAACCATCAATGAGTTTGGCAGGGGTAGAGAGTACTGTACTTTCGCCAACCAAAACATCGCACGCACTTTTAAGTGCAGAAGAAAGGGCAAAGCAGGGTATTTTAGACGGATTAATTCGTTTTTCGGTGGGGATAGAAGAACCAGAAGACCTCGTTGCCGATATAGAACAAGCATTGAAAAAAGTAAGGTTGACCAAAGAAGTAACGACTAGTTAATCTATATATAGCATAACTTTCAAAAATACGTAATGAAATTAGATATATTAGCTTTTGGCGCTCACCCAGATGATGTAGAACTTGGCGCCGGAGCTACCATTGCCAAAGCCATAGCAAACGGCAAAAAAGTAGGTATTGTAGATTTGACCCGTGGTGAACTTGGTACACGGGGTTCCGCCGAGATTAGAGATAACGAAGCCGCTGCGGCTGCCAAAATTCTTGGAGTATCAGCGCGAGAAAATTTAGGATTTGCAGACGGTTTCTTTGTAAACGATAGGGAACATCAGTTAGAAATCATTAAAATGGTGCGTAAATACCAACCAGATATTGTTTTGTGCAATGCAATTGATGATCGCCACATAGATCATGGAAAAGGAAGTAAGTTGGTAAGTGATGCTTGTTTTTTAAGTGGGTTGATAAAAATTGAAACGCAATTAGATGTTGATGGAGCAAATCAAACGCAATGGAGGCCCAAGGTAGTATACCATTATATTCAATGGAAGAACATAGAACCGGATTTTGTTGTGGATGTCTCTGAATTCATTACTAAGAAAACAGAAGCTATTTTAGCATATTCCTCACAATTTCATGACCCCAAAAGCAAAGAACCGGAAACTCCTATAAGCAGTAAGAACTTTATTGATAGTGTAAATTACCGGGCTAGGGATTTAGGAAGGCTGGTAGGGGTAGAGTATGCAGAAGGCTTTACCACAGAGCGCTTTGTGGCTATAAAGAATATAGATGATCTAATTTAGGCCGTTTTTTGATATTTGTTTTTGGCCCTTGGTAAGGTAAAGTGAAAGGTACTTCCTTTACGTAATAAACTTTCTACCCATATGGTTCCGTTGTTTTTCTCTATCATTTCTTTACATAGGGATAGTCCCAGACCTGTACCTTTCTCATTGTTGGTACCGTAGGTGGTTAGGGTAGAGTTGTGGGAGAAAATTTTGTCTATGGTTTCTTTGTTCATACCTATACCGGTATCTCGAATAGAAACTTGCCATTGATTTTTCTTTTCAATTGCGTTAATGGTAACCATGCCGTTTTCGGGAGTAAATTTTAGGGCATTGCTAATAAGGTTACGGATAACAATGTCTATTTGATTACCATCGGACCATGTTAGCGTTTTGGGTTCCAAATGGTTTACTAGACGAATGGATTTATTTTTTGCTATTTCGGAAAGCAGGTCAATATTATCCCTTACCACTGTTTCCAGTGCAACTACCTCGGGTCTTGTTACGGCCCCGTTCATTTGGGTTTGCCCCCAGGTTAAGAGATTGTTCAGCGTAAATGATATGTGGTCTATATCATGTGAAAGTTTAGGCATAAAGCTCATAAACTCATTTTGCTCTATTTCTCCGTTTTTAAACAATTTTAGTAATCCTTGGAAAGCGGCAATTGGGCCACGTAGGTCATGTCCTATAATTGAAAACAACTTATCCTTGGTTCCGTTTATCTCATGCAGCTCAAGTTTACTTTGTTCAAGGTCTTCGGTTTTCTTTTGAAGCTCCAAGTTCAAATTCTTTTGAATTTTTTCACTTCTGCCCACCAATAACGTAACCACAATAAAAATCAAAAGTATGCCTAAGGCTACATTAACGTAAGCCCTTTGCATATCTAATTGCTTCTCGTTTTCCTCTATAAGGTCGGCCTTTTGCTTTTCATGCTCCATTTTGGTTTTGAGCATGGTCAAACTTTTTTTGTTTTCGTTTCGGGACAGCGTATCGGACAACGATTGGAATATTTCGTGGTATTTAAGAGCTTGTGTAAAGTTCTCTTTGTTCTTATTTATTTTGTAAAGTGTCTTTGCGCATTGTTGAGAGCCTTCCATATCTTTAATAGAGTTGGAAATGTCATAGGCCTCTAACGCATACTTCTCGGACATATCATCCTTTTCTAAACCTAAGTACGCTTGAGACATGCCGTTGAGCAATTCTATTTTACCACGGGGATCCTGAATTTTTTCATGAAGCATTTCACTCTGCCTATACCAGTATAACGCCCATTTGTATTTATTGTCCTTTAAATAGGTTTTGCCCTTTATAGCATAGGCATAGGCAAGCCATTCCATCTTTTTATTTTTTTCAAAAATGGCAATGCTCGCATTGGCGTTGAACATGGCGTATTCCAATTCACCCATATCTGCGTAAATAGAGGCAATGTTACTCATAGTTTCTGCAGAGCAGATTTCATTCCCTATATCTTCGTTTATCTTCTTTACTTTTTTGTAGAACTCCAAAGCCTGTGTATAGTCTTTTTGCGAAGCATAGAGGTTAGCTACGTTCTCATTAATTACGGATTGCATGAATTTCTTTTCGTTCTCATTTGCAATGTCTATACCCTCTAAATAATAAATTAATGATTTGGCGTAGTTTCCAATATAACTAAACTGGGAGGCTAGGTTGTTTTGGGCTCTTAAAGTCAAATCTACATCCTTTCGGCTTTTACTCATGGCCAAGGCATTTTCAAAGTAACTTATACTCTTGGAATGGTTGCCCTTATCTGAATAGTAAATGCCTATTTCTACCAGCGCATGGTTTTCCCCTTTTTTATAGTGCAAAGACCTACTGTAGTCTAAGGCAAGATTAGAAAGTAGCAAAAGACTATCCGAATTGTAGTACCGTAGTTCGTAAGCTAGGTCATTGAGTAAATTTATGTAAGTGGTATCCTTATTGGAAAAGTTGGGTGTTTTTCTTAAATCCTTAATGAGGGTGTGCAAACTATCCTTCGTCTCTTGTTGTGAGTTTGCCTTTAACGTAGACAACACGAGTATACCAAAAAGCAAAATGCATAATTTGGATAGCCTTGAAGAGGTCAAAGAATGGGATTTGACGAAAAACATTTTAAAATTAATTATTCATCTAATGTATCTACATGATGTAGATATCTCTAATATTTGTTGTGAAACGCTAAAAATTGTGTGTTTTGACCCGATTACCTTGCATTTTGTCGATGTTTTTAAAGATTTTATTGAGGTTTAAGTATTCATTATCAGTTGCTTTGATACGATATCGTGATGCTTCAAGAAAATAACAGAAGTTTTATTTTGAAAGATTACATGAAAAAAAGTATCTTTGCCACCGCTTACAAATGGTGGTTGTAGCTCAGCTGGTTAGAGCGCTTGATTGTGGTTCAAGAGGTCGCCGGTTCGAAACCGGTCTTCCACCCCAAAACAAAAAGCCCTGTCAATTTTGACAGGGCTTTTTTGGTTTTATATATTATCTAAAATAAGGGTATGAAAAAACCTGTCTTTTACGACAGGTTTTTTTAATTTTAGAGGGTTATTTTGAAGCCTTATCTACCGTAATACGATCTTTACGGTTGGCTACTTCCCAAGCCGTATAAAAGACTAGACGCGTACGGTTTTCAAGAAGGTCATAATTAATCTTATCCGGTGTATCTCCTGGTCTATGGTAATCATCGTGCGTTCCATTAAAATAGAAAATAATAGGAATGTTGTTTTTGGCAAAGTTGTAATGGTCACTTCTATAGTAAAAACGATTGGGGTCGTTTTCATCATTGTACGTATAATCCAATTCAATATTGGTGTACTTGCTGTTGACTTCCTCGGATAGCTCATGAAGTTCCGTACTGAGCTTATCGGAACCAATTAGGTAAATGTAGTTACGTTCTCCTGTACGTTTTGGGTCAATTCGCCCTATCATATCAATATTAAGATTGGCAACCGTATTTTCCAACGGAAAAATTGGGTCAATATCTGCGTAATATTGAGAGCCCAACAACCCTTTTTCCTCACCGGTTACATGTAGAAAAACTATAGAACGTTTAGGTCCTTGACCTGCGTCTACGGCCTTTTTAAATGCCTGTGCAATTTCTAAAAGGGCAACCGTTCCGGAACCGTCATCATCTGCGCCATTATTTATTTCTCCTTCAGGAGAAACTCCAATATGATCAAGGTGAGACGAAAGGACTACGTATTCATCCGGTTTTTCGGAACCTTTAATTACAGCCACTACGTTTTCCGATTCAATACCGTTATTTTCACTTTTAACATCAACTACCAGCTTTTTAGTTATTTTCTGCGGCTTGTTATCAGATTGAATATTGGAAAAAATAGCTTTGGCCAATTTGCCGTTAATAAGAAAATTAAAAAAGCCATCGGTGTCATCTTTGGCCAATTCCATTCTGCCACTATCGTTTCTTTTCATCCATTCAAACCTACTTTTAAAACGGGTAAAGTTGGTTTCATCATAATAAAGAATGCCCTTGGCGCCTTTAGATGTAGCTAGTTCCAAGCGCTTGCCTAGAGACTCGGACATGTTACTCCATATAGATTTCTCAGAGGTTCCGGATAATACATAGTTTCCATTGGCAGCAATGGGTTCTCCGGATTTAACCAAAACTACTTTTCCTGTTACATCAATATTTTTATAGTCGGAATAGCTGCCTTCCTCAATACCGTATCCCACATAAATAATGTTATCAAACGTGCCTTGTGCTTTGGAAAAAGTAAGGAAGTTTTCTCCCAGAGGATATGACTTACCATCAACGTAAAGGGTTCCCTCTGGTAATTTACTAACCTCAAGCGGTACATTTTGAAAATAGTCCCCATCCTTCTTTGCAGCAGGAATCCCTAATTTTTCGTATTGGGCCTTTAAATATTTAACAGCCTTCTTTTGCCCCGGTTTTCCGGTCTCCCTACCTTCAAATTCATCGGAAGCGTAGGTGTACAAATGTTCTTTTAATTCGCTTTCAGTAATGGTCTCCGCAAAGGTTTCAGGAGTATTGGTAGGTGCAGTAACAGTGTTCTTATCTCCCTCGGAAACGGTAGTTTGTGATGAGTTGCAGGCCATAGCCAATCCTATAGCTAGAATAATGAGTTTTTTCATATTGTGTGAGTTAGCTTTCAAAGTTTCCAAAATTAACGAAAACAATTAGAACAGGTCTCTTGGCCAAGCAATAATTATGTTTGATGATTCTTTGGTTTTTTAGTTAACTTGCTTTTGGTTTTATTGAAAAATCCAACACCTTTATACCTATGAAAATCGTAAAATTGTTAATTGCTTGTGGCTTGGCCAGTACTATTAACCTTTCTTGTAACCAAACTAAAAAAGAAAAAATGAGCGCATCCGTCCCAGAAACACCTATTACCAAATATGAGAAGCATATTAATCCAGACGATTTTACCACAACAATAGAAGGAGATTCCGTAAAATTCTTTGTTCTGTCCAACGCCAACGGTATGGAGGTAACTTTTACAAATTACGGGCAGCGTCTGGTTTCGTTATATGTTCCGGATAAGAACGGTGAGTTTAAAGATGTGGTTTTAGGTTTTGATAACTTGGAGGATTATAGAGCAAAAAAGAACTACTACGGTGCTGTTATTGGAAGATATGGGAACCGCATAGCAAAGGGAAAATTTAGTTTAGATGGAACAACGTACGATTTGGCCATTAACAATAATGAGAATCATCTTCACGGAGGGTTGGTAGGTTTTGAAAGTGTAGTTTGGAAGGTAGAGGAGCAAACCGATAATTCCATTAGCTTTAGTCGTACTTCTCCGGATATGGAAGAAGGTTATCCCGGAAATCTTGACGTTAAAGTGAACTATATTTTAACGGATGAGAATGCGTTACAAATAAGCTACGAAGCCAAAACGGATAAGCCTACATATTTGAATTTAACAAACCACTCATTCTTTAATTTAAAAGGAGAGGGAGAAGGCACGGTTAATGACCACGAGGTATTATTGAATGCAGAAAAATTTACACCGGTAGATAGCGGTTTGATCCCAACAGGCGAATTACAGGATGTTGCAGGAACTCCTTTTGATTTTAGAAAGCCAAAAGCAATAGGTAAAGATATAGAAGAGGACTTTGAGCAGTTAAAATTAGGCAACGGTTACGACCATAATTTTGTCCTTAATGAAGTACCCAAGAATCGTGAGGGTTTAACTTTTGCCGCTAGGGTTGTGGAGCCTACTAGTGGGCGTACTTTAGAGGTGTATACATCCGAACCTGGGGTGCAGTTTTACGGAGGTAATTTCTTAGACGGCTCAGATACGGGTAAAAGTGGAAAGGCCTATGTGCGTAGAGGTTCTTTCTGTTTAGAAACACAACATTTTCCAGACTCGCCAAACCACCCGGAGTTTCCTAGTACCCGTTTGAATCCGGGTGAAACGTACACATCTTATTGTACTTACAAGTTTGGGGTTACTCAGAATTAGAAAGTATTTCCTCTAGTTGCCCTTCTTTTGATGGTTGGCATATCTAGAGGGAATTACTTTTTTCAATTTTTTAAACTGTCTGTTAAAATTGGAAATAGAAGTGAATCCAGATTGTTCGGAGATTTCTAAAATAGAAAGTTCACTGTCATACCGGTTTAACAATTGGCAAGCGTGTTCTATTCGTAGCTCTATTAAAAATTGAAAAAACGTTTTATTGGTGTGCTGTTTAAAGAATTTGCAAAAGGCATTTGGGGTCATGTGAACCTTTGTTGAAATAGTGTTCAGATCAATATTATCTTGAAAATGGGTTACTACGTAGTCAAAAATGGTTTGCATGCGTTGGCCTTGCATACTGCCCAATTTCTTTGATGAATTAAAATTGGTTAATGGCCTCTTATCAGCATGGGCAAGGTTTTTTAATAAGCCGAAAAACGCAATAAAACGATCAAGTTTGTCCAACTGGGGAAGTAGGTTCATGGTCGTGGCTATAGGAGTTACGCTTCCCGTAACTTTAAACCCCTCATTTATAAAACCTAAAAGGGGTTGCAATTCTTCCAGATCGGGCAATGTAAAAAACGATGTGCCAAAAGTCTCTTCAGTAAAAAAAAGCGAAATTTTATGCGCCAGTTCATCGGTTTTATCGTTTTTGAACAAATGTGGGGTATGGGGACCTATGGCAAAGAAATTTCCATCTTCAAAGGGATGTACACTATCTCCTATAATTAGTTTTCCTTTTCCTTTTACAATTAGTGTAAACTGAATTTCTGCATGTTGGTGCAGTTTATTGTAAAATATCATTTCGCGATCCACCTGAACTATTAAATTCTGGTGCAGGGGTTTTGGCACTTGAAATGGGTGAACTTTCATAAAAGTGATTATGCGTATTTAATTCAGTATATATGCACTCAGTGATATAATTGGATAATATAATATAATTTTCTGATAAAATGCTCTAATTAACACGAGTGATCTTCTGTTAATTTTGCTGGTGTAATATTAAATATGGGCAAATGAAATTCGAATGGAAAGGTGTAATGCCAGCAGTTACCACAAAGTTTAATCAAGATGATTCGCTTGATCTAAAGGTGTTCCGTAAAAATATAGAGGCTCAGGTAGAAGCCGGTGTACATGGTATAGTATTGGGAGGATCGCTTGGTGAAGCCAGCACATTGACCGCAGAAGAGAAAAAGGTACTTATCAAAGAAACAATCCAAATTGTAGAAGGCAAGATTCCCGTTATTATGACCATTGCGGAACAAGCTACAACAATGGCACTGCAGGCCGTTAAAGATGCCCAGGAGAGTGGTGCAAACGGATTGATGATTTTACCGCCTATGCGCTATAAATCTACAGATTACGAAACTGTAGAATACTTTAAGGAAATAACAAGAAGTACAGAGCTTCCTATTATGATTTACAACAATCCTGTAGACTATAAGATTGAAGTAACGGTAAGCATGTTCAAAGAACTATTAGAGTTAAAGAACATTACCGCTGTAAAAGAGTCTACAAGGGATATTATCAATATTGGAAGATTACGCAACGCATTTGGCAAAGACCTTAGTATTCTAACAGGTGTAGATCCGCTAGCACTTGAAAGTCTTCTTATAGGTGCCGATGGTTGGGTTGCAGGTTTGGTATGTGCCTTTCCTGCAGAAACTGTTGCTATTTATGAATTGGCAAAAGCTGGTTATACTAAAGAAGCAACTGAAATTTACAGATGGTTTTTGCCTTTGTTGGAGCTGGATATAAGCCCACAATTGGTTCAGAATATTAAGTTGGCCGAAGTTGCTACAGGCATTGGTACGGAGACCGTAAGAAAACCTAGACTTCCTTTGCAAGGTAAAGAACGGGAAAGGGTCTTACAGGTCATAGATGCCGGATTGAAAAATAGACCGGTTTTACCGGATTATAAAAACCTAACTGCTGTAAACAAAGAGTTGGTCTAGCACAGAACAGTCTAGAATTTGTTCGTGAAAGTTTTATAATTGGCGAAGATTTAAGCGAATTGGGGTAATTTTTATCAGCAAAGTCTTTGGTGAAAACTCTTGGTGCTTCAACTCAAATATAGTAGTTTCAAGGCGATTGGTAAGATCTTTAAAACAATAGAATGATTACAGGAAAAAACTACATAGGAAACGAACTTTCAGCTAATGAAAGTAACACATATAAGACCTTTGACCCTAAATTGAATCTGGAGACGGAATGGACTTTTTATGAGGCTACAAAGGAAGAAATTGATGCCGCTGTGCAGAAAGCTCATGAAGCCTTTCTGAATTACAAAAACTTCTCTGGAGTTAAAAAGGCTCAATTTTTGGAGGCTATCGCCGAAGAAATAGAAGCATTGGGAGATGAGCTTATCCAAACCTATTGCAAAGAATCGGGTCTTCCGGAAGGAAGGGCTATTGGCGAACATGGCCGTACCATGGGGCAATTAAAAGCATTTGCCCAGTTGTTAAAAGAGGGCTCTTGGGTAGAGGCAACTATAGACACGGCCCAACCGGATAGGAAACCGTTACCAAAAATAGACTTACGTAAAATGCTGCTGCCCATAGGGCCAATAGCGGTCTTTGGTTCCAGTAATTTTCCTCTGGCATTTTCAACCGCAGGTGGTGATACTGCAAGTGCACTGGCTTCCGGTTGCCCGGTAATCGTAAAGAGTCACCCTATGCACGCAGGTACGGGAGAGTTGGTTTCTTCCGCCATCATAAAAGCAGCGGAACGCACGGATATGCCGGATGGCGTTTTTTCCAACTTAAATAGTAGCGGTATAGAAGTCGGTCAGCAGTTGGTACTTCATCCAAAGATCAAAGGTGTGGGTTTTACAGGCAGTATAAAAGGCGGTACGGCCCTTTATAAATTAGCGAATGAACGTAAAGAACCTATTCCCGTTTTTGCGGAAATGGGCAGTATAAATCCTGTTTTGGCTCTTCCTTCCGCATTACGTGAAAAGGGATTGGATTGGGCCCGGCAATATGCCGGTTCCGTAATGTTGGGGGCAGGTCAGTTTTGCACCAATCCTGGTTTGATCCTTGGTATAAAAAGTACTTCTTTAGATGTCTTTACAAATGCGCTGGGAGAGGAAATTGAAAAATTGGAACCTACCTGCATGTTGCACCCAAGTATTCACAGCAATTATGAAAAAGGGAAAAAGGAGCTTTCCTCTCAAGGAGGTGCCGATGTTGTTGCGGATTATAAAAGCTCAGTAGCTCCTAATTATGCACAACAGAAGGTACTAACGGTTAACGGGGCCAATTTTTTAAAGAACCCTAAGTTACATCAAGAAGTATTCGGTCCATTTTCTATTGTAGTGAGATGTGCCGATGCCAAGGAGTTGAAACAAGTCCTGGATTGTCTGGAAGGACAATTAACCGGTACCGTACTTGGTAACGCTGATGAGTTGAAAATTTATAGGGCTGCTGTAGACGCTTTGCAAGGTAGGGTAGGAAGGCTGATATTCAATGGGGTTCCAACGGGTGTGGAAGTTTGTCCTTCCATGCAGCATGGCGGACCATTTCCGGCAAGTACCGATAGCCGATTTACATCGGTTGGGGTGTCTGCCATTAAGCGCTGGGTAAGGCCCGTCTCTTTTCAGAATTGGCCACAGGAGGAATTACCGGAGGCCTTGCAGAATAGCAATCCACTTTCTATCATGAGAATTGTGGATAGTGAGCATACCAATAGGAAAATAGAATAGGGTCAACAACGTTAGGAGAATAATTGTTGAGTTATGGCAACACATATTTTTAGGTGTATAGATGCTCATACCTGTGGAAATCCCGTTAGGGTGGTTGCAGAGGGCGGACCTAAGCTCGTAGGGGTTTCCATGAGTGAAAAGCGCCAGCACTTTTTAAAGGAATATGATTGGATTCGGAAAGGGCTTATGTTTGAGCCTCGAGGGCATGACATGATGAGCGGTAGCATCTTTTATCAACCAGAAAATCCTGAAAATGATTTTGGCATTCTTTTTATAGAAACGAGTGGTTGTTTGCCCATGTGCGGTCATGGCACTATTGGGGCCATTACCATTGGTGTTGAAGAGGGCTTGCTTAAACCCAAGACCCCTGGAAAAATTCGGATGGAAACTCCCGCAGGTCTTGTAATGATAGATTATCAACAAACAGGAAAGAAGGTAGACTGGGTTAAGTTGACCAACGTTAAATCCTACTTAGCCGCTACCGAATTAACGGTTGAGAGTTCTGTTTTAGGCGAATTGGTTTTTGATGTCTCCTATGGCGGGAATTTTTATGCTATAATAGACCCTCAGAAAAATTTTTCGGGCATTCAGGATTTTACCGCAGGAAAGCTGGTTCAGTTGAGTCAGGAGATTCGGGAGCGAATCAATTCAAAATACCCAAACAATTTTGTCCACCCAGATGATGAAACCATTAATGGAGTGAGTCACGTTTTGTGGACCGGCAATGTTATATCTCCTGCTGCTACCGCAAGAAACGCTGTTTTTTATGGGGATAAAGCAATAGATCGGTCTCCCTGTGGCACAGGAACTTCTGCTAGAATGGCGCAATGGTATGCCAAAGGAAAATTAAAGGTAGGAGAGGAGTTTATCCATGAGAGTTTTATAGGTTCTCAATTTGTAGGAAGGGTAGAACAGGAGACTGTCCTTGGCAACCGGAAAGCTATTGTTCCAAGTATTCAAGGATGGGCCAGAGTGTATGGGCAGAACACGATTACCATAGACGATGATGACCCATACGCACACGGGTTTCAAGTTATTTAATACGTTAAAAAGAGAAGTGAGTAAAAAAATAACCATAATAGGGGGAGGAATAATTGGGCTTAGTACAGCTTATTTTCTGCAGAAAGAAGGGCACGAAGTTACTATTATAGAGAAATCAGATATAACCTCAGGAGCTTCCTTCGTGAATGCGGGATATATTACCCCTAGTCACATAATTCCTTTGGCATCACCTGGTATGATTGCTAAGGGCATCAAGATGATGTTCAATTCGGCCAGTCCGTTTTACATGAAACCTCGTTGGGATATGGAGTTCTTCAAATGGTCTTGGTATTTTCATAAATCGTCTACTAAGGAAAAGGTAGCGCGGGCAATTCCTGTAATTAAGGATATTAATATTATTAGTAGAGAATTGTTTGAAGACATAAAAAACTCCGGTGATTTGGGCGATTTTCAATTAGAACGAAAAGGACTATTGATGCTCTATAAAACTAAGGAGGCTTACCTTCATGAGAAAGAAGTAGCGAACAAAGCCAGTTTTTTAGGTTTGGAAGTTAAGGAATTAGACCAAAAGCAATTGGCGAGACTTGAACCAGAGGTTGCAATTGATGCCCAAGGTGCCATTCATTATGAATGTGATGGACACACAACACCTACCCAATTTATGCCCAAAATGTTGGATTACCTTAAAAATGTTGGTGTGGATGTACGTTTAAACGAGGAGGTAACCGACATGAAGGTAAAGAGCAACCGTGTTCATGAGGTTATAACGTCTAAAGGAACCTATACTCCAGAAGAGGTGATAATTGCGGCAGGTTCATGGAGTGGGAACGTTTCTAAAAAATTAAACCTGAATATACCATTGCAAGGAGGAAAAGGGTACAGTATAAACGTTGCGAGACCTACGGGAATAACTATTCCTGCTATTCTCATGGAGTCTAAAATGGCGGTAACTCCAATGAATGGTTTTACCCGCTTTGCCGGAACTATGGAGTTCTCTGGGTTAAATGATTTGGTAAGAAATGAAAGAGTAATGGCTATCGCAAATGGAGTTAAAAAATACTATCCTACGGTAGATATCAATGCCAATGAAATAGCGAACGTAAAAACGGGATTACGTCCAGTTTCTCCAGATGGACTCCCTTATATAGGAAGGTCATCTAAGCTTTCAAATTTAACCTTGGCTACTGGGCATGCCATGATGGGGTGGAGCTTAGGGCCTGCAACTGGCAAATTGGTTGCTGAGATTATTGACGACAAAAAAACATCTATGGAAATCGATGCTTTTTCTCCGGACAGAAGGTTTTAAAAAGTGTAAAACACAAAAAGCAATTTTAACACAAAAGAATCGGAAAACGTAATCTTTGTTACTGGCTAAAAAGCAGTTTGCGTTGTATCTTTGCAATGTAAAACTACACACTATGGATGTAGAGATTCTTTCCCGTATTCAATTCGCTTTTACAATTGCTTTTCATTATATCTATCCGCCTTTAAGTATAGGTATAGGTTTAATTATGGTAGTCTTTGAGAGCCTGTATATCAAGACTAAAAATAAAGAATACCATACTCTTGCCAAATTTTGGACTAAAATATTCTCGCTCACCTTTGGTATTGGTGTGGTTACCGGTATTGTAATGGAGTTTGAATTTGGTACCAATTGGGCAGTTTACTCTAGGTACGTTGGCGATATTTTTGGCAGCGCTTTGGCGGCGGAAGGCATTTTTGCATTTGCGTTGGAAAGTGGATTTCTGGGCGTGCTACTTTTTGGGTGGAACAGGGTAAAACCTTGGGTGCACTTGGTGGCCACCATTGGTGTGTTCTTAGGGTCCATGTTCTCGGCTATATGGATTGTAGTGGCCAACAGTTGGCAACAGACTCCTGCGGGATATCATATTGTGGGAGAAGGGCTTGAAGCTAGGGCGGAAATAACGGATTTTTGGGCTATGGTTTTTAACCCATCAAGTGTAGACCGTATTCTTCATGTGTGGCTGGGTGCGTTTCTGGCCGGTACGTTTTTGATTCTCAGCGTACACGCGTATTATATTTTAAAAGGACGATTTGTTCATATCTCCAAAAAAGCGTTTAAAATGACGCTTGTGGTGGCAACTATATTTTCTTTGGGCCAATTGGTTACCGGGCATAGCTCCGCTGATGGTGTGGCCGTAAATCAACCGGCAAAATTGGCTACCATGGAAGGTCATTTTGAAGCATCGGCACCAGCAGATATGTATCTCTTTGGATGGGTAGATAAAGAGGAACAAAAAGTAACGGGATTAAAAATTCCCGGAGGACTATCCTTTTTACTGGATTATGACTTTAATGCGCCCGTTACAGGATTAAATGCCTTTGCAGAAGAGGATAAGCCTTCTCAAATTAATGCCGTGTTTCAATTTTACCATATCATGGTGAGCATAGGTATGTTTCTTATTTTGGTGACCCTTTATGCATGTTTTTTATGGTGGCGCGGTAAACTTTTTGAAAAAAGATGGTTGCTGTGGATATTCGTATTTACGGCTCTTTTGCCTCAAATAGCCAATCAGGTAGGGTGGTTTACGGCAGAAATGGGTAGGCAACCATGGGTAGTATACGGACTTTTACGTACGTCTGAGGCCTTCTCACAAGCGGTTACGGCTAATCAAGTATTGTTTTCCTTAATTCTGTTTATGTTGGTCTACACGCTTTTATTTTTATTGTTCGTGTATTTGTTGAACAAAAAGATAAAACATGGCCCTTATGATGATAGTGATGAGGATGACCGTCCGTTGACAAAAGAGATTACCCAAGTAGTAACAGGAAATTAAAAGCGCATGGAGACTTTTCTAGGACTTGATTATCCCACATGGTGGTTTTTGGTAGTAGGTGGATTGTTTTCCGGTTATGCCATTCTTGATGGGTTTGATTTTGGTGCCGGGGCATGGCACTTATTTTTTAAAAAGGAAAAAAGTAGAAGAATAGCATTAAATGCCGTAGGCCCTGTTTGGGATGGTAACGAGGTTTGGTTGGTTATTGGAGGAGGAGCTCTTTTTGCTGGTTTTCCGGTAATGTACGCTACGCTTTTTTCTTCTCTATATATTCCATTTATGTTGTTTTTGGTCTGCATCATCTTTAGGGCCATTTCAATTGAATTTAGGGGGAAGGAAGAAATGAAATGGTGGCGTAAAACTTGGGATATTGGCTATAGTGTTTCCAGTATATTTTTGGCTTTTTTATTAGGTGTGGTTTTAGGTAATGTTCTTCAAGGAATTGCCATAGGTCCTGATTATCAGTACCAGGGGGCAGGTTTTTTTGAGTTTTTAAATCCGTATGCCATTTTAACGGGAATTACTACCCTATCACTTTTTATGGCCCATGGTGCTATCTATTTACTTTTAAAAACAGAAGGAAGGTTGTTTGCCAAGCTTACATTTCTTCTAAAGAAGGGTATGATTTTCTTTATGGTAAGCTTTGCGATAACAACGCTTTACACCTTACTTTATATACCCCATTTATCGGATGCTTTTAGAAGCGATCCGTTTCTTTTTATCGTTCCCTTAGCTACGTTTTTAAGTATAGCCAATGTACCCAGACTAGCCAATAAGCGCAATTACAAATTGGCGTTTTTCTTCTCTTCGTTAACCATAAGTTTCATGTTGATTCTCGTGGCCATAGAACTCTATCCAACGCTATTGTTTTCTACTTTGGCAGCAGAACATAGCATAGATATTTACAACGCAGCAGCATCAACTAAATCGTTAAAAATTATGTTGACCATGGTGGCCATTGGAGGTCCGTTGGTTTTGGGCTATACCTTTTTTGTTTATAGAACGTTTAGGGGTAAAGTTCAATTGGATGAAACCAGTTATTGATACTTGGCTATTTTCTTTCGATAAGGTCCCAAAGGTTTCCATATAGGTCTTTAAAGACTACCACAGTGCCGTAGGGCTCTTCACGCGGGTTTTCGTTAAACTTAACGCCCTGTTCTTTCATACGCTGGTAATCGCGCCAAAAATCGTCCGTATGGAGAAATAGAAATACACGCCCGCCAGTTTGGTTCCCGATGGCTTTTTTTTGCTCATCATTTACGGCTTCGGCAAGTAGAAGGGATAGTCCGTTAAGGCTTGGAGGTGAAACGGTAACCCATCGCTTGTTGGCATCTAATTGAATGTCATCTACAAGTTTAAAGCCTAATTTTTGTGTATAGAAGGCAATGGCTTCATCATAATTTTTTACAACAAGAGTTACTTGAGCAATAGCTTGATTCATATGAATTCTTTAAAATTTGTTTGTTTAATAGTGTTCCATTCTTCTTTTAGGATTCCGTAACAACAAGAACTCCTTCTAAAGTCACTTTTGGTAATGACATTCTTTCTAAGTATGCCCTCTAGAGTGGCTCCCAGCTTTTCTACGGCCTTTCTAGAACGAACATTTCTTTCATCAATCCGGAATTCTACCTTCTCAAAATCCATCTGTTCAAAAGCATGGCTTAGCATCAGAAATTTCATTTGATGATTTAAGCCCGTACCACGAGAATCCACCGAAATCCATGTCCACCCTATATGGAGCACTTTGTTCTTTTGGTCAATATTCCCAAATCTTGTGCTTCCTATGCATTCGTTAGTGGTCTTATTGAAAATAACAAAAGGAATGGACTTTTCCTGCTGCGCTTCGTTTAATGCGGTTTTGATATATGCTTTCAACTTTTTTTCTGTGGAAACATCGTTTGAACCGTATTGGTATAAATCTACTTGTTGGGCAACGGGCCAAAGTAGTTGGTGATGTGTTTGCTTTAACGGAATGAGTCTTAGCAATTGGTTTTCTAATATAATATTCGTGTTCATTGTATTAGATTTAGGATGAGTTCTTTTTTTACTTCATGACCACCTTCAAAGAAGATTTGTTCTGCTTCACCTTTAAATAGGTGATTTATTTTTTTGGTTTCAGATGCTTGTTTTTCTTCGGTCAAATATTCATCGGCATTGCCGACCAGGGTTGTGACTTTAGTATGGTTTTCCATTAGAAAATCAAAATTGGAGGCTTCCAGTTCCGTGGGAATTCCGCCTGCATATAAGACCAAATGGTTACATGCAATTTTCCTGCTGGCAACCCATCGTGTAGCAATAGAGACACCTTGTGAATACCCGAGAACAATTAAATTGCAACTTTTGGGAATGGACAAGGCGCTATAAACAGCGTCTAAATAGACCAGTACGTTTTGGGTTTCTTGCTCCGTATCCTCTTTGGTAAGCCAACTGGCGCCTACATGTCTAAATTTGTTGTTCAGGTAATATTTAGAGGGTGCTTGTGGGGCAATTATATAGTTCTCTTGTGGAGGCAATTCGTCAAAATACCTTAAAAAATATCGACTTAAATAACCAATACCATGTAGAACTATCCAAACGTTTTTGGTTTGGTCTGTTAGTGAATTTAGGGTAGCGTAGCTATTTGTGGTGGTGTAGGACACCGTGTTTTCAGAATAATCCATAGAATAAAATCTCTATAAAAGTAATGGCTTTTATTGTAGTGGTAATGCTTAATTTTGACAAAAATAGATGATATGGACGGCTACAAAGAAAAAATACTAAAGGTTTGTAATGAATCTTCTAAGAATACACTTATGGAGACCTTACAGATAGAATATGTAGATGTAGGTGAGGATTTTTTAGTGGGAAAAATGCCAGTGAATTCACGGGTGCACCAACCGGATGGTGTTTTGCACGGGGGAGCTATGGTGGCTTTGGCCGAAAGTATTGGGAGTATGGCTTCCTATATTTTTTTGGATGCACAACAATTTGCTATCCGCGGAATAGAAATTTCGGCAAACCACGTAAAAAGTGTGCGAGATGGACATGTTTATGCAAAAGCGACCATTTTACACAAAGGAAGAACTACCCAGCTTTGGGATATTAAGATAAGCAACGAAGAAGGGAAATTGGTTTCCTATTGCAAACTCACTACTATTGCTTTAGCTAAGAAAAATTAATGCCTTTGGATTTTTTTGATAAAATTGACGCTCACCTAGCGAAAAAATTACCATTTGTAGCTTATCGTAAACCCAACGAAAAGAGAATTACAACTATTTTCCAGAAGGATGACGCCGTACAGTATTTAAATGATTATACGGAAACAGGTTTTGTTTTTGCTCCTTTTGATTCCGGTTCGCCTACCATTTTATTGCGATTGGACGAAGTTTCACACCTTTCCAATTTTGAAGGAGAGGAAATGCTAAATCCAGATTTGAGCGAGGTAGTAGTAAATCCTGAGGAAAGAGCCTTTCATTTGAATTTGGTTGAAAAGGGAATAGCTAAAGTAGTGCAAGGGGATTTTGATAAGGTGGTGCTTTCAAGGCGTTTGCAACTAAAAGTAAATATATCCTCCCTGGCTTTGTTCAAGTCACTTTTAACACAGTATAGAACAGCATTTTGTTATCTATGGTATCACCCCAAAGTAGGCATGTGGCTTGGGGCTACCCCAGAAATTCTGTTAACTATGCGTAATAGAAAATTAACCACCATGTCATTGGCCGGAACGCAGAGTTATGCTGGTAACGCCAACCCCAATTGGGGCAATAAAGAATTGGAAGAGCAGCAGCTGGTTACGGAGTATATTTTTAATGCATTAGAGGGTAAAGTGACTGACTTGGAACGAACGCCAACGGAGTCTGTAAGAGCGGGTTCACTATTGCATCTTCGCACTAAATTATCAGGGACTACCAAACAAGAGAATCTTGGAGAGGTTATAAAGGCACTACACCCAACGCCCGCGGTTTGTGGTATGCCTAAAGAGAAAACAAAAGCATTTATAATAGCCGAGGAAAACTATGACCGTGAATTCTATACCGGTTTTTTGGGTGAATTGAATTTTAAGACGGAAAGAAACAGAAATAACCGGCCTAGGAACACGGAAAATAACGTGTACCGTTCCATCTCTAAAACCACCACACTCTTTGTGAATCTGCGCTGTATGCAAATAAATGAGGATAAAGTAAATATATATGTTGGCGGAGGTATAACCAAAGATTCAAACCCGGAAAAAGAATGGGACGAAACGGTAGCCAAGAGCAAAACCATGCTTAAAGTTATAAAGGGTGTAGTTTAAACAAGATTGGTTTAAGAAATAAACCGTTGTATTTTTGTAGTTCATGAGATACTCTAGCATACCCTCCGCTCAACTGGTAGTGCAACACTGCAAGGCGAAACAGATAAAGAACATAGTAATTTCTCCAGGGTCAAGAAATGCCCCTTTGACCATTGATTTTAGTGAAGACCCTTATTTTAAATGTTTCAGTATTGTAGATGAGCGCAGTGCCGCCTTTTTTGCATTGGGAATAGCGCAACAATTACACGAGCCCGTTGCCGTGGTATGTACTTCTGGAAGTGCATTGTTGAACTACTATCCTGCCGTTGCCGAGGCATTTTATAGCGGAATACCTTTGGTGGTCATATCTGCAGATCGCCCGGTCTATAAGATAGATGTGGGAGATGGCCAGACCATTAGACAGGATAATGTTTTTGACAGACACATTGGCTATTCGGCCAATTTAAAACAAGACGTGTCTCATGCGGTGCATAGGGTTAAGAAATACATGCCTGAGTGGTTGTCCGGAAAAGACAATGATTTGGCGCAGCAAGAAATCCTAAAATACAACAATAGTGAGCTTAACAGTGTATTGAGTGTAGCGCTTCAATTGAAATTACCAGTGCATATTAATGTGCCTTTTGAAGAGCCTCTTTATGATACGATTACAGAACCTTCCGTTGTGGCTCAAATTGTTTCGGAAACGGGCATGGATGTTAGTCCCGCTATCGATTTTAAGGCTTACGCCGATATATGGAATGCTTCGGAACAAAAGATGGTACTTGTTGGTGTCAACGCACCAAATGTGGTAGAGCAAGTATTTTTAGATGTATTGGCAACAGACCCATCCGTGGTAGTTTTAACGGAAACCACATCCAACCTTCACCATCCTAATTTTTTTGCCAGTATAGATAGTATAGTGGCTCCAATTGAAAAAAGCCACCAAAAAGAAGTATTGTTCCAAAATTTACGACCACAAATATTGCTAACCTTTGGTGGTCTTGTAGTTTCCAAAAAGATAAAAGCATTTTTGCGGGAATACACACCGGAGCATCATTGGCATGTAGATGAAGTTAAAGCGTTCAATACTTTTTTTTCCCTAACACATCATTTTAAAACCAATAGCAATCACTTTTTTAAGGCTTTTTTAGATTTAGTAAAACCGCAAAGCAGTGTGTATTTTGAATATTGGAACAAGAGGAGGGTGCAATACGAGGCAAAAAGAAAAGAGTACATAGATCAGATTCCGTTTTCGGATATGTTGGCGTTTGATAGTATTTTAAAATCAATTCCATCAAATTATCAGGTGCAATTGGCAAATAGTTCAACGGTACGTTACGCCCAACTTTTTAATTTAGACTCTTCTTTGCAGATTTTTTGTAACCGGGGAACCAGTGGTATTGACGGAAGTACATCTACTGCTGTAGGTGCTGCTTATTATAGTAAAACCCCTACGTTATTGGTTACTGGCGATATAAGTTTTTTCTACGATAGCAATGGTCTTTGGAACAACTACCTTAGGCCGGATTTTAGGATAATAATTATAAATAATAACGGAGGGGGCATTTTTAGAATCCTACCGGGTCAAGAAGAAACCGAAAATTTTGCCACGTTCTTTGAAACTGCCCATGATAAAAATGCAGAACTTATAAGTCGCCAATTTGGGTTTGAATATATAGCGGTAAATGAGGTAACTAGTCTGAATAACAGGCTCAAAGATTTTTACGAACTATCGGACAAACCAAAAATTATGGAAGTCCATACGCCAAGATTTTTGAACAACAAAATTTTGCTCGGTTATTTTGATTTTATATCTTCGGAGTAATTAATATAAACCGTTAACATTTATCAACACTAACTATTATGAGTAAAAGAGACGATTTGATTGTAAAGTACGCAGAAGACATTAAAGAAAAGTTTGGAGAAACTCCTGACATGGATCTTCTGACAAAAGTGACTGTGGGCCTTGGTCCAGCAATCTATAATATCGATGCTTCTAAGGTTTCAGGTTCTGATGAAAAAGAATTGGAAACTGTTAAGAAAAACTATCTAATGAAAAAGTTAGGTATGTCAGATGACCCTAAATTAATGGAGGCTGTAAAGTCTGTTGTAGAAAAGTATGGTTCTTCAAACAGAAACAAGCACAGAGCAGTAATTTATTATATGCTTTGCAAGCACTTTAACAAAGCTTCTGTTTACTAGTAGACCTAGAAAACATAATTTTTTTGACCGTCCGCTTTTAAAGTGGACGGTTTTTTTTTACCCAATTTTTAAAGTTACTTTTGCACCATGATCGAACTGGGAAATTATAATGAGTTAGAGGTACTTAGAGATACTAGTGTGGGCCTCTTTTTAGGGAGTACCACTGGTACGGAAATTCTCTTACCAAATAAGTATGTGCCAAAGACAATAGACATTGGTGATATGATAAAGGTATTCTGCTATTTGGACCATGAAGAAAGACCTATTGCCACCACATTGACTCCTAGTGTTATAAGAAACAAGTTTGGATTTCTACAAGTAGCGGAAGTAAACAAGATAGGGGCTTTCATGGATTGGGGCCTTGAAAAACATTTGCTTGTGCCCTTTAGTGAGCAAAGGGATAAGATGAAAGAAGGGCAGTGGTACGTAGTACGCTGTTATATGGACGAAGTTTCTTTTCGTTTGGTGGGTTCCAATAAAATTGATAAGTTTTTAAGCAATGACAAACTTACCGTTCGTGAACGGCAAGAGGTAGACTTACTTTTTACTAGATTAACGGATTTAGGTTGGGAAGTTATTATAAACGACCAGCATAAAGGTCTTGTGTATTCCAATGAAATCTATAAGCATGTGGCCGTAGGAGATAGGACCAAGGGCTACATTAAAAATATTAGGCCGGACAATAAACTAGATATTTCATTGCAGCCCATTGGGGAAAAACTACTGGAACCTGCAGCAGAAGCTATCTACAAAAAGTTAATGGCTCATGGCGGATATTTGGCACTTCACGATAAATCTGATCCAGAACTTATTAAGCGGGAACTTCAAATGAGTAAAAAAACCTTTAAAAAAGGGGTTGGAACATTATATAGGGAACGAAAAATAGAAATTAAGGACGATGGTATACACGCTGTCTAATTGAAAATGAGGTTCTTTATAGATGCGTTACTATGAATTAATCGATGAACGGTAAGTTTTTAACATCGCTATTAATTCGCTATACCACAGAATATGGTAATTTCGCAACATTCCGAGAGTGCATTTCATCGATCTTTCGGTATTTTGGTTAACTTTAACAGTGTAACCTCGAAAAAATAATTATATGCCATTTATAGAAGAAAGCGACTTACTAGAGTTGCACAAAGATATAGACAAGGCGCAGATAATTAATGAACGTCTTCTAGATCAAATCAAGTTTAAAAATAAGGAGATAAGAAAAAAGAAGTTACAGCGTAACCTACTGGCCGGTGTAACGGGCTTATTCCTTATTGGGGCGTTGATTGTTTTTTCTTTCACGGCAGGAAGAAATGTTTCCAATAATTTTGAAAGTCCTAGTAACTTACTGGTTTCAATAGATAGTTTGGACGCAATTAAATCTAGGATAGACAACCTAAAGCAACAGAACGAGGAATTAAGTTTGGTAAGGGAATTCTATTTGGCCAAGGAGTTTTTGGAAAAGGAGAAAATATATTCCGTACAGATAAAATCGTTTGTAGATAACAATATTACGTTGGCTTCGGAAGCACTAACCAATACCATGTTCGTTAAGACCAATCCGTTTTACTCATATTCGTTAGGTAATTTTGAAACTTTGGAAGAAGCGCAGAAATTCCGTGAACAATTGGTAGATTTAGGATTTCAAGACGCCTTTGTGGCATCTTACAAAGAAGGAAAACGAATTCAAATTGAATCCGCAGAATAATTTTGGGAAACATTAATCCTTGGATAAGTGCTGCTAGGTTAAGAACGTTACCACTATCCGTCTCAGGTATAGTAGTAGGCACGGCATTAGCTAACTTATATGGTTTTGAAGATACGATAGTCTTTGTATTGGCATTGCTAACTACAATAGGTTTTCAGGTAACCTCCAATTTTGCCAATGATTATGGTGATGGTGTAAAGGGAACCGATAATGATGAAAGAATAGGCCCTAAGCGGGCACTCCAAAGTGGGAATATTTCCAGGCAAGAACTGAAAGAGGGCATAATTTTCAGCATAATTATAGATGTTATTTTGGTGGTTGCCCTTGTGTATTTTGCTTTTGGCTTTGAAGATATGTTATATCCCATTTTGTTTTTGATTTTGGGAGCGGCAAGTATTTGGGCGGCAATAAAATATACCGTTGGCGCTTCTGCCTATGGGTACAGGGGTCTGGGAGATTTATTTGTTTTTCTCTTCTTTGGATTATTGGCCGTTATGGGTTCAATGGTGTTGTATACAAAGCAGTTGTATGCTATGTCTCTATTGCCGGCCATAGCAATTGGTCTATTGAGTGCAGGGGTTTTAAATCTCAACAATTTAAGGGATTATGAATCGGACAAGAATGCGAATAAAAATACACTTATAGTGTTTATTGGTTTTCAGAAGGGTAAAATCTACCATTATGCACTATTAATAACGGCTTTCTTGTGTATACTGGCATTTTCAGTTTTGAATTTAAAAGGTGCGCTATTTTTTTTACCTTTAATTGCCTTTATACCTATTTTCTTGCATTTAAAAAGAGTGCATGCCACAGATAGAAATGATCAAATAGATCCTGAGTTAAAGAAATTGGCGTTAAGCACTTTCTTTTTGTCAGTACTGATTTACATCAGTTGTAATATTTTTTTGTAAATTTAGAATATAAACCTACTAAATAATAACCATTTTGGAACAACCAATCAGAATTCTAATCGTAGAGGACAATGTTATCATCGCAGATGATATGCAATCTATGCTTGAGGAAATAGGGTATGAGATTGTAGATAACGTTATTGTCTATGAACAAGCCGAAGAAGTTTTAAAAACACAACATGTTGATCTTGTTTTAATTGACATAATCTTAGCTTCGGATAAAACAGGAATCGATTTAGGAAAGCATATTCGCGAAAACTATGATATCCCTTTCATTTTTGTAACCTCTAACTCGGATAGGGCTACGGTAGAAAACGCAAAAACAGTTAAACCAAACGGTTATTTGGTAAAACCTTTTGAACAGCAAGATTTATATACTTCTATAGAAATAGCACTTTCTAACTTTACAAGATCGGATAAATCTGCTGCGGTAGTGGAGAACCAAGAAGACGTTCCTATGTCCAATACCGTGCTAAAGGATTCAATCTTTGTAAAGAAGCAACATCTTTATTATAGAATTCAGTTTAGCGATATTCGCTTTATCAAAGCAGATAACGTGTATTTAGAAGTGAACACGGTAGATAAGAAGTTCTTGGTGCGTTCTCCTTTAAAGGATTACCTAGAAAAACTGCCTAAGAACAAGTTTTACAGGGCCCACAAGTCATATATCGTAAATGTGGATCATATAGATGCAATCAATTCAAAGGATATCATGATTAAGGATACTTTGATACCTATTTCAAAAGATTTTAAAGAGTTCATTATATCCGCAATGAATTCTTAGAAAATAAAATTAGAATTATAAAAAGAGGGGGCATTTTTAATGTTCCCTCTTTTTTGTTTTCATAAAATGACGTTCACCACAACTTTTGGCGGTTTCACAACATTATTTTCCTTTTTCGCAATCAAAGCAATACTTTGCCAGTGTATTTAAGAAAAAGAATTTACAAATTTTCATTTTCATATAGTGTTCTCGTAAAGGAGCCTGATCTGCCAAGATTAGGTTCCTTTTTAGTTAGGGCATATTTGTAAGAAAACGCAAGCCATACTATTTTATACTGAATAAAATTGCGCACTGAAAAAAGGTTCCAAGAGCACGGTTTCACAACAACTACGCCTAGTTTCACAACAATAATGACCCCTTCTCTGTATGTTAATGGTATTTTTACTTTAAGAAAAAAACTCTGAATAGCTGTATTGAATCTGTCTAGCGTACTTATTTTCAATTGTTATTAGAATAGATTATTTTCTTACAGTCCTTTTTCATAATTTTATAAGTAAATGGACTAAATAACCAATTAAATAGATTAGCTTAGAAAAGTCTTTTGGGGGATTAAAATGTTGTTTTCGTGTCTGTTAAGACGAGAGGCCATAAGCTAATGTAAGAACCTAGTATAAATAGAACAGAATATCTTTTTTTGATTTTGTTCCCTTTAGATATATGAACAACATTTACTTTAAAAATACTATCCTTGTTTGCGCAATATTCTTTATCTGTTCCGTAGGATCGGCCCAGAAAGAAGAAGCTACTGATAAGAATCCTTTTCAGCAGTTCATGGATATTGAGAATGCAAGCGAAAAACTCACCTTTTTCTTTAATACTCCGGACCTTTACAAAGAAACCTCTACTTACGATTGGTTAGACGAGGTTACCATATACCTTAATGCTGCAATTAAGGATGAAGACGCCGACGAAATTGTACGCTTTAAACTTATACAAGCCAGAATCTATTATGATTTAGGGGACTACGATAAGAGTTTAGCTATTGCAAAAGAACTTTATGGAGAAAAAGAGGAATTAGATATTTATCTAAAATCTAAGTTGCTGGATATAATGGACGACAACTATGGCCAGTTGACCATGTATACCGAACAGATTGAAATCCGTAAAGAACAGAGAGAACTTGGTATTAATGAGAACGTTGCGTTTTACGATATCTATGCCAATTTAGGAATGTACAGAAAGGCAATGGAGCATTATATTGATAATGTTAAGAAGACCATTGAAGAGAATGACTTCTATGCCCAAGCTGAATATTACAACAATTTAGGAAATTATCTCAGGTTAGATGAATCGGCGCCCACCGCCTTAAGTCATTATAAAAAAGCAAAAGGTTACATAGATGTTTTTATGAACCTTATTACCAGAAAAAAATCAGAAGAAGAAGTTGAACAAGCTAATCTTTTAAAAGGTATTATAGAGGGTAATATAGGAAAGTGCCATGTTGAGCTAAAGCAATATAAAGAAGCTATACCACATCTAGAAAGTGCCATTAATACCCTTAAAAAATATAAGAGTAAAGAACTTTCTTCAGAGATAACCGAAAATAGTCTGGCTATAAGCGAATGTTATTTACAGCTTCAAGATTACGAAAAGGCTACTGATTTTTTAAGTGACAATCTAGAGACCAGTACCACGGAGAACTTATTGCGCAAGAATAGATTATTGGCCTTGTACTATGACAAAACCGAGGATTACAAAAATGCAGCACTTTACCTTAAAAAGAACATACGCGTAAGAGACTCTATATTAGATAATCAATCCGAATTAAGAAAGCAACAATTGGCAACCGTTATGGGGCAGGATTTAGCTGTGTCGCAAACCATGTTGGCAGAGCAAAAATTAGCTTTGGAAAAATCTCGTGTAGATATGATGGCAAAAGAAAGGAACATTAATTTGGTTCTTATTTCATTATTGTTCACACTTGTAGGCTTTGCGGGACTGGTATATGCATATCTTAAGAGTATTAAAAACCAACGGCTCATTGCAGAACAGAAGTACATTATAGAAAACTCTTTGGTAGAAAAAGATTCGCTTTTAAAAGAGATTCACCATAGGGTAAAGAACAACCTGCAGATGGTTTCCAGTTTACTGAGCTTGCAGACCAAGAATACCAGAAGTAAAGCGGCAATAGAAGCTTTGGAAGAAGGGAAGAGTAGGGTTAAGGCAATGGCATTGATTCACCAAAAATTATATCAGAACGAAGATCTTTCGGTTATTGAAATGCAGAGTTATATAGAGAGTCTTATCAATAGTGTGCAATCCGTTTACAAAAAGGGTGGTCACAATATTAATATAACTGTTGATGCCGAAGGTGTGGAGCTTGATATTGATCGTGCTATTCCGTTTGGTTTAATGCTCAACGAACTTGTTTCCAACTCCTTTAAATACGCTTTTCCCGAGAACGACGAAAATGGAAAGATTTACATTCATATTCGTAAAATTGGAGAGAAAGAAGGATATTTTGAATATTCGGATAATGGAATCGGCCTTCCCGAAGACACAGATGAGCGAGCCAATTCTTCAATGGGAATAAGACTAATGAACCGTTTGGCAAACCAGCTTCAAACTACTTTGAATATTGATAAAACTGCTGAGGACGGTGTACGTTATTGGTTTAATTTCTGCTAGAAAAAACTTTTCTTAGATTTTTATTTTAAGTGCTTGGAGTGCCACAACTCCCTTGTTTAAAACGTCTTACCTGTATCAAACCGGTTTATTGTTTATGCTTGCCTTTTTACAAGGATTAAAAGGTAAAATATAGCTAAATTTGAATTTGGTTATGCAAGCAATCTACAGAAAGTATATTTTAGATTTTAAGCGTCCTAGTGGTACTTCACGAGGCGTATTGACACAAAAGGAAACTTGGTTTCTTATCCTTGATGAAAACGGTAAAAAAGGAATTGGGGAATGCGGTATTCTAAGAGGACTCAGTATTGATGATGTGAGGGGGTATGAAGAAAAGCTAAAATGGACCTGTGATAATATTCATCTTGGTAAAGAGGCTTTGTGGGAGGCATTAATGGAATTTCCTAGCATACAATTTGGCGTGGAGCAGGCATTTTTATCACTTCGGGCAGCCAATCCATTTCATTTATATCCATCGGCATTTATAGAAAAACAACAACCTATTGAGATTAACGGTTTGATCTGGATGGGCGAAGAAACGTTTATGCATAAGCAAATAGATCAGAAGTTAGAAGAAGGCTTCAAGTGTATTAAAATGAAAATAGGGGCTATAGATTTTGATGCTGAAATAGCTCTTTTAAAGTCGATTAGAGAAAAATATGATGCTTCGCAAATTGAATTGCGCGTAGATGCCAACGGAGCGTTTTCAGCTGATAAAGCGTTCCAAAGACTTAAAGATTTGAGTGAATACGAATTACATTCCATAGAGCAGCCCATAAAACAAGGTCAATATAAAGCCATGAGGGAATTATGTGCAACTACACCTTTGCCTATTGCTCTTGATGAGGAATTAATAGGGGTTTTTGATGTAACGAAAAAGGAAGAATTACTACAAACCATACAACCTCAGTACATAATTCTTAAGCCTAGTTTGGTAGGAGGGTTCAGAGGATGCCAGGAATGGATTGAACTTGCTGAGAAAATGGACATTGGCTGGTGGATTACCAGCGCTTTGGAAAGTAATATTGGGCTGAATGCCATAGCACAATGGACTTATACCTTAAAAAGCTCCATGCCACAAGGTTTGGGAACCGGTAGTTTGTATACCAATAATTTAGAATCACCGCTTACGGTCCTAAACGGACAGTTGTTTTATGACGGTAATAAAAAATGGAAGAATAACTTAATAGAAGACTTATGTATATAGCACAGGCCTATAATGGTTTAAGTGACCCTTGGAGATATATTCTTGGCCTTGTTGCCATATTTTTTGTTTGGCAATTTATAGGGGGAATCCCATTGATTATTGCGCTTTTGGTAGAGGCAGATAATCTTTCGGTTTTAGGTTCTGGAGACATGGGGGCTATGGCCAATGTTTTGGGCTCCAATACATTGTTATTCTTTATGTTGTTGACATTTGTCATTGGACTCATAGCGCTGTTTGTTTATACAATCATAGTACATAAACAAAAAATAACGCAGCTTACTACGTCTAGAAAGAAAATTGATTTTAAAAGGGTGTTTTTTGCGTTTGCCATCTGGGCTTTAGTTTCGTCGGCATTTACATTTGTAGATATTGCTCTTTCACCTGAAGATTATGAGTTCAATTTTAACCTTGTTCCCTTTGTAATTCTTGCTATTATTTCTGTTTTGATGATTCCCTTACAGACTAGCATGGAGGAATATTATATGAGGGGATATATGATGCAAGGTTTGGGCATTATGGCAAAGAACCGTTGGGTGCCACTTGCGGTGACTTCCCTACTTTTTGGAATCATGCATATTTTTAATCCAGAGGTCGCTAAAATGGGGTATGGTATTTTGGTATTCTATATAGGAACCGGTTTTTTTCTTGGAATTTTAACCTTGATGGACGAAGGATTGGAACTGGCTTTAGGGTTTCACGCCGCTAATAATCTTACCGCGGCACTTTTGGTAACAGCGGATTGGACAGCTTTTCAAGTTGATTCCTTATATCGTGACGTTTCCGACCCTGTTTTGGGTTGGGATGTATTAGTACCTGTTTTTGTTATTTATCCTATTTTACTTTTTGTCTTTGCCAAAAAGTACAATTGGTCCGATTGGAAAGAGCGTTTAACGGGAGATGTACCCTCTAAAGAAACATTTTTAGCCCTGAATGATGAACGAACGGACCTATAAAAAACTTCACGAACAGTTTAGGTTAAACGGAATTTCGTATTCTAAGGAAGAGCTAAAAGAAGTAGCCTATAGTTTTGTAAAAGAGGGGAAAGCCTTTGAAAAGGAAATTGGTGATTTTCTCATAGACTGGTTGAATAATGAATCTACCGTAACCGTACACACTTCGGGTTCTACAGGAGTCCCCAAGCCTATTGTTCTACGAAAACAGCACATGGTAAATTCGGCTTTTGCTACTGGTGATTTCTTCAATCTTAAACCTGGGGATACGGCTCTCCTTTGTCTTCCGGTGAGTTTTATAGCGGGTAAAATGATGTTGGTAAGGGCCATGGTTTTAGGGCTATCCATAGATTGTGTTGCTCCTTCGTCAAATCCTTTATTGGAAACTTCGGCTTCGTATGATTTTGTTGCTATGGTTCCCTTGCAGTTTGGGGGTTCGTTTAATGAATTGGACAGGGTGAAAAAACTTATTGTGGGTGGGGCTCCAGTTTCTTATAAGTTGAAGAAGGAGTTTCTTATAGCATCACTAAGAACAAACGTCTACGAAACATACGGCATGACCGAAACTATTACGCATATTGCGGTGAAGCCATTATTGGCGGCATTAGTTGAAACGGATATAGATTTGGACGTATTTACAACCTTAGCGAATGTGAAGATTGCCACAGATGATAGGGGGTGTTTGGTAATTGATGCGCCATTGGTTGCTAACGAAACTATACATACTAATGATATGGTACACTTAACTTCGGAAAAAACCTTTAAGTGGTTGGGGCGTTTGGATAATGTAATTAATTCAGGAGGTGTAAAACTATTTCCCGAACAGGTGGAAGCAAAGCTGGCCGCAGTTATGGAAAATAGGTTTTTTGTGGCAGGCGTACCCAATGAAAACCTTGGTCAGAAATTAGTTTTGCTCGTAGAAGGAATTCCTGAAATAGCCGCACTTAAAGAAAAAATAGCAAATCTGGGTTCGCTTAAAAAATATGAAATACCTAAGGAAATTTTTACGGTAGACGCTTTTGTTGAGACGTCTAGCGGAAAAATAAAAAGAAAGGCAACCTTGAAAAAGGTCGCCTTATAACTTCTGTAGTAATCCAGAAACTAGATTATACCTGAATAACACCTAAATTAAAATCTTTTTCAATTGGAGCATGGTTTGCGGCTTCAATTCCCATAGAAATCCATTTACGGGTATCTAGAGGGTTTATTACGGCATCGGTCCAAAGACGTGAAGCGGCGTAATAGGGAGAAACTTGATTATCATACCTGCTTTTTATTTTATTGAAAAGTTCTGCTTCTTTCTTCTCGGTGATTGTTTCACCTTTTTTCTTAAGAGAAGCCTTTTCAATTTGTAAAAGTACTTTAGCCGCGGAATTTCCGCCCATCACAGCCAATTCGGCACTTGGCCAAGCGGCAATGAGTCTGGGGTCATATGCCTTGCCGCACATAGCATAGTTTCCGGCCCCATAGCTATTGCCGATTACGATAGTGAATTTGGGAACAACGGAGTTACTAACGGCATTCACCATTTTGGCGCCATCTTTAATGATGCCTCCATGTTCGCTTTTGCTGCCCACCATGAAACCGGTAACATCCTGTAAGAATACAAGGGGAATTTTCTTTTGGTTGCAATTGGCAATAAACCGGGTGGCCTTATCCGCAGAATCCGAGTAAATAACCCCTCCAAACTGCATTTCACCTTTTTTGGTTTTGACTACTTTACGCTGGTTGGCCACTATACCTACGGCCCAACCATCTATACGCGCATATCCTGTAAGTATGGTTTTTCCATAGCCTTCTTTATATTCTTCAAACTCAGAATTGTCAACCAGACGTTTTATAATCTCGCCCATATCGTACTGGTCCGTTCTGGAATTGGGTAAAATTCCAAAAATATCATCAGGGTTGTCTTTGGGTTTTGCGGCCTCTTTTCTGTTGTAGCCAGCCTTATCAAAATCACCAATTTTATCCATAATATTTTTTATGGTATTCAGTGCATCCGCATCATCTTTGGCTTTGTAATCGGTCACCCCACTAACTTCACAATGCGTAGTGGCGCCACCAAGGGTTTCGTTATCTATACTCTCGCCAATGGCCGCTTTAACAAGGTAGCTTCCGGCCAAGAAAATACTTCCCGTCTTATCCACAATTAAGGCTTCGTCGCTCATAATAGGTAGATAGGCCCCGCCGGCCACACAACTGCCCATGACGGCCGCAATTTGTGTGATACCCATGCTACTCATTACGGCATTGTTTCTAAAAATGCGCCCAAAATGTTCCTTGTCCGGAAAAATCTCGTCCTGCAAAGGAAGATAAACACCGGCACTATCCACTAAATAGATGATGGGTAAGCGGTTCTCCATAGCAATTTCTTGCGCACGTAGATTTTTCTTTCCCGTAATGGGGAACCAAGCCCCGGCTTTTACCGTGGCGTCATTGGCCACCACAATACATTGTTTGCCGGATACGTATCCAATTTTAATAACAACGCCTCCGGAGGGGCATCCGCCATGTTCTTCGTACATGCCGTCGCCTACAAAAGCACCTATTTCAAGACTATCCGTATTATCGTCCAATAGATAGTCTATGCGTTCACGAGCCGTCATTTTGCCTTGGTCGTGCTGCTTTTGAATACGTGCTTTTCCACCGCCCAATTTTACTTTGGCCAACCTTCTTTTCAGGTCGCTTAGGAGTAATTTATTGTGATCTTCGTTCTTGTTAAATTTTAAATCCATTTTTTTGCCTTGACATTTCAATGCTTAAAGATAAGGAGTAAAATTGTTTACATTTGAAAAAATCGAAAATCATATGGCACAGGAAATACGTTGGGGAATTGTAGGCTTGGGAAGCATAGCACATAGTTTTGCTAAAGATTTGGCTTTGGTTTCTGGAGGAAGGCTTACTGGTGTTGCCTCAAGAAGCATGGACAAAGCAAAAGAGTTTGCAGATGAATATGGGGCGCCCCATACTTTTGATAGTTATGAAGCCTTATTTAAGTCTGCTGAAGTTGATGTTGTATACATAGCAACGCCACATACATTGCATGAAGATTTAAGTATTAAGGCCATGGAAAATGGCAAGCATGTGCTCTGTGAAAAACCAATGGGCGTTAACCCCCAAGAAGTATCAAGGATGATTGCATCCGCAAAAAAGAACAAAGTCTTCTTAATGGAGGCGCTTTGGAGTCGTTTTAATCCATCTATTCAAAAAGCAAAACAATTGGTAGAGCAGGGTGAAATTGGTTCTGTAGGGTTCATTCATGCAGACTTTGCGTTTTATGCTTTGGGAAGAGACCCAAAAAATAGGTTGTTGAACCCAAATTTAGCTGGTGGTTCTTTATTGGATATAGGTATTTATCCTATTTTTCTGTCCTATTTAGTTTTGGGAATGCCCAAGAACATTCAGGCATCTTCTCGTTTATTTAAAACGGGAATAGAAATGCAGACATCAATGATTTTTGAATACGAGGAGGCGCAAGCTATTTTATATAGTGGTTTGAACTCCAAATCTGAGATGAAGGCCGAAATTTCGGGGAGTGAAGGCAGTATTTTTCTGCAGCCAAGATGGCATGAAGCACAAGGCTATTCGGTAGAAAAAGATAGCGAGTTGACTAACTATGAGCTACCAACCCACGGTAAAGGATATACCTATGAAATTGAAGAAGTTCATGCTTGTTTGGCATCCTGTGAACTAGAAAGTAAACTGTGGCGTCATCAAAATAGTAAGGATTTAGCAGATCTTTTGTTTCAAGTACGACAGAAAACAGGAGTTATTTTTCCTTTTGAACAACAAAAAGAAGGTGTAGAGCCTTAGAATACTATAAAAATTACGATATTTGAAGTTACCAAAATTGAAACCAATATACCATGGGAATGAATAAAAATACCGTACTGGCATGGGCCACTTTTATAATGATTTTTGTGGGTCTAGCCCTGATAGCCCTAGGCGCTTTTAGATACGATGAAGTTGCGGGTTGGGGCTTTGCCTCCGTGGGAATAGGATTTTTTGCTATTGCTTGGGTGTTCAATGCACTTAAAGGAAGAGTTTAAATAAACAGTGTAATATCCCTTATATAAATTACTTAATATTATTTTATGTCTGATGATAAGAAGGTGATTTTCTCCATGTCCGGAGTCACCAAAACATATAAGAGCGCAAATACGCCCGTTCTTAAAAACATATATCTAAGCTTTTTTTACGGAGCTAAGATTGGTATTCTTGGTCTTAACGGATCAGGTAAGTCTACCTTGCTTAAAATCATAGCGGGTGTGGATAAAAATTTTCAAGGTGATGTTGTCTTTTCCCCAGGATATAAAGTGGGGTACTTGGAGCAAGAGCCGGAGTTGGATGAGAATAAAACCGTTCTTGAGATTGTAAAGGAAGGTGTTAGTGAGACGGTTGCGATACTGGATGAGTACAATAAAATAAACGACATGTTCGGTCTTCCTGAAGTTTATGAAGATGCGGACAAGATGCAGAAGTTGATGGATAAGCAAGCTGAGCTTCAAGATAAAATTGATGCATCTAATGCTTGGGAACTGGATACAAAACTAGAAATAGCTATGGATGCGCTCCGTACTCCGGATCCGGATAAAAAGATAGGGGTGCTTTCAGGGGGTGAGCGAAGACGAGTGGCACTTTGCCGTTTACTTCTTCAAGAGCCTGAAATATTATTATTGGATGAACCTACTAACCACCTTGATGCCGAATCTGTACACTGGTTGGAACACCACTTGGCCCAATACAAAGGAACCGTTATTGCCGTAACGCACGATAGATATTTCTTGGATAACGTTGCTGGGTGGATTTTAGAGCTTGACCGCGGAGAAGGTATTCCTTGGAAAGGAAACTACTCTAGCTGGTTGGATCAAAAATCCAAACGATTGGCAGATGAAAGCAAAACGGCCTCCAAAAGACAAAAGACATTGGAGCGCGAGCTAGACTGGGTGCGTCAAGGTGCTAAAGGGCGTCAGACCAAACAGAAAGCGCGTTTGAAGAATTACGATAAGTTAATGAGTCAAGATCAAAAACAGCTTGACGAGAAACTTGAAATTTATATTCCAAACGGACCACGTTTAGGAACAAATGTATTGGAGGCGAAAGGAGTAAGTAAGGCATATGATGATAAATTGCTTTACGAAGATTTGAACTTTAAACTTCCACAGGCAGGTATTGTTGGTGTAATTGGCCCGAACGGAGCTGGTAAGACCACTATTTTTAGAATGATCATGGGCGAGGAGCAGCCGGACAAAGGTGATTTTGAAGTAGGGGAGACCGCAAAAATTTCCTATGTAGATCAAAGTCATTCCAATATAGACCCGGAGAAAACTATTTGGCAAAACTTTAGTGATGAGCAAGAGCTTATTATGATGGGTGGTAGACAAGTAAATTCTCGGGCGTATTTAAGCAGGTTCAACTTTTCGGGAAGTGAGCAGAATAAGAAAGTAAACATGCTTTCCGGTGGTGAACGTAACCGTTTGCACTTGGCAATGACCTTAAAAGAAGAGGGTAATGTATTGCTTTTAGATGAGCCTACTAATGACTTAGATGTGAATACTTTACGGGCATTGGAAGAAGGTCTTGAAAACTTTGCGGGTTGTGCTGTTGTTATTTCTCACGACCGTTGGTTCTTAGATCGTATCTGTACGCACATTTTGGCTTTTGAAGGCGATTCTCAGGTGTATTTCTTTGAAGGTTCTTTCTCGGATTATGAAGAAAACAAGAAGAAACGTTTAGGCGGAGATTTAATTCCTAAGCGAATAAAATACAAGAAATTGATTCGATAATAGATTTGATTTTAACAATAAAAAAAAGCTCTTGAAGAATAATTTCAAGAGCTTTTTTTATGTTTTTTTCGTTACTTCTAGTAATCCTCATTAGGATACCAATCCAGTTGAACTACTTTAATATTTTTATCACCGGCGTTTACCAATTCCTTAAACTTGGAAACATCGCTAACATCTGGTTTTCCCCTGTAATGATAAGGGTAGACCTCTTTTGGTTTAAACTCCAATACAGCATCAGCGGCACTTTCAGGAGTCATAGTGTATGGCAGGTTCATGCAAATAAAAGCTTTGTCTATATTTTTTAAACTTCTCATTTCTGGAATGTCTTCGGTATCACCTGAAAAATAAACACGTTGATTGTCAAAGTTTAGGATATAACCATTGCCACGACCTTTTTCATGAAACTTCAGCGCTTCTTCTCGTAAATTGTACATAGGTACAGCTTCAACCGTTATTCCGTAACGTTCTTTGCTTTCTCCATTATTTAAAACGTCTATTTGAGGGGTGAAAACTTTAGGAAGTTTATCGGCAACGGCTTGCGGTACTATTATTTTAGCTTTGTCCGTCCCTAGGGCTTCAAGGGTCTCTAGGTTAAAATGGTCTCCATGTATGTCTGTAATCAATATTAAATCAGGTGATTTTTGACCTTTAAAAGCATCAAGACCTCTAACGGGGTCTACGTAAATGGTGATATTCTTCCATTCTAAAACCGCGGTTGCATGTTCAATAGGAATTATTCTTACCTCTGAAGCTTTAGTATTATCAGTAGAAAGCGCTTTTGTAGAAGTGTTGACCTCCAGCGTATTCTCTTTGTTAATTACAGTTTCTTTTTTACTCTCTTTACATCCCATACAGAGGGCGGAAAAGCTTATAAGTGTGATTAATAATTTTTTCATGACAGTGTTATAAGGTTAATTGCATTTTTATATTGCTTCGAGCGTATTCTACATGTGCTTCCATAGGTACTTCTCTAAAACCAAATTTTTTATAAATATGTAAGGCGTTCTCTAATTTGGTGCTTGAATATAGAATAAGGGTTTCCCAAGATTGTTCTTTGGCAAAATCTACAGCAAATGACAACAATTTCTGACCCACTTTGAGGCCTCTAAATTCTGTTGAAACAGCCATTTTTCCTAACTCATATGTGGTACTGTTTACTTTTAAAAGAGCAAAACATCCTATTATATTGTCTTCCTTTTGAGCAAAAAAGATGTATCCGCCTTTATCTATTATATATTCTTGGCAATTTTCCAATACAGAAATATCCAAAGGTTCTATGGAAAAGTATTGTTCTATCCAATTCTTGTTGAGCTCTTTAAATACGGGGGCATACGCGGGTTTAAAAGATGTAATTTTAATGGACATGTGTTTTTGAAAAAATTGAACTATACATTAAAGTTAATATATCATAATCTTTTCATTGTCTTAATAATCGATTTTTTTACATCAAAAAATCTAAAAAGAAAATCTTACCGTATATACAGCGATACAAACAAATAATTCTTACTAGTAATAAACCTTAACATTATGACTGAAACAAAAAACAACAATGGATTAAAAGTACTGGCGGGACTGCTAGGTGTGGTGCTTTTGGGAACCATCATATACACAGTTAGCCTTTATCAAGAGAAGAAAAAGAATGAAACCGCTCTTACTCAAGAAAAGCAATTGGTAGTTGAGGATTTAAACAGTTTAAAATCTGAATACGATAAAGCTATTCTAGAAAGCAACGCAACCAACGAAGAGTTGGTTTCAGCTAGAGATAACATTGCAAAATACATTGATTCTGTAAAAAACATGAAAGCTGATATTTCTTCTCTTTCTAAATACAGAAGACAAGTAAGTGTTTTAAAGCAGGAGAGAGAGCAATTACTTAAGCAAGTAGATTCACTTACAAAGTCGAATACTTTTATTGCAATGCAAAGAGACAGTACTTATACTGAATTAGAGAAACAAACCGTTTTTAACGATTCTTTGGTTGTACAAAACACGCAATTGGCAGACGTTGTAGAGAAAGGTTCTGCGCTTAACTTATCTAAATTTAGTGTTGATGCCGTTAAAGAGCGAAGCAGTGGTAAATTGGTATCTACTTCTAGAGCTAAAAGAACAGATAAGTTTAAAATTTGTTTTACAGTTGCCGATAACGTTATTGCTCAGGCTGGAGACAGAGAATTTTTCATAGAGGTTCTTGATCCACAAGGTAACGTTTTGGGTGAGAGCTACTCTAAAACTAATGATTCTGGGGCTTCAGTAACATATAGCAAAGGAACAGGTTTCTACTACGAGAATAAATCTTTAGATGTTTGCGATTACATTAGCAAGCCTGCAGGAGATTTCAAAGATGGAAACTATATGGTGAATGTTTATGACGATAGATTAAAATTATTGGGAACTTCTAAGTTCACTTTAAAATAATTAGTATACACACTATCCATTATATATAAATGGAAAGGGGCAATCTAGAAGATTGCCCCTTTTTTTATTCTGTTATTTCTGTTTTTGGTCTATTTAAGACTGCCTACCATATCTGCCGGTTTTACCCAATTGTCATAATCTTCTGCAGAAACATAACCTAGATTAACGGCTTCTTCTTTTAATGTTGTTCCGTTTTTGTGAGCCGTATTTGCAATTTCTGCGGCTTTGTAATACCCAATTTTTGTATTCAGGGCAGTAACCAACATAAGAGAGTTGTTCAGGAGTTCTTTAATTACCTCATGGTTTGGCTCAATACCGGTCGCACAGTTAACGTCAAAGCTTACACAGGCATCTCCGATCAATTCAGCGGACTGAAGAATGTTAGCGGCCATCATAGGCTTAAAAACATTCAGTTCATAGTGGCCTTGTGTCCCGCCAACAGAAACAGCTACATCGTTACCCATTACTTGGGCACAAACCATGGTCATTGCTTCACATTGCGTTGGGTTCACTTTGCCGGGCATAATTGAACTACCTGGCTCATTTGCCGGAATAATAATTTCGCCTATACCAGATCTTGGTCCGGAAGCCATCATACGTACGTCGTTGGCTATTTTATTTAGGGAAACCGCGAGTTGCTTAAGAGCGCCATGGCTTTCAACAATAGCATCGTGCGCAGCAAGGGCCTCAAACTTATTTTCTGCAGTACGGAAAGGTAGTCCCGTAAATTCTGCAATATACTTGGCCACCACTACATCGTAGCCGTTTGGAGTATTCAATCCGGTTCCTACAGCAGTTCCACCTAAAGCCAATTCGCTTAAATGATCCAATGTATTCTTAAGTGCTTTTAAGCCATGATCCAACTGCGATACATAACCTGAAAACTCTTGCCCCAAGGTTAGGGGGGTAGCATCCATTAAATGCGTTCTACCAATTTTTACTACTTGGGCAAAATCCTTGGATTTTTTATACAAAGTGTCCCGTAATTGGGTAACACTCGGAATTGTATTCTGAACTATCTTTTTATAGGCTGCAATATGCATACCTGTAGGAAAGGTATCGTTGGAAGATTGCGATTTGTTTACGTCATCATTAGGCTGAATGGTTTTCTCGCCCTCTCCAATCTTCTTTCCGGCAATTTCATGGGCACGATTGGCGATAACCTCGTTAACGTTCATGTTACTCTGTGTACCCGATCCTGTTTGCCAAATAACCAATGGAAATTGGTCATCATGTTTACCTTCTAAAATTTCATCGCAAACTTGGGCAATGAGATCTCTTTTCTCTACGGCAAGAACACCAAGTTCATGATTGGCATAAGCGGCAGCTTTTTTTAAATAAGCAAATCCGTAGACCACATCTAAAGGCATAGATGCCGTTGGGCCTATCTTAAAATTATTTCTAGAACGCTCAGTTTGGGCACCCCAATATTTATCACTGGGCACCTCTACTTGGCCCATGGTATCTTTTTCGATTCTAAAGCTCATTATGGTAGTATTACGTTAGTTAACAAAGGTACTATTTCACCATTTTATATCCTCTTTGGGACTTTAAAATTTTAGGTTTTTTAAGTTATGCTATTTTTTTTGATTTCGATTTGCAATTTTCATTCTTTCTAAAGTATCTTTGTATAGCAAAATTTAGAAGATGGAATTTGATCAGTACCTTGGATTTTTAGCATTTTTAACCATTTTGACCATTGGGTTTTGGTTAATGATTTTCTTGTTGACCTTTGTTGTACCTTATTGGTTGGGAGGAAATATCTTGGAACTCTATAAAGAGTGGAGAGATAAAAAGAAAGCAAAACGTAGCGTTTAACGCTAGTAACCATATAAAAGCAGGAAGATGAATTATCGTTTTCCTGCTTTTTTGTGCACCTAATCGAATAAAAAATCTCTGCTAATCTATTAAATTAGCAGGGATTTTTTATTGAGACTGTTCTTTTAACCTTCCATTTCATCTTCTCCACCACCATTCTCATTTCCGCCTCTGCCATTTTTGCGATCTCGTTCTTTTGACTGGTTGATTCTATACCTAAAGGAGAGGTTAATCGACCTAGGTCTAAACTGAAACTCGCTTCTAGAGGTAAAATCATCGGAAACGGTATACGATTGTCTTTTTCTTGAATTCAAAAGATCACTTACGTTCAGTGATACCGTGCCTTTATCTTTCATAATGTCTTTGCTGAAAGCTAAGTTTATGGATAGCATACTTTTTGTTTCAGTCTGTGCATTCTGGCGGGGCCCCATGTAAAAAGCATTCGTCTGCCATTCTATTTTCCTAGGGAGACTTACTTTAGAGCTAAAGCGGGCGAACCAACTGGTATTATCCGTTCCATAATCCGTTCCATTATGTTCTCCTTCACTGGAGAACTGAAAGAAGTTGACACTACCGTTTAGGCGCAACCATTTTTTTGGATTGTAAAGCACACCGGCTTCGGCACCTATTCTTTCGTTAGAGGATAAATTAATGGGTAAGGATCTAATGATTCGCACACTGTCCGTTGTTGTTTGTCCTGTGGCTTCTTGTATGTATTCAAATGAATTTGTCTCACGTTTGTAATATACAGATGAAGTAAGCGTAAGCTTGTCCCAACGTTTTAAATAACCTAAATCAAACGAATTTGAATAAGCTGGGTCCAAATCTGGATTTCCTTGAAAAATATTGGCTCTACTGGATCTAGAGGGAAATGGATTTATAAAACGCCCTCTAGGCCTATTGATTCTTCTGTTATAACCCAAAGAGACATTTTCCATCTCACCAATTTCAAATATAAGGTTAAGAGTAGGGAAGAGGCCTAGATAGTTTTTGTCAAAATTTAAATCTATATCCTCGCCTAAGGCATCTTCTATGGCAGATGTGTCAAAGTCCGAAGTTACTTCTCCCTTTAATTGCGTGTTTTCTAAACGCAAACCTGCCAAGAAAGAAAACTTCCCAAACTTATTACCGTATTGGGTATATAGGGCATTTACATTTTCTTGGTAATTGAATTTGTTGGTCAAATCTTCATTGGTTACAAATTGATTGGTAGACCTATCTAAAGAGTCTAGTTTGTAATCTGTAATCTCTCTTTCAAAAGTACCTCTGTAACCTACTTCAAACTGTGCATCTCCCATAGGTAGTACATAATCGGCCTGAACCAAATATTCGTCGTCAATTTCGTTTTGATAGACGCTTTCAAGCGTGTTAAGACTGGTGTTGGGAAAAGTATTGTTGTCATCAATTGTAGAATTCTCTACTTCATCACCATTGGAATACTGTAAATCTGCGGTAAGCTTTTGGCCGTCATCATCAATAGTATTTACATAATTTAATGAGAACTGATAATTTTCTTCGTCCTCAAGTTCAATTTCTTCCCTAAAGCTCTGTCTTGTTAAAAGTCCATTTTCAAAAAAATCGCTATAGTTTTCGGTTAAGTCGTCTCCATCTTGAAAACGCATAAAGAAACTTCCCGTAAGCGATGACTTTTCGTTAAAGAAATATTCAACGCCAAAATTATTGTTAAAACCCTTGCCTGATCGGGTATAATCTCGGTTTTCATTAATTTGATCATATTGGCCATTGTTGTATGAATTTTCATAAAAAGCATGACCAGGAGATTCATTGTATCTATAGCCCAACGTATTAAATACGTTAAACCTATCCGTCCTTAAATTAGCATTTACGGACATACTACTTTGTGAAGGGTACCCTATATTTACATTTACGGAACCGTTAAATCCTAGTGTTTTTTCCCGCTTCAAAACAATGTTCAAAATACCTGCCGTACCTTCTGCATCATATCTAGCGGAGGGACTTGTAATTACCTCAACCTTTTCAATGGCATCTGCCGGCAATTCCCGTAAGGCATCCGTAGATCCAAAACCCGCCAAGGCGGAAGGTTTTCCGTTTATTAGAATTCTAACATTTTCGTTGCCTCGCAAGCTAATAGCCCCTTCTACATCTACATTTACAGAAGGTACATTGTTAAGGGCGTCGCTTATGGTTGCTCCGCTAGTGGTAAGGTCTTTACCTATGTTATAGATTTTTTTGTCAAGGCGAACTTCTACCGTGGTTTTCTCGCCAACAACTTCTACACCTTCTAGTTGGGCAACATCAAGTGCGAGTTTTATAGTGCCTAAATCTGTGGATTGTGTGAGCTCCTGTTCCGCTAGTTTATAGGTTTTATAGGAGATGTACTCTACACTTATATTGTATTTGCCTGGCAGGGTCTCAACTTCAAACTTACCGTCTAAATCAGTAATTCCACCGGTTACTTTTTTCGGGTCTTTTACACTATGAAGTACTAAAGTGGCATATTCAAGAGGGAGGCCGTTATCCTTATCCAGAACGGTGCCGGTAATTTTAATGGGTTGTTGTTCTTGACTTTGGGGCCGCTGCGGCCGTTGTGCAAATGTGTTTAGCGATAACAGTAACAGGGCAATCAAGAACGTTTTATTCATGTCAGTCTTTGGATTTTTTCTTCTTTCGTTTTTTCTCTCGCTTCTTTTCTTTCTTGGTCTTCTGCATCCCTTTCTTCTGCATTTCTACAAAAGCATCGTACTTTTCAATAGGGAGCCCAGCTTTTAACTCTTCGTCCTGTGCCTTTGTAATCTTTTCCATTCCCTCGCGCATTTGCTCGGGTGTAAGTTGTAAAATCTGCATTTCAATTCGCTTTTGCAGATACTTTTTTAACACAGAACTCATTACAGCGGACTCAAACTCGTTAAGTTCCAATACAGCTGCAATATTGGGCATCTCATCATTCACAATTTGCTCAGCGGTCTTTGGTTCTGGTTCTTTTGGGGTTTCCTGAACTTGCGGAATGGCACTACGTTGTCTTCCGTACCCACCATAGCCGCCACCACCATAACCATAACCTCCGCCACCGTAGCCGTATTGGGCCACTAATTCTGGACTTGAGAGCAATAGAACAAAAAATAAAATAACGTATGGGATATTGTTTTTCATGACGATATCAGTTTATATGATTGTATTTTTTACGATTGGTTTAACCCATTATGGTTAAAGCTTTGTTAAAACGAAACAGCAACAAATGTACCAAATTATTGAAGACGGAAACTTAATAAAACAAAAGTAAGCATTCCGTTGAAAATCAACGAAATGCTTACTTTTTGCATGGATGCTAAGAAGCACCCTTAAATTTAAATAATATCGTCAATTAAATTAACGGGTCTGCCAATAACGGCTTTTCCACCGTTTACTACAATTGGTCTTTCAATTAATTTAGGGTGCTGAATCATAGCGTCCAAAACTTCTTCACTTGAAAGCAACTTACCTCTAAAATTATCTTTCCAAATTTGCTCGTTTTTACGAACAAGCATTTCTGGAGTTATTCCTAAACAGTCTATGACCTTACGTAGCTCCTCCTTAGTTGGAATTTCTTCTAGATATTTTATAACTTCAAATTCCTTACCTGAATTTTCCAACACTTTCAATCCTTCTCGGGATTTTTGGCATCTTGGGTTGTGGTATATCTTGATCATTTGTTATTTGATTTTAAATTTTAATTTATGCAGTAAGTCTAATCTTCATCTTTCTGCCCCATCATCATTAGATAGGCTTTTAAAAACATATCTATATCGCCATCCATAACGGCATCTATATTTCCTGTTTCTTCTGCCGTTCGTACATCTTTAATCAATTTGTACGGGTGCATAACATAGTTTCGAATTTGAGAACCCCATTCAATCTTCATTTTAGAGGATTCTATTTCTTGACGGGCCTCCATTTTCTTCCGAAGCTCAATTTCGTACAGTTGGGATTTCAACATTTTCATGGCCGTAGCCCTATTGTCATGCTGACTCCTAGAATCCGAACAAGAAATTTGGATGCCTGTGGGGTGATGCACCAATTGTACCTTGGTCTCTACCTTGTTTACGTTCTGACCACCCGCTCCACTGGACCGTGCCGTTGTAATGGTAATATCAGCAGGGTTCACATCAATCTCAATACTGTCATCTACAAGAGGGTATACATATACAGATGCAAATGAAGTGTGGCGTTTGGCATTACTGTCAAACGGTGAAATACGCACCAATCTGTGAACACCATTTTCACCTTTTAACCAACCAAATGCAAAATCGCCATCTATCTCCAACGTTACGGTTTTTATACCGGCAACATCTCCTTCTTGATAGTTGAGCTCCTTTACCTTGTACTTGTTTTTCTCGGCCCACATCATATACATGCGCATAAGCATAGATGCCCAATCACAACTTTCCGTACCTCCTGCACCTGCTGTAATTTGCAGTACAGCGGGGAGTTCGTCTCCTTCTTCGGAAAGCATGTTCTTGAACTCCAAATTCTCCAATTTGCTTAATGCCTTATGGTACTGAGCCGTTACTTCCGCTTCGTTATCTTCTCCCTCTTGTTGGAATTCCAATAAGATTTCCAAGTCGTCCACTAGTGTTTTGGCAACATTATAATCGTTTACCCACTGTTTTTTGGACTGTATGAATTTCATGTGAGCTTGAGCCTCTTGTGGGTTGTCCCAAAAGTCAGGAGCCAAAGTTTTCTCCTGTTCGTTCTCTATTTCTATAAGCTTAGCATCAACGTCAAAGATACCTCCTTAACGCACCAAGGCGATCCTGTAGACCTTTAAACAGGTCTGTAGTAATTGTCATTGTATTCTGTTTTATAAACAAAAATACTACTCTTTTTTATCTATTCTGCAGTAAATAGTTGATTGTTTATATTTAGGAATAAGCTATTCTTATGGATATGTCTTTTAGGTTTTTATAAGTTGAAAAGAGCTATTGCTGATTTTGACTGCTAACTTGTACGGAATGAACGGTTTCATTCTTTCCTGCGGTATATACCACGCCTTTTAAAGGTGAACAGTCCTTATAATCCTTGCCATGGGCAACTTTTATATGATTGGTGCCGGCCAGTATATTGTTTGTAGGGTCAAAACCGTGCCAGCCTACATAAGGAACGAAGACTTCTGCCCAAGCATGCATCTGGGAATCTCCAAAATAGCCATTTCCTTGGTGTAGATATCCTGAAACATAGCGAGCCGGAATGCCGTGCATGCGTACCAATGCACAGAATAAATGTGTAAAATCCTGACAAACGCCCTGACGGATTTTTAGAATTTCGGCAAGTGTAGTGTGGACATCTGTGGCATCTGCATTAAAACGAATATAGCTATAGGTATATTCGTTAAGCCTAAGTATATTATCAAAAATGGATTCGCTTGTATTCCACTGAAAAAGGGGTGTCTTCTGCTCCGGAATACTCGTAAAATGAGTTGTTTTTAAAAAGGCCTCGTGGTCTACTTTAAAATCTAGTTCTTGAATTTTTTTATAGGATCTTTCTATGTTTTGTTCCGGTTCAAAATCAAAAGGGTTGATTTCCTTCTTTATTAATTTGAAGTTGGCTTCAAAACCAATGTCATTAAATTTTTGTTTGGGGTGTACCCGTATGGTTTTAAAGCCATAACCGTTAATGGAGTATTCATTGTTGGCTTGAATGGTGTTTGCAAAGTCCACTCCAATAAATTGTTGCGACTCATTTTCCTGGGGGATTATCAAAAATTGCCAATATGCTTCATGCACCGCTTCTTCATAGGTGTTTTTTGCTTTGTAGGTAATAGAGTATTCTAAAGGCATGGTATAGTTGGATAAGTTGGTTCTGGATATGTTTTATTTTAAACGGATTATGTCTACTTTTTTAGTAACTAAAAAATTCTTCTTCCATTTTCTGACTAATTTCATAAAGACTATTTAAAGTACTGTCTATTATAGATTGAATGTCATTTTCAATCTGAACAATACACTTAAACTCATATTCCGCCCTTATTTTCCCCACTAAAAAGGCGGTTGAATTTTGGCAAGGTTTCTTATTGGAATCTAGTATTTTTATGTGCTTGCAGACTTGGTTTAGGCTGTTCATTATAGACCTTGGACAATCTGGGTTAAGGATTAGAAACTCCAAGGTGGATATACTGTTTGGTGTTTTTTTATAAAACCTGCGCATCATATCATAAGATTCCGTACACTTTAATAGGGTAGTCCATTCAAAGCTGTTCTTGAATTTATCGCCATAACTGCCCTGAGCTTTAAGAGCGTCATTATGTTTGGCGTTTATTATACGTATGATCTGGGTTGCCCTTTCAATGTTGGCCCCCATCATTATAATAGCATAAATTTCATCATGCATGAGCGTACTTCGCACTTTGCCTCTTAAGATAGCGGACATCTCGGTTACGGTGAGGGTAAAATCGTGGAGCCCGTTCTTGCTATAAGCTTGGGCATCATAGTTAGAGATAAAGTGGTAGAATTTGTTAATGGATTCGTACAATTCAGTCGATATTAAATCCCGGGCACTATTAGCATTTTCTCTTGAACTTCTCACGTTATTTAGTATAGACGAAGTGTAATCCGGATCCAAACCAATTTTATAGAGCACTTCTTCTTCGTTAAGGGTTTGAGACTCGTTAGCTACAGGGTCTCCAATCATGGTTAGCATAGAGCGTAGTACAAATTGTCTGGATTGAGATAGTTGGTTAGGAGCATCGAGTGACGAAAAATAATTTACCCTAAGGTATCGGGCAATGTGTTCCGAACGTTCAATATAACGTCCCATCCAAAAAAGATTATTGGCTACTCGTGCTAGCATAGGCATTTTTTAAATATTAGTGTTCCGTAAAAAATGATATTGGATTTTAGAGATTACGTATTAAGTTTTTAGAACCCAAGTGTCTTTTGAGCCCCCTCCTTGAGAGGAATTCACGATCAGATTGCCTCTTTTTAGAGCTACACGGGTTAAACCTCCTTTTAGGACAAAATCCTTATCTTTCCCCAATACGGTAAATGTTCTAAGGTCTACATGGCGTTGTTCAAAAGATTCGCTTTTATCAATATAAGTTGGGTGTACCGAAAGAGACATGATTGGTTGAGCCACATATTTTCTAGGATTCAACAGTATCTGAGCCTTTACTACTTCAACCTCCTTTTTACTTAATCGGTTACCTATAGATATACCGTATCCACCCGCTTCGTCAACAGGTTTTATAACCAAGTTCTCTATGTTGTTCAGAACATACTTTAGTTCTTTGGGTCTGCTACAATGATAGGTGTGTACATTATTGAGTATAGGTTCTTCGTTAAGGTAATATTTAATTATTTCCGGCATATAGGTGTAAACCGCTTTATCATCTGCTACTCCAGTCCCTGGAGCGTTGGCCAGGGTAACATTGCCTTTTTTATAGGCAGCAAAAAGCCCCGGAACACCCAAGGATGAATCAGGTCTAAACTCTAATGGGTCAATAAAAGCATCATCGATCCTTCTATATATCACATCTACTTTTTGTGGACCTTGAATGGTTTTCATGTAAACAAAGTCATTTTCAACAAAAAGGTCACGGCCTTCAACCAGTTCAACACCCATTGTTTTTGCTAAATAGGAATGTTCGTAAAAAGCAGAATTGAACATGCCAGGAGTAATTACAACTACATTTGGTACGTCTACACCTTTGGGTTTTACGGTCTCAAGTAAATCCAATAGGTTCTCGGCGTAGTTGGTTACCGAGTAAGTTTTGTAGTGATTGAACACTCCAAAAAGAGCCCTTTTAAGAGCGGTACGATTGCAGATTACGTAACTCACACCACTGGGGCACCTTATATTGTCTTCCAGCACATAATACTGTCCATCCGTATGCTTGATAACATCGGTGCCGGAAATATGGTTATAAATGCCACCGGGAGGATCAAGGTGGTTCATTTGGTCCAGATAGTTGGCTGAGGAACTTATAAGTTCCATGGGTATAATTCCCTGTCTTATGATTTTTTTGTCATGGTAAATATCCCATAAAAAAAGGTTTAAGGCCCTACTTCTCTGTATGGAGCCAGATTCTATTACTTTCCATTCTTCAGGAGGAATAATTCTTGGGAAAAGATCAAACGGAAAAATTTTTTCCTGAGTTTTCTTTTTATCATATACCTGAAAAGTAATTCCTTGGTTAAAAAAAGACGATTTAGCCTTCTCATTTAGATTAACATAGTCGTTAATAGAATGCTCTCCATAGAGGTTAAAAAGTTTAGAATATACGTCCTTAACGTGTCCTTTTTCATCAAAGATTTCGTCAAATAAATTAGGGTTTCTTTGGTAGGATGAAAAAATCTGATTTTCTAAGTTTACCATAGTATATTTGTTTGTACTTAAGTTATTTATTTTCATCCTTTTTTGTGGAAAGAATACTACAATAATCGAAATGTAATTTTATCATTTATGTATTAAATGGCGTGAATGTTTGATATTTTGATTTTAAACATGAGTAAATAAGTGTGTTTTTTTGCGGTATTTACTTAGATATTGTAGATTATTCTTAAAGAGGTTAACACTTCTTAAAAAACCTGAATATTAGAATTTAACAATAGATATTTTACATGCATATTAATCTTATTAGTGATACCGTAACCAAGCCCACCCAAGGAATGTTAGATGCTATGATGAGCGCCAAAGTGGGAGATGACGTGTTTAAAACTGACCCAACGGTAAACGCCCTTGAAGAAAAAGTAGCGGTAATGTTCGGCAAAGAAGCCGCTCTTTTTTTTCCTTCTGGCACTATGGCAAATCAGACAGGAATAAAGCTTCATACACAACCTGGAGACCAGTTAATATGCGATAAATATGCCCATATTTACAATTATGAAGGCGGTGGCGTCAGTTTTAACAGTGGGGTTTCGTGTAAACTGATAGATGGAGAGCGAGGAATGATTACGGCAAAACAGGTAGAAGGGGCTATAAATCCACCGGATTTTTACCATAGTCCGTTAACTTCTTTGGTGTGTGTTGAAAATACAACCAATAAAGGCGGTGGTGCTTGTTGGGATATTGAGGAGTTAAAGAAAATAAAAGAGGTTTGTAATACCAACCAACTGGCTTATCATCTTGATGGTGCACGTTTGTGGAACGCTTTGGTGGAAAAGAATGAAAGCGCCTTAGCGTACGGGACCTTGTTCGATACTATTAGTGTTTGCCTAAGTAAAGGGTTGGGATGCCCCGTAGGTTCCGTTCTCGTGGGTAGTAAAGAACAGATGCAACAAGCGCTACGCGTACGCAAGATCTTTGGAGGAGGCATGCGTCAGGCAGGTTTTCTTGCGGCTGCGGGAATTTATGCATTGGACAATCACATAGAACGTTTGCTAGAAGATCATCAAAAAGCGCGTGAAATAGGGGAGGTGTTGAGTAAGCTAACCTATATAAAACAAGTAGAGCCTATTGAAACTAATATCATCATCTTTGAAATTGATGAAAAGTTTATGACGGGAGATACTTTTGTTGAAAAACTAAAAGAAAAAGATGTGTCCATAATTGATATGGGGCAAGGAAAGCTTAGGATAGTTACCCATTTAGATTATACAGATACAATGCACAATGCTTTCTTGAATATTTTGAAAAATTTATAACTCCCTTAATTCGTTTAAGCGGTTACGTAAATTTTTTATACCGTTCTCCATTCCTGCTTCGGAGTCATATAACTGGCTTGAACCAAGTAGATTGCCGTTTTCATCTTTAAAATTGAATAGAAATTTTCCTTGATGATTAGTCTTTCGTTCAAAATTGCCACGTGCAATTTCAAGATTGTTAAGACGGGACAGCGTATCTTCTAGTGCTGTTTTGTCATCAAAGTCCTTGCTAGTGAGTAAAATGGAACCACTTTTGGATTTGACGTGAAACTGAAAATCGGAATTTGGTAGGGCAACTATTTCTATCACTTTGTAATTTTTAGGTAAAAGATACAAAATAACAGGAACAGTTATATGTGTAGTTGTATTTAAATGTTACATCGTTTTTAAAGCTCGAAACCCTTCCTTCCATAGAAAAATAACTGTCTAATCTTAATCATTATTTTTAATTGAGCTATTCTATGCTAGTGCTGTCATTTAGTGCATTTTTTGGTTAATATGATGTAGTTCATCGATCATTTTAATGTTTAACAGGAAAGGGCTTGTTAAAAAAACATTAAAAGTTTAACTTTAAAGCAACTATAATAAACACATTAAACATTAACCGTATTATGAAGAAAATTCTTTTTTCAATTGCCGTGCTTACGGCTACATTTGGTATGGCGCAAGACCTGCCCGAAAACCCTGAACCAGGAAAATGTTATGTACGATGTACTACTCCTGACGTTTATGTAAACGAAACCGTAACTATTACCGTAAAACCGGGTTACAAGGTTCTAAAAACTGTCCCTGCGACGTATAAAACTGTTACAGAGCGTGTCCTAGTTAAAGAAGAGAGTAAGAAATTACGAATTATTCCTGAAGAGTGGGGTACCGAGAAAGTGACCTACGTTTCTAAAGAAGGTGGTAACTCCTTAAATGTTATCCCAGCTAGTTTTGGAAGTGCATCGCAGACCATAGAGGTGAAACCTGCCTATGCCCAATGGGAATTGGGAGCATCTGCTCCGGACTGTGACTCTGGAAACCCGGACGATTGTAGATACTGGTGCTACAAAGGGTACCCTGCAGAATTCCAGACAATAGAGACATCAACGCTTGCCAGTGATGCAAGTACTAGTAAAACGGCTATTCCGGAAAAGAGTGCTACCTATACGAAAAGAGTACTTATTTCTCCAGCTAAGGTTGTTGAGGAAGTTGTTCCCGCCGTTTATGATGAAATTACAAGAACAGTCTTAGATAAAGATGCTTACACTGTTGAGGAAATGGTGCCACCGGTAACAAAATCCTATACAAAAGAGGTGTTGAAGGAAAAAGGTGGGCTTACCACTTGGAAAGAGGTTAAATGTGAGTTAGTTACCTATCAGGCACTTCCTATAAACTGGAACTCGGGTAGCGCTACTTTAACCGCTCAGGCTAAATCCATTATAGATACAAGATTACTACCGGTATTGGCTCAAAACCCTGGAGTTAAGGTAGAGTTGGCTTCTCATACAGATGCTCAAGGTAGTGCTTCTTCTAACCAAGATTTATCGGAACGTAGAGCAAAGTCCGTAGCTCAATACTTAATTTCTAAAGGCATTAATTCTAGTCTTTTGGTAGCTAACGGATATGGTGAGACTAAACTTAAGAACAGATGTAAAGATGGAGTTTCTTGTACAGCAAGAGAGCATGCCGTAAACAGAAGAACGGAGTTTAGGTTGATAAATAACTAAACTATAATCCCCTAAAAATTAAAAGCCCCATATATGGGGCTTTTTTATTTGTTTTTTTTCAAGAAGTCTATGTGATATTTAATTTCTCCGGTCATACCATAACCGGAATATTCATCAAGCATTTTTCCCTTTTCATTTACTACGGCAAGCATGGGGAACACCCCTTTCTTGTTCAATTTTTTAAAAAGTTCTTGATTGTGGTTCCATTGCTCTTCGCTTAACAGATCCCTATTTCTGGGGATATCTATATACAATAACACATAATTGCTAGATAATTCAGAGAATTCATTTGTATCAAATAGGTCGCGTTTAAGCATTTTGCAAGGCGGGCACCAATCACTTCCGGTAAAATAAACCAAAACATTTTTGTTTTCTTTTTTTGAAACTTTTATGGCCGTGTCATAGTCTTTCAACCAATCGACAGTGTTGGAAGTATCATTCTGTCCAACTAGAAAAAGAGGTAGCAAAAGAAAAAGCAAAAACTTCATGAGCGATTTTTTTTTAAATAAAAGCAAATAGCTTGCCATTATTTAAATAACGAATCCATACCTGGAATATTGGGTATACCTTCTTTAGCCACAGCAGCAAGTTCTGTCTCGTTTACCTGTGTTGCTTTTGCAATTGCTTTGTTAAGGGTAAGAATCAGAAAATCTTCTAATTGCTCTTTGTCCTCCAACAAACTATCATCAATTTGGATCTTTTTAATTTCTCTGTTCGCGGTTATGGTCACCTTTAGTAAGTCTTCGGAAGAAGCTTCTTCAAGGGTTACCGTATCCATCCGTTTTTTTGTGGCCTCTACCTTTTGTTGGGTCTCTTTTAGTTTCCCCATCATACCCATCATGTCTCCAAACATAAGTTTAATTTTAAAAATTGAATTAGGTTACAAAATTACTAAATTGTGTAAGAAAACCCATTACTAATGAAGCTATGTAAAAAAAAGAAATTCGTTCTTGCCTTATGCCTTACATTTGTGCCTTTAGTACAAAGTCAAGAAATACATATGAGTGAAGTAAAAGCACCAATAGCAAAGAAGGTTCCACATAATTTAGAAAAGCATGGTGATGTTAGGGTAGATAATTACTATTGGTTGAACGATAAGGAAAACCCGGAGGTTATCTCTTATCTTGAAGCGGAGAAAGCATTTTATGATGCTTCTACTGCACATACCAAAGAATTTCAGGATGATCTTTTTAATGAGATGAAGTCCAGAATTAAAGAAGATGATACATCGGTACCCTACAAACAAAACGGATATTGGTATATTACTAGATATGAGATTGGTAAGGAATATCCCATTTATGCCCGTAAAAAAGAAACTCTTGATGCTTCTGAGGAGATTATGTTTAACGGTAATGAAATGGCTAAAGGGCATGAATTCTTTAGTATTGGTGGTATAGCCATTAGCCCTGATAATAAACTTGCAGCTTTTGGGGTAGATACAGTCTCTCGCCGCCAATACACTATAAGTATCAAAAACTTGGAAACGGGTGAAATCTATAAGGATAAAATAGAAAATACTACAGGAGGCTCAGTATGGGCAGATGACAATAGAACACTTTTTTATACCAAAAAAGATGAAGTTACTTTACGATCGGACCAGATTCTGAAGCATAAATTTGGTACGTCTGCAGAGGATGATCAGTTGGTTTTTCATGAAACGGATGATACGTTTGGAACGTATGTCTACAAGTCAAAATCAAAAAAATATATCATCATTGGTTCTTACAGTACCCTAACTTCTGAATATCAATTTTTACGAGCGGACAATCCGGACGGGGAATTAAAGATGTTTTCTCCAAGGGAGCGGGGAGTAGAGTATGGTATTTCGCATTACGGTGATCATTTCTATGTGTTGACCAATAAAGACGGTGCAACCAATTTTAAATTGATGAAAACCGATGAGAACAATACTTCCTCAGACAGTTGGAAAGAATTTATACCACACCGAGATGATGTGCTTTTAGAGGACATTGATATTTTTAAAGACTATTACGTTATTTCCGAAAGAACCAATGGCCTTAATCGTGTGCAAATTAATAGGTGGGATGGTACTAATGCATATTACCTTCCTTTTGAAAGCGAAACCTATACTGCTGGTGTAGGCCGTAATCCGGATTTTGATACTGAGATTCTTCGTTATGGATATAATTCCATGACAACTCCTAGCTCCATCATTGATTTTAATATGCGAACCAAGGAGAAGGAAGTTAAGAAGGAACAAGAAGTTTTGGGCGGTAAATTTCATAAGGACAACTATAAGGAGAAACGTATTTGGGCCACGGCCCGAGATGGTGTAAAAGTCCCTATGTCCGTTGTTTATCATAAAGACACGCCGCTCAATGAAAGCACTCCTGTTTTGCAATATGCTTATGGTTCATACGGTCATACGATAGACCCTTATTTTTCAACGGTAAGACTAAGTCTTTTGGATAGAGGTTTTGTTTATGTCATAGCACATATAAGAGGAGGTGAGTACCTGGGGAGACCTTGGTACGAAGATGGAAAACTGCTCAAAAAGAAGAATACTTTTACGGATTTTGTAGATTGTTCCAAGCATTTGGTACAAGAAGGCTATACTTCATCTGAGCACCTATATGCTATGGGTGGTTCTGCAGGAGGCCTTCTTATGGGCGCCATCATTAATATGGCTCCGGAATTATATAACGGGGTTATTGCCGCTGTACCGTTTGTAGATGTTGTAACTACTATGTTAGATGATTCCATTCCGTTAACCACGGGCGAGTACGATGAATGGGGAAACCCAAATGACAAGACGTATTATGAATATATGAAATCATATTCCCCATATGATCAAGTTACAGCACAGGACTATCCTAATTTACTGGTTACTACAGGTCTGCATGATTCTCAAGTTCAATATTTTGAACCTGCAAAGTGGGTGGCCAAATTGAGGGAATTGAGAGCTAATCATAACCTATTGATGATGGACATTAATATGGATACGGGTCACGGAGGTGCTTCGGGCCGTTTTGAGTCCTTAAAAGAAGTAGCAAAAGAGTATGCCTTTCTGTTGGACTTAGAGGGGAAGGCTAAATAAGCATACTGTATATATGGTAATTTTTTGAATCTAATAGAAGTAGGGAATAAAAAGGAACCTTATGACCACTTCAGAATTGACTAGATTAGGGCAATTATGCTAATGAAACGTTAACAAATCATGGTTTATGAATGAAAATCTTCATTTTTTGGAGGTATTTTGCATGATAAAATGACATATTCAAAAAAAATAGTAATTTTGTCCAAGTAATTTTGTGGAAACTTATCTTTTTATCAATAGTTCCCAAAACCAGACATCCTTTATGGAAAACAAAATTAAGGCTTACAATAATATCCTAGAACTTGTAGGAAACACACCGCTAGTACAACTAAATAGAATAACCGAAAGCTTTACCGGCAACTTTTATGCAAAAGTAGAATCCTTTAACCCAGGTCACTCCTCTAAAGACCGCATCGCAATGCACATTATAGAGGAAGCTGAACGTAAAGGTATTTTAACCGAAGGAAGTACCATTATAGAAACAACTTCTGGTAATACCGGTTTTAGTATTGCCATGGTGAGTATTATAAAAGGTTATAAGTGTATTTTGGCGGTTAGTTCAAAATCATCAAAAGATAAAATCGATATGCTTCGTACAATGGGAGCTACGGTATATGTCTGCCCAGCTCACGTAAGTGCAGACGATCCACGTTCTTATTATGAAGTAGCAAAACGGTTGCATAAAGAAACTAACGGTTCTATTTATATCAACCAATACTTTAATGAGCTCAACATGCATGCCCATTATGAGAGTACCGGGCCTGAAATATGGGAGCAAACCGGAGGTGAAATCACACATTTTGTTGCATGTAGTGGTACTGGAGGTACTATTTCCGGAACTGCCAAATACTTAAAAGAACAAAACCCCAATGTTAAGGTAATAGGTGTTGATGCTTTTGGTTCTGTGTTGAAAAAATACCACGAAACAAGAGAGTTTGACTCCAACGAAATTTACCCGTACAGAATTGAAGGGTTAGGAAAGAACCTTATACCTGGAGCAACGGATTTTGATGTAATAGACAAGTTCATTAAAGTTACGGATTCAGAAAGTGCTCACACAGCTCGTGAATTGGCAAGAACCGAAGGTATTTTTGCAGGATATACCAGTGGTGCCGTTATGCAAGCATTGAAGCAATTGAACGAAGAAGGAGAATTTGGTCCTAAAGATAATGTTGTTGTTATCTTTCCAGATCACGGTTCAAGATATATGAGTAAAGTATATAGTGATCAATGGATGGAGGATCAAGGCTTCTTTGATACCAATGAAGTAAGCGAAACTCAAAAGGTACAATACATAAAAGAATAAATTACAAGTTTGTAAAAGTGGGAAAGCAATAATCGTAAAGGTTGTTGCTTTTTTGTTAGAGAATAATATTTTATGAATGTTGCTCTTAAAATCTTACTTTTGCACTAAAATCCAAAGTACACCTAAATGCGAGATTTATTTGATAGAATTATTGAGAACAAGGGGCCATTAGGAAAATGGGCTTCACAGGCGGAGGGATATTTCGTTTTTCCTAAGTTGGAAGGGCCAATTTCTAACCGAATGAAGTTTCAGGGAAAAGAGGTAATTACCTGGAGTATTAACGATTATCTGGGTCTTGCTAACCTACCTGAAGTTAAGAAGGTAGATGGCGAAGCCGCTGCAGAATATGGATCGGCTTACCCTATGGGAGCAAGAATGATGAGCGGCCATACTGATTTTCATGAGCAATTAGAAAAAGAATTAGCCGAATTTGTTGATAAGGAATCTGCTTATTTGCTGAACTTTGGTTACCAAGGTATGGTTTCTGCTATTGATGCCCTTGTATCAAAGGACGATATTATTGTTTATGATGTAGATGCCCATGCTTGTATTATTGATGGTGTTAGGCTACATATGGGAAAACGTTTTACGTTTAAGCATAATGATATTGATAGTTTAGAGAAAAACTTAGAGCGCGCCACAAAAATGGCCGAACAGACCGGTGGAGGAATATTGGTTATTTCCGAAGGTGTTTTCGGAATGCGTGGTGAGCAAGGAAAGCTAAAAGAAATAGTTGCCCTTAAAGAAAAATATACGTTCCGTTTATTTGTAGATGATGCACATGGTTTTGGAACCTTGGGTGCCACTGGTGCAGGTGCAGGACAAGAACAGGGCGTACAAAAGGATATAGATGTATATTTTGCAACCTTTGCAAAGTCTATGGCCGGTATTGGAGCGTTTTTAGCTGCAGATAAAGAGATTATAGACTACTTAAAATATAATTTAAGGTCACAAATGTTCGCTAAGTCATTACCTATGATTTATGTGAAAGGTGCCTTAAAAAGATTGGACATGTTGCGTACTATGCCTGAGCTTAAGGCTAAGTTATGGGAGAACGTAAACGCACTTCAAAACGGACTTAAGAGTAGAGGTTTTGATATTGGAAGTACCAATACTTGTGTAACTCCAGTGTACTTGAACGGTAGTATTCCAGAGGCTATGGCCCTTGTAAAGGATTTACGTGAGAATTACGGTATCTTCTGTTCAATTGTAGTGTATCCAGTGATACCAAAGGGGTTGATACTTTTACGTATGATTCCTACCGCTACGCATACTATGCAGGATATAGAAGAAACATTAGATGCATTCTCTGCTATTAGGGACCGTTTGGAGAATGGTACTTATAAAAGATTGTCCGCTGCGGTTGCTGCGGCTATGGGCGAGTAACATCGGCTTAAATAATCTTCATGAAACAAATGCCTCATTTTAAATGGGGCATTTTTGTTTTTTATAGGGAGTTCGATTATTTCTTAGAGTGAGCGAATGAAGAGTAGGGAAGTAGCCCTTTGCGGCTATAGACTCTTTTTGTAGGTGGCACGCCGCTTATAAATTTTTGGGGAAAAATGCTTCCACATTTGACGGATGGCAATATTATCTTCTAGTTCCGGGGTTCTATAGCACATTTGAATACCGCGCTTGTTGAATGTTTTGTAGTATTCATTAAAAATGATGGCCGTAACTCCTTTATTTTGATAATCCGGGTGGATACCTATCAAATAAAAAACGGCATCTTTATTATACTTTTTCGCACGAAGAAGGTGTAAAAAACCAAAAGGAAACAACTTTCCCTTAGCTTTTTGTAATGCATGGGAGAACGAGGGCATAACAATTGCAAACGCAATTAGGCTGTCATTCTTATCTACAATAAACTTAATATACTCCGGGTCTATAAAGGTTATGTATTTTTTCTTGAAATATTCCTTTTGAACATCGGTTATAGGAACAAAAGAGGATAATTTGGAATAGGTTTGGTTGAACAGGTCAAACATTTGGTCTACCAATGGTAATACTTCGCTAGTTTTTTTAAAGTTTATTTCACGTAAGCCGTAGCGTCTTTTTACCAGTTCGTTCAATTTGGTAAACAAAGCCGGATCTGCGTTACTGGCCGGGAACTTGTTTTCAACATATCCTTTTTCCTTAGCAAAACCCAAACGTTCGTAATGATTAATGTAATAGGCGTGGTTGTACCAGGTCACCATGCTTCCCGGTTGATCGTAACCATCCGTAAGCACACCAACCTTATCTAAGTTGGAAAAGCCAACAGGGCCTTCCATAAACTCTAGATCATGCGCTTTTCCAATTTCTGCAACTTTATTTAGAAGGGTTTCCGAAACTTCTGGGTCATCAATAAAATCAAACCAGCCAAAACGCATTTTTTTTACGTTTTGATCATTCACTTCCAGGTGGTTGATTATAGCTACGACCCTTCCTACAAGCGTATTGTTTTTATAGGCCAGATAGAACCAACAACTCGCATTTTGAAAAGCTGGGTTTTGATCCTTGTCAAAAGTAGCCATCTCATCGGCAATCAAAGGTGGTACCCAATAAGAGGAGCCTTTATAAAGCGAAAATGGAAATTTCACGAACTCTTTTAGCTCTGCTTTTGAAATCGCTTCTTTAAGGGTGACCATACAATTCTTTTTGTAAGGTCAATATTAGGGATAAATAGGGTTAGAATAAAATTATGAAACTTAATTTTATGAATAATGAATGAGTTGTCTTGGCTTAAAAATCTATAGCTCCGTTATCACGGTCTTTGTTTTTGCGTTTCTTTCGCTCTTCCTTTTTAAGCTTTTTGAGTTGTTTCTTAGATGGACCTAAATCGATATCCTCGGCGCCACCGCTTTTCTTATTTTTTTTACGATCCTCTTTTTCCTTCTTCTTCATGGCGTTCTTTTTAATAGGGCCGCCATTTTCACCGGCACTTTGCTCATCAATTGATATGAGCTTGTCTTTGTGAAAGTCAAACCGGTAAGACCCGCCAACGGTCATAAATATTCTGGAAGGTGTGTTTTTAAAGCTGGCACCCAAATTAAAATCAACCTGTAGGTCATCCGCAAGTAAGTGGGCCACACCACCACGTATAAGGGCATCTGAATAACGATCGCTCTGTATACCTTGATTCTCTATAAAGGCACTCCATTTGGGATTGCGAAAAGCATGGCTTATGGAAACTAGGTAACTTAATTCAGGATAATCCGTGGTAATTCTATCGTATGCAATGTTGGTTATAAGTACAAATCGCGGAGTTAATCTACTTTGGGTTGCGATCATTCCGCGGTAAGACACGGTTGGGTCACCAACGTAGAAAGGGTTATCGCCTAGATTAAAAGTGGCGCCGCCATAGAGGGAAACAGAGGGAATTAAGTTTTTAAATTTAAAACCATAATTGGCTTTCCAGCTATATAAATTGGGTTTATTACGTTCCGGGTTTTTATATCGGTCATAAATCAAGTACTTAAGACCAACCCGATTTCTTGAAAAGTCAGTTAAATTCTCAGAAACGTTCAAACTGTTATAAGTAATGTTCTGGTTTACATACGTGCCTTCATAATTTATTTCTAATTGCTCGAACAACAGACCGTACCGTAGTGAAATATCAGAACCCCAAATATTACTTTTTGTGTCCAAAAGAGTATGGTCTCGCTGTTCGTAAAGAATACCGGCCTCCAATTGCAACACATTTCTACCAACTGCGTATGCACTAACGGACATACCTGGGCGGTTAGAATTAATTACATCTGTATATTGTGCTGTGGCTACCATAGGTAGCGTAAAAAGGAGAGTTAATAGATACTTTTTCATTTTGGGCCGCTTGATTAATTAATTCAGGCTTGTTCTTTTTTGTGTAAAAAATCTAAAATCTATCGTATGCATAAGACCATTTTTAAAACAAAAACGTCTAGTAAGCCTTTGTTTTCAGTGGTTTATCTCTACATGGGAATCCAAAATATGAATTCATAGAAACTACTTTAATAATATTTTAGCACTTCTACACAGTTATTACAACGTTAGAATCGTATTTTTGATATAATCATTTTGAAAAAAGTATGGCATTTTTAAAGACAATCTTAATAATTTTATTGGTCTATTATCTTTTTAAGATCTTAGTGAAGATGTTTGCCCCCAAAATATTCGGGTATGCCGCTCGGAAAACCCAAGAACATTTTAATGAAAAGTTTGGTGAATTTGCACAGCAAACAAATGGCCAAAATCAAAAGGAACGGGTAGGAGATGTTATAATTGATAAGAAACCGTCAAGAAAGAATACTTCAAACAATCAGGTGGGTGATTATATTGATTTTGAGGAAGTAGAGTAAACTTCTTTGTACTACACTAGTTCTTTTTTTATACTTTAAAATCGAATACTTTTTGAACTTATAAAAGCTTTGCAATAGGCGTTTATGTTTTTAAAACTTATGACTATCTTTTAAGTTAAGTTCAAAACAAATTCGAAAGTAGAGATAACTTCATTATTTTAGCCGAAACAACCGATAAATCCCATTATGCAAAAAGGATTGAAGGCCTTCTTCGTACATTTTTTTGTTACTATTTTTTTTGTGATTGCTACTTTGGCCTATTTTCATCCCGTGCTTCAAGGCAAGGTAATAGAACAGTCAGATATTGTTCAGTTTACGGGTATGGCCAAGGAGCAGAACGATTTTAGAAAGAAAACGGGGGAAGAGCCCTATTGGACAAATAGTGCCTTTGGAGGCATGCCAACTTATCAGTTAGGCGCGTATTATCCTCACGATTACGTTAAGAAATTGGATAATCTAATCCGGTTTTTACCTAGACCGGCAGATTATTTGTTTTTATATTTTATTGGCTTCTATATCTTGCTTTGTTGCCTGAAAGTAGATTATAGATTAGCCATAGTTGGTGCCTTGGCCTTCGGTTTTTCAACCTATCTCATCATTATTCTTGGTGTTGGGCATAATGCAAAAGCCCATGCCTTGGGGTATCTGCCCATGCTTTTAGGAGGCATTGTATTGGTGTTCCGTAAAAAATATCTCTGGGGATTTATTTTAACTGCAATTTCAATGGCATTGGAGATACGGGCCAATCATTATCAGATGACCTATTATTTCATGCTTTTGGTTTTAATTTTAGGTGTAGTTTACTTGGTAGATGCCATACGAACAGAAAAGCTAAAACATTATTTTAGTTCTGTAGGCCTACTCCTGGTTGCGGTTACATTGGGGATTGCCGCTAATGCAACTAGTTTAATGGCTACAAAGGAATATGCGGATTGGAGCACCCGTGGTAAATCTGAACTAACCATTAATCCAGATGGCTCGACAAAAGAAAATACGGGAGGGCTGGAGAAGTCATATATTACCCAATGGAGCTACGGTATTACAGAATCATTGAACCTATTTGTACCCCGTTTGTTTGGGGGGTCAAATAACGAGAACCTGGGAGAAAACTCTAAAAGTTATGACTTCTTAATAGATCAAGGTGTGTCTCGTAGCCAAGCATTGAATTTTTCTAGTGGTTTGCCCTTGTATTGGGCCGATCAGCCCGGAACGTCAGGTCCTGCTTATATTGGTGCCATTATCTTTTTCCTGTTTATCTTAGGGCTTATTTTAGTGAAGGGAAAAGCCAAATGGTGGCTTCTTGGAGGCGTGCTAATGTCTCTGTTTCTGTCTTGGGGAAAGAATTTTAGCTTTTTGACGGACTTCATGATTGACTATTTTCCGTTATATGATAAGTTTAGGGCAGTCTCTTCTATACAGGTCATTTTGGAGTTGTGTGCTCCAGTGTTAGCTATTCTAGCATTGCGCGAACTTTTTAAATCTACGGTTGATGTTTCCGAAAAGCTGAATGCACTTAAGATATCATTTTTTACGGTATTGGGTTTAAGTGTTGCTTTGTTCATCTTTAAAGCCGGTTTTGATTTTGAAGGCCCTAGTGACGATTTTCTAAAACGAAATTATGGGGATGAACTGGTTTCTTTAATTCAAGCAGACCGGAAAGCCGTATATAACTCAGACCTTTTACGGTCTATGATATTTGTCCTTTTGGCGGCCTTGGCACTTTGGTTCTATATTAAAGGAAAACTTAAAGAGAACATAGCCATAGTTGCAATTGGGGCATTGATTATTTTTGATTTGGTTGGTGTTGGTTTACGCTATGTTGACTCCGAGAATTTTGTTTCTAAAAGGAAAATGACACAGCCGTTTCCTGAAACTGCTTTGGACAAGGAAATAAGTAAGGATAAGAGTATCTATAGGGTGTATGATCCCAATGAAGGTATTAATGGTGCGCGTACATCTTACTATCATCAATCTATTGGTGGGTATCATGCGGCAAAACCAGCCGGACTGGAAGACCTTTTCAGTTTTTACGTGTATAAAGGTAACATGGGAGTATTGAACATGTTAAACGTAAAGTATGTAATTCAGCAGGATGAAGAAGGTAAAAGTTACCCAGCTGTAAACCCTAACGCCAATGGCAATGCTTGGTTTGTAAACCATGTAGTAAAAGTGAATTCTGCAGATGAAGAAATTCAGGCTTTGGATAAATTGGATACGCGAACCGAAGCTGTCCTAAACGTGGCCAAGGTTAAAAATTTGAACAATTTTGAATTTAAGGTAGATTCTACAGCTGCTATAGTTTTATCGGATTATGCTCCTAATCACTTAACTTATAAGTCTAAAAATTCTAATGATGGCCTTGCTGTTTTTTCCGAAATGTATTACCAAAACGGATGGAATGCTTATATAGATGGAAAGTTAAAAGACCATATTAAGGTAAATTATACCCTAAGGGCCATACAGGTTCCAAGTGGGGAGCACACCATAGAATTCAAGTTTGAACCTGAAGTGGTAAGGATAGGAAGCCAGATTACGCTAGCAAGTTCCATTGTCTTGGTGCTTATAGTTTTAGGCGGAATAGGTTTTACATTCTATAGTTCAAAGAAGGACGAAGGTCAAGAAAAGAAAGAAGTTAAAAAATAGTTTGTACAGGTTCCCCAATCTTACATCTAGTAATTTAAGCTTATGAAGAAAGTCCTCATTATCACCTATTATTGGCCTCCTGCTGGTGGGCCAGGTGTGCAGAGGTGGTTAAAGTTTGTAAAATACCTTCGCGATTTTAATGTGGAACCCATAGTTTACATTCCGGAAAATCCGCATTACCCAATAGAGGATGCCACTCTAATTGCTGAAGTTCCTAAGGACATTACAATCTATTCACAGCCCCTTTTTGAACCTTATGGATTGGCAAAGGTGTTGTCCTCAAAAAAAACAAAACGTATTAGCTCTGGTATTATTCAAACCAAGAACCAATCGTTTTTTGAAAAGGCCATGCTATGGGTTAGAGGAAATTTTTTTATTCCCGATGCTAGAAAATATTGGATTAAGCCTTCGGTAAAATATTTGTCGGATATCATTGCTAAAGAAGGGATTGAGACGATAATTACTACTGGGCCACCGCATAGTGTTCATCTGATCGGTAGACAATTAAAAAAGGATAAAGGGGTAACTTGGTTGGCCGATTTTAGGGACCCATGGACTTCTATTGGGTATCACAAAGAATTAAAACTGACCAAAAGTTCCGAAAAAAAACACAAGGAGTTGGAGTATGCCGTGTTGAACGAAGCGGATAGAATTCTTGTGACCAGTGCTACGACCAAATTAGAATTTGAACAAATTACAAAACAGCCTATTTCTGTAATTACCAATGGGTATGATTCCGATTATGAGAATGATGCGGATTTAGATCATAATTTTACAATTTCTCACATTGGGTCCTTGTTAACGGGCAGAAACCCTAAAAACCTATGGAAGGTATTATCTCAAATTGCTGCGGAAAATGCCGTTTTCCGTGGAGACCTTCAATTGGAGTTTATGGGGGTAGTAAGTCAGGATGTAATGGATTTAATGTATAGATATGAGTTAGGTCCTTATATAAAAATGAGAGGGTATGGCTCTCACGCCGAAGCCCAACGAAGACAGCAAAGGTCTCAGCTACTACTTATGATAGAAATAGACAGTGAAGAAACTAAGGGAATTATACCGGGCAAGCTTTTTGAATACATGGTTGCCAAAAGGCCTATTTTAGCGGTGGGGCCAAAGAATTGGGAGGCAGGTAAGATTATAGAACGGACCGTGGCTGGAAAGGTATTTGATTATGATGCCGATGCAGAACTGAAAAAAACCATACTTAACTGGTATAACGACTTTAAAACAGGGACAATTACTTCAGAATCTATTCATATTGAGAAGTACAGCCGAAAGGCACTTACTCAAGAACTTTCAAAATTACTGTAATGGGAGTGGTATTTAAACAATCACTGAACAATTCGATCATTACGTATTTGGGTTTTGGTCTTGGGGCACTAAATACTTTAGTGCTTTATCTACGTTTTATGGAACCCGAATATTATGGGTTGCTACAGGTTGTGTTATCGGCTTCAGTAGTTATAATGCCATTACTTGCTTTTGGAGTACCCAATACCTTGGTAAAGTTTTATAGTGGTTTCACGGATGTTAAATCAAAAGATGGTTTTCTTACTCTTATGCTTTTCTTGCCATTGGCATTAATGCTACCCATTGCGGGCATAACCTATGTAGTGAACGATAGTATTTCAAACTTCTTATCCAAGGAAAACCCAATTGTAAGAGGGTATGTCTGGCATATTTTCTTTGTAGCTATGACCATGGCCTATTTTGAAGTTTTTTATGCTTGGGCCAGAGTCCATATGAAATCGGTTTTTGGTAATTTTATGAAAGAAATTTTCGGTCGGGTAGGGCAATCCGTTCTTTTGGTGCTTTTGTATTTTGACGTAATTTCAGTAACCTCCTTTATAGATGGCCTAGTGGTGGTATATGTACTGCGGATGCTTTTTATGAAAATCTACGCATATACCTTGTACAGGCCCAGATTGGTTTTTGATTTCCCTAGTAACACACGTAAAATTTTGGTGTATAGTGCATTGATTATTTTGGGTGGCTCAGTTGCTATTGTTCTTTTAGAGATTGATAAGGTAATGATCAATCAATTTATAAAAATTGAAAACGTAGCCTATTATAGCGTAGCCAGCTTTATAGCTTTGGTGATAGCCGTGCCTTCACGTTCCATGCATCAAATAATGTATCCGCTTACAGCGGAGCTTATGAACAAGAATGATTTGGCGGGATTAAGCAGGCTCTATCAAAAAAGCTCGCTAACACTATATATTATATCCGGACTTTTGTTTGCACTTATATTTTTGAATCTCAATGACCTTTATGAACTCCTGCCAGATGCTTATCGTAATGGATATATAATTTTTGTATGGTTGGGCCTGGCAAAGCTTTATGATGCTTTGTTGGGGAATAACAATTCCATTTTATATAATTCGGATTATTACAGGGCGGTTTTATATATGGGAATATTTTTGGCAATTGTAACCGTATTGCTCAATGTTTGGCTTATTCCTGCTTATGGTCTAGATGGTGCCGCAATTGCCAGTTTTTCAGCTTTTTTCATCTATAACACGGTAAAATTGATTTATGTTAAGATGAAATTCAACATGCTACCCTTTACTAAAGAAACCGTTCAAATTTCGGTATTGTTGGCCATTACCTTGCTTACTTTCTATTTTATCCACCTACCTTTTCATCCTATCATAAGCATTATGATAAAAAGTTTGGGGATAACCTTGCTCTATGTTGGGGTTCTATATAAGTTTAAAATCTCGGAAGATGTTTTTCAAGTGCTTTCAAAAGTATTTGGAAAGAAAGGTCAATAACTATATCTTAACACTCAGCTTCTTTAAAAGAAAGCTCCCTAGTTGCATGTAACGGTCTATTGGATAGACTTTTATTTTTTATTTTGTCACCTTCTAATGTTAAATGAAATGAGCTACATGGTTAAAGGTAATCTTAGAGCTTGTCTGCATTTGGACCTCTATGAATCTTTGGAACATGTAGAAGTAAAAATCTACAAAGTAAATAGTGGTTCAAAAGTTACTCACGATTACAAAAATGAACTACACATATTATCTGCCGATGCCATTTTAAATAAATCTAAAAATATTTTGGGAAGTGGTTTTACAGATTCAGAAGGAAATTATGTAGTTGATGTGTGCGATTCGTACAATGAAGGTGCCATTGAGATAGACCTCGTCGTAAAGGATAAACAAGCACGTAAAAAGAAAAAAATAGACACTATCCATTTCACGGTCAAACGGTTAATGCCTGTATGGAGGAATAATGGTGAACTTAAAGAATTTAGTTGGAATTACAGTTTTGGTTTTCAATTGTGGAGCCAAGTAAGGCATCATTTTGATATTTGGACCATTATAGGAAGTGTTAAGTCTATTGAAGATAGGAAAACAGCTGTAGAAGGGGTAGTTGTATCAGCTATGGATGTGGATTGGGTTAAAGATGATTTATTAGGGAGTGCCACAACGGATAGAACTGGAAAATTTAGGATTGACTATACGAGTATAGATTATATGCAAACGTTTCTATCTCCACTTATAAGTATAGAAACTCCTATTTCTTCCATGCCCGGGCCTGGTGTCTATTTTAAAATTACAACTTCTGATGGTATTTTGTTATATGAAGAGAAAAGAGCGGTAGGTAGAACGGAAGAAAGAAAAAATATTCTGCGCTGTTTCAATATTGACTTGTATATTTAGCATTAATTATAATTTCGGGCTATTTCTACTAGTCAGTATCAACAAGTACCTCAATGAAAATACGGATAAAAGGTAACTCTATACGTGTGCGTATTACCAAAACAGAAGTGTCACAACTTTGTAAAGAAGGATATATTCAAGAAGAAACACAATTTGTAAATAGCACATTTACATATGCTTTAAGCAGCCAAACCAGAGCAACTTCGCTTACGGCTAGTTTTGAGAATGATAAAATTACTTTGATTTTACCTTCGGAAATGATTCAGGGTTGGGAAAGCAGTAAAAAGGTAGGGTTTAGTAATTTAGTACCTCTTAAAGATGGAAAAACTCTATCTCTTTTGGTAGAAAAGGATTTCAATTGTCTAGAAGACAGGGGAGAAGATGAATCCGATAATTACCCTAACCCGAAATTGAAACACTAGAAATAGAAGTTAAGTATGTCACATAAAGACAATCAAAGGAATGTTACAATAATAGGTTCCGAAGATTTTTCAAATATTAAGATTACAGAACCTGTTAAGTATGCAGCAGGGAAATTAGGGGTTACCGAGGCTTTACGTCACGGATTTAAAGAAATGGGTATAGTACGCTCTATGCGTGCCTTTTTGGAACTTAACCAAGAAGATGGTTTTGATTGTCCAAGTTGTGCTTGGCCCAACCCAGAACACCCTTCGTCTATTGCAGAATACTGTGAAAATGGGGCAAAGGCTGTTGCCGATGAGGCCACTACGGACAAAATTGGTCGTGATTTTTTTAAAAAATACTCTGTAGAGGAACTTTCCAAATTAACGGAATATCAACTGAACAAATTTGGTAGAATTACCGAACCGTTGGTGCTAAGAACAGGAAGTGTAAACTATGAACCTATTTCTTGGGAAGAGGCTTATGAACTTATTTCTATAGAGCTACATAAATTAAATTCACCGGACGACGCTATCTTCTATACATCAGGTAGGTCAAGTAATGAAGCAGCTTATTTATACGGTATGTTTGCGCGTGCTATTGGGACCAATAATATGCCCGACTGTTCCAATATGTGCCACGAATCTAGTGGTGTAGCACTTTCGGAAACTTTAGGTATTGGAAAAGGTTCAGTGAAATTGGAGGATTTATATGGTGCGGATGTCGTTATTGTTGCAGGTCAAAACCCAGGTACGAACCATCCTAGGATGCTATCGGCATTGGAGAAATGCAAGAAGAATGGGGGAAAGATAATTAGTATTAACCCTTTGGAGGAATCCGGTCTAATAAATTTTAAAAATCCACAACATTTAAATGGTTTAATTGGTGGTGGGGAAGACCTAACGGATATTCATTTGCAAGTCCGCATCAATCAAGATATAGCTTTAATGAAGCTCATCTTAATGAGACTTGCCGCTTTGGATGAGAGCGGGCAAAAGGTTTTTGACCATGATTTTATGGTTAAATATGTAGATGGTTATGAATCCTTGATTTCGGACTTTAAGAATTATGATGAGGAATCACTACTAGCCTTGAGTGGTGTTAGTAACGAAAAAATTAATGAAACGGTAGCCCTTTTGGCAACAAGTAGCAACATCGTAGTATGTTGGGCCATGGGGTTGACTCAGCATAAAAATGGGGTAGCTACCATATGCGAATATTTAAACCTATTGTTATTAAAAGGGTCTTTGGGAAAACCTAATGCAGGTACCTGCCCGGTGCGTGGTCACAGCAATGTGCAAGGGGATCGCTCTGTGGGTATTATGCATTTTGTGAATGAAGAACTAAACGCGCGTATAAAGACACACTTAGGGTTTACTGCTCCGGATAAAGAAGGTGTAGATGTTGTGGGAGCTATTAAGGCCATGCACGATGAAAAAGGTAAAGTGTTTATTTGTTTAGGCGGAAATTTTCTGATGGCCGCTTCGGATACTATGTATACTGCACAAGCAATGCAAAATTGTGAACTTACTGTACAGGTAAGTACAAAGTTGAATCGCTCTCATCTGGTTACTGGAAAAACGGCACTTATATTGCCCACTTTTGGTAGATCTGAAAAAGATATGAAAGATGGCACCTTACGCTATCAGACTATGGAAGATAGTATGGGGCGGGTGAGACAATCTCGTGGACTTTTAAAACCGACTTCAGATAACATTAAAAGTGAACCTGAACTTATTGCTGAATTGGCCCATACTTATTTTGGTGGTAGACACTCTGTAGATTGGAAAGCTATGGGCGAGAACTACGAACTTATTAGGGAAAGCATAGATAAGGTAGTTAAGGGCTTTGAAAATACAAAAGAGAGATCTAAGGGTATAGGCTACTATTTACCCAACAATGTCCGTAACCTTGATTTTAGTATGCTTCCTAATGGCAGGGCCCAATTGACCGTTAACCCTTTGCCGGAACATAACTTAAAGGAAGAGGAGTTCATGTTAATGACAATTAGGTCTCATGACCAGTTCAATACCACTATTTACGGTATGGATGATAGGTACCGCGGAATCTATAATGAAAGACGGGTATTGTTCATGAATCCGGAGGATATGGAAAAACAGGGGCTTAAGAAAAAAGACGTTATAAATATTAGCAGTTCATATAATGGTGAGGTGCGTACGGCAAATAAGTTTTTAGTGGTGCCTTACAATATCCCTTGCGGGGATTTGGCAGCGTACTATCCAGAGACCAATGTTCTTATTCCTCATGATCAGTATGCGGATAAAAGTAAAACGCCAATTAGTAAATCCATAAAAGTTACTGTAACAAAGGTGGGCTAATTTCTGTGCTAAAAAGAAAAACCCCCGCAGCAAATAAATCTACTGCGGGGGCAACAACTAACCAACCTAAAAACTATCTTAATATCTTCTTGAACTTCTTGATGTTGTAGCCCTTGAAGATGTATTATTTCTACTACTTCTAGATGGGGCCTTAGTTACAGACCTTCTAGAAGAACTTCTTGTACTAACGTTACTTCTACTTTGCGAAGGAGCTTTTCTAACAGTTCTATTTGTACTCCTGTTATTTTGGGGACTTCTATAAGTAGTCGTACTTCTTTTTACCGTCGTGCTACGTGGTGATCTGGTTACTGTTCTTTTGCTCACCGTATTGCCATTGGCTTTTCTTACTGCAGTAGACCTCTGCGCTACCGAACTATTTCTAGATGGGGTATTTGCTCTAGATTTCACCGTTCTGCTACGGTTCGTAATTTTACGATTCGTATTATTAGAACGTGTGGCACTACTTCTTGAAACAGTTCTTCTTGCTGAATTATCACGATTTGCAACCGACCTGTTCGTGCGGGTAGTAGCGTAATTTCTCTTTGAAACAGACCTGTTGTTTCTTGAGTTATTTGTTCTAACTGCTACTCTTCTGTCATTTCTATAGATTCTAGACCTATCATTTCTTACTTTATTATATCTATGCGTTCTTCCAATTTTGGCATAAGCACGTCTAGTATTATATCTATAAGGATTGTAATAGGTGTAACGAATAGGGCTGTAAAATCTTCTATAAGGTCTATTGAACACTAAACAAAATCCTAATGTAGGTCTTGCAAAGAATGCATGAAAAGGTCTGTACACATAATTTCTATTATAAATATTGATATATCCGGTGTGATAATCATATAAACCTCTACGGTTATAGTACACATACATTCCACCTACACTACGTACGCGATTGTTATTATAGCTAATATCTACATCTCCTATTTGTGTAACACGACCATAATAATCATAATAAATAGGTACATTCTCAACTTGTATTACAGCACCGTAATCATCGTACTGGGCATACGGACTATAATCAAATCCCGAATTAAAGGTAACCCCGTTTCTACGGCCGCTTACACGACTGTCTATGTAAAAATCGAATTCACCATCTGGGTATACCGAAAACGTAATGCCATTCTCAACAAAAATAAATGAGTCGTTGTATCTATAAGCATTGCGTTCTGCAACCTTATCTTCAACTGTACCTGTGGCCATAACACCAGAAGTGCTAAAAATTAGGGCCGAAAAAAAGAGTAGTAAGTTTCTCATGATATAAGGTTTTAAATTCCTGAGTGTAATTATTTACATTCGAATTGTAATAAACAAACAGCGTGCCAAAAAACAGAAGGTGCATACAAGCATCTTATAATGAGTTAATTATAAGTTTTAAGGTCGATGTAAAAAGAAGTGTTTGCTTTTAGATAGGTTTGAAAAAGTGAAAAAGTAAAAGACCATATTTCCTTTTTTACAGAAAATATGGTCTTTTGTATTCTATTAGGTATAATCTTGAGTCTCCTATAGTTTCTCTTTTAAATAGGTAGCCGTAAAAGAAGTTTTACTTTTTGCAACCTCTTCAGGAGTACCCTCTGCTAATAAGTTTCCACCGCCTTCACCACCTTCGGGGCCTAGGTCTATAATATAGTCTGCACATTTAATCAATTCAATGTTGTGCTCAATAACAATTACAGAATGCCCTTTTGAGATAAGAGCATCAAAAGACTTTAAAAGCTTTTTAATATCATGAAAATGCAAACCTGTAGTAGGTTCATCAAAAATAAAGAGCGCCTTGTCTTTTGTGGTGCCTTTTACTAAAAATGACGCAAGTTTAATACGCTGTGCTTCTCCACCTGATAGGGTAGAAGAGGACTGCCCCAAGGTTACATAGCCAAGACCTACATCTTGTAAAGGCTTCAGTTTGGTAACAATTTTGGTTTGTTTGTACTTTTCAAAGAAGGCAATGGCATCGTCAATGGTCATGTTTAAGACGTCATCTATGCTGGCATCTTCAAATTTGACCTCTAACACTTCCTTTTTAAAACGTTTTCCTCCGCAGGTGTCGCATTCCAAGTGAACATCTGCCATGAACTGCATTTCTACAGTAATTTCACCTTCACCTTTACACTTTTCGCATCGGCCACCATCAACATTAAAAGAAAAATGCTTGGCTTGATATGCTCTTATTTTACTAAGTTTTTGCGCAGCGAAAAGACTCCTAATGTCATCATATGCTTTAATATAGGTTACCGGGTTTGAGCGTGATGACCGCCCTATTGGATTTTGGTCTACAAACTCAACGTGCTTGATGGTCTTGTATTTCCCTTCAACTTTGGTAAACTGTCCCGCTTTTTCTCCATAGCCTCCAACTTCTTTCAAGATAATGGGATACAACAGTTTTTTGACCAAAGTGCTTTTTCCGCTACCGGAAACACCAGTTACCACGGTAAGCATATGAAGCGGAAACGTTACATTAATATTCTTAAGATTATTTTCCCGAGCTCCTATAATAGTTATGTAATCTGTAGAAGTTCTTCTTTTACTGGGAACGGGAATTTCTTCTGTTCCGTTCAAATAATGAGCCGTTAAGGAGGTTGATTTTAAAATATCATTAAGAGTCCCATGCGCAACAACTTCTCCGCCATGTGTACCTGCTTCTGGACCAATATCAATAACTTCATCCGCTGCTTTCATGATATCTTCATCATGTTCAACAACAATAACCGTATTGCCAAGGTCGCGCAAGGATAGTAAAACATCTATTAAGTTCTCTGTGTCCTTAGGGTGCAAACCTATACTGGGCTCATCTAGGATATACATACTTCCCACAAGGCTACTGCCCAATGATGTTGCTAGATTAATACGCTGACTCTCTCCGCCGGATAGGCTATTGGACTTTCGGTTAATAGTCAAATAGCTTAAACCTACTTTATTTAAAAAGCCTAACCTGGTTTTGATTTCCTTTAATAAGCGAGAAGCAATTTTCTCATCGGTTTTATCCAAAACCAGCTCCTCAAAAAACGGGATCAATTTTTTAATGGGCAGCTCCACCAAATCGGAAATGTTTTTTCCGTTAACCTTAATATTATCGGTTTCCTTCCGTAACCGTTTCCCATGGCAAACATTACATCTTGTTTTGCCGCGGTAACGGGAAAGCATTACCCTATTCTGTATTTTATAACTTTTTTCCTCTAGCTGCTCAAAAAATTTGTTGAGTCCAATAAAGTGGTCATTGCCGTTCCAAACCAATTGCTTCTGCTCGTCCGAAAGCTCAAACCAAGGTTTGTGAATGGAGAAATCAAACTTATAAGCCGAGTTTACGAGTTGATCTCTATACCACCCCATACTTTCACCTCTCCATGGAAATATGGCATTTTCATAAACGGATAAGGCGGTATTTGGAATAACAAGGTCTTCGTCTATACCAATTACATCTCCGTAACCTTCACATTTTGGGCATGCTCCATAAGGGTTGTTAAAGCTGAACAAATGCACGTTAGGTTCTAAGAAAGACATACCATCTAGTTCAAACTTGTTACTAAACGGAATTTTTTCTCCTGTGGCCAGTTCTTCTATAGCACATTCTCCTTTTCCTTCAAAAAAAGCGGTGTCAACGGCATTGGCCAATCGGTTGTAGAAATCCTCATCGTCTTTTACAATTATTCTATCAACCACTAACTCAAAATTTCTGCCAATATCTTCCGGCACATTATCTATGCGTAAGACTTCATCATTATATTTTATCCTAGCATATCCTTGTTTGGAAAGTAATTGAAGTGATTTTAAAGGTTCCTTATTTTCATCAATAACTATAGGGGCCAGTAACAGTAATTTGGTTCCTTCTTCGTATTTCTTTACATGGTCCACAACGTCTGTAACCGTATCCTTCTTTACTTCACGGCCAGAAATAGGGGATATGGTACGTCCTATACGGGCGTATAGCAATTTTAAGTAATCATAAATCTCCGTAGTGGTACCCACGGTAGATCGCGGGTTTGTAGAATTTACCTTCTGCTCAATGGCAATGGCCGGGGCTATACCTTTTATATAGTCCACTTTAGGTTTGTCAAGTTTACCCAAGAACTGCCTGGCGTATGAGGATAAACTCTCTACGTAACGTCTTTGACCCTCTGCGTAGAGTGTGTCAAAAGCCAAACTAGACTTTCCTGATCCGGAAAGACCGGTTATAACAACTAATTTATTACGGGGTATAACAACATCTATATTCTTTAGGTTATGCAGCTTTGCACCCTTTATTATTATGTTGTGCTTGGGGTTTACATCTACTATTTCGGCCATTTTCATATCTAAGTATGCAAAGATACAATATGGAGAATTCAATAACTAAAATTGTATGAATGGCATTAAAAAATGTGTGCATAACAATAGAAATTTTCTAAAGTCATTTAATTTTTTCTATATTTGAGCCCCAATAAAATGTTAATACGCCTATAGCAAAAAATTACTTTTAGAAAGTTTAAAACATTATCTACAAGACCTTTCCATAGGGAAGGCGTCTCGTTTTAACCATTAAAGTAATTGTTATGGATATATTGACGGAAGATTCCCTTCTTATTAAAAAATACGTTTCCGGTGATGAAAAAGCATTGGAAATTCTGATTGAGAAGCACAATCAGCGGTTAAGTAGTTTCATTTATTCTAAAGTGAACAACCGTAATATTACTGAAGACATTTTTCAAGATACCTTTATTAAGGTTATAAAAACATTACGCCGCGGAGCGTATAATGAAGAAGGTAAGTTCTTGCCTTGGGTAATGCGTATTGCCCACAACCTTATTATAGACCATTTTAGAAAAAGTAGTCGCATGCCTATGTTTGAAGGAGCGGATAGTTTTGATATCTTTTCTTTGATTGGCGATGATAAGCTTAATGCAGAACGCCAATTGATAAAAGATCAAATAGATTGTGACCTAGAGGTGCTGGTGGCAGAATTACCTGCAGACCAAAGAGAGGTGTTGATTATGCGTATCTATAAGGATATGAGTTTCAAGGAGATTTCGGAAAATACCGGTGTTAGTATAAACACGGCATTAGGGAGAATGCGCTATGCCCTTATTAACCTAAGGAAGATAATAGATCAGCACAATATTGTTTTAACGAATTAATAGGCGATAGGTCGAAGCTATTCATTATATTTATATTAGTGCCGTTATACCATTGTAACAATACTAAAATAAATATGGAAAAAATTTACGCTACAGAATCGGACAAATGTAGATTAGCTAAAGCAAAACCTTCAACAGTAAAGTTTCTATTGGATTATTCAAAAGCTTTAGAAATTACGGAAGCAAACGGCCTACAATTTGAATCTAATTTGAACTAAGCTTAGTTCCTTTAAAGTATATAGAGCCCTGTCAATGAAAATTGGCAGGGCTTTTTTGTAGGAAATAACTAGTGTAAATAGCTGTTTTTATAGCGTAAGGTATACGTTATGTCCTATTAGTAACATTCGTTGGCATTAGCAAGGTAGTTCTGAGGTATTCTACAGAGAGCTGATTTTGTGTGGCTAACGCACTTCAATCCATTTTATTTTGCAGAAAAATAGAAAAGTAGCATTTCACATCAAAAACTAGCGGTTTTACAACAATGTTTTTTTCTAGAGGCCTCTATTATCTAGTTTTATATCATAATTAACAACAAGGTCATCCACCAAAGGATAACAAAACACTCAAAAAGAACTAAATAACAAAAGCCTTTCTTTAGAAAGTCTCAAGTCTAAAACTAAAAACCCTACACCATGAGTTCACAGATCGAAGATTCAGTACTAGTAAGAGATTACATTAGCGGCGATGAAAAAGCGCTTGAAGTTTTAATTAACCGTCATAACCAAAGAATTTCTAGCTTTATTTACTCTAAGGTTTTAGATAGAGATGTTACTGAAGATATTTTTCAAGATACCTTTATTAAAGTAATCAAAACTTTAAAAAGAGGGTCTTATAGTGAAGAAGGTAAATTTTTACCATGGGTAATGCGTATTGCACACAATTTAATTATTGACCATTTCAGAAAGAACAAAAGAATGCCAATGTTTGAAGGTAGTGATGATTTTAACATCTTTTCTGTAATAGGTGATGATAAATTAAATGCTGAAAAACAGATAATTAAAGACCAGATAACATCTGACTTAAAGCACTTGATCGAAGAATTACCGGATGATCAAAAAGAAGTTTTAGTAATGCGTATCTATAAAGATATGAGCTTCAAAGAGATTTCCGAAAATACTGGAGTAAGTATCAATACTGCCTTAGGTAGAATGCGTTACGCGTTAATTAACCTTAGAAAAATCATAGACAAGAATAACATAGTGTTAACTAATTAATAGATCACTAATAATACATAACAATATTTCCATTCTAGTTGCGTTATCCTTTGTATAACAATACTACTATTATGGAAAAAATTTACTCTGAGAATCTTGAAAGAGGTGCAACTATTCAAGCCACAAAAGAAACAATCAACTTATTGCTTAGTTTTTCAAAGCAATTTCACATAGTTGAGTACAAGAATTTTCAATTTGAAAATAGCTTGAACTAAATATATAAGACCCGATTTTAACGGGTCTTTTTTGCTTTGTAATATTCGTCTATGACGGATTTTCTTCCAATAGTTTTGGTAATGATGTCATTTTCTAAATTCCATCCCCTGGCTGGAGAATATTCTCTACCGTACCAAATAATCTGAAGATGCAAGTCGTTCCAAATTTCTTTTGGGAACAGACGTTTGGCATCTTTTTCTGTTTGCACTACATTTTTTCCATTCGTAAAGCCCCAGCGGTACATTAATCTATGAATGTGGGTGTCTACAGGAAATGCCGGAATCCCAAAAGCCTGAGACACCACAACGCTTGCGGTTTTGTGCCCAACGGCAGGAAACTCCTCTAAAAGTTCTATTTCCTGCGGAACTATACCCTCGTATTTTTCAATCAACATCTTAGATAGCCCGTGAATTCCTTTTGATTTCATAGGTGAAAGCCCAACGGGTTTTATAATCTCCCGGATTTCTTCTACCGATAGTTTTACCATGTCATAAGGATTGTCTGCTCTTTCAAACAACAATGGCGTAATCTGGTTGACCCTAACATCTGTACTCTGGGCGGATAATAAAACCGCGATCAATAAAGTATAGGGGTCTTTGTGGTCTAAAGGAACCGGTATAATGGGATAAATTTCTTTTAGGGTCTTAATAGTAAAATCAACCTTTTCCGCTTTTGTCATTTTTGTCTAATTTTAGCAATGAAAATTGAAACACAAAAAAAGAAGTGCTATGAACACATTGCAAGTAGGAGACAAAGTACCCGATTTTTCAGCTAAAGACCAAGATGGCAATACAATTAAATTATCCGATTATAAAGGCAAGAAGTTAATTGTCTTTTTCTACCCCAAAGCAAGTACGCCTGGTTGTACCGCTGAGGCGTGTAATTTGAGAGACAATTATGAGGAACTCCAATCTCACGGTTACGAACTATTAGGAGTAAGTGCCGATTCTGAAAAAAGACAAACCAATTTTAAGAACAAATATAACTTTCCATTTCCACTATTGGCAGATGAAGACCATACGGTAATAAATGCTTTTGGTGTTTGGGGACCCAAAAAATTCATGGGGCGTGAATATGATGGTATTCACAGAAAAACGTTTGTAGTAGATGCAGAGGCTACTGTTACTAAAGTAATAGATAAAGTAAAGACCAAAGATCACGCAGCCCAGTTACTGGAGAGCTAGTTGCTACTTTAAAAGATAAAAAAAAGGGGCTTGCCCCTTTTTTTTATTCTACTTTATCTTCTTTTTCTGATTTAAGTAATTTCCTGGTAAACAGGTTTTCATCCTTAATTATCTGAGGTATACCTTCAGGAAGCATTTCTTCCCATCCTTCTTCATTGTTTATCAGTTTTTTAAGGGCATCCCTAGAGAAAATATGCATAATTTCAGGATCATAATCTATAATATCCATTACTTTGCCATTATACTTAAAGAACTTATAAAGCTCTTTCATTCTTGGATGAACCTTAATATTGTTACTAGTCATAATCTGACCGGTTTCCGCATTTTTCATCGGGTAAAGGTAAACCTGAAGATCTTTAAAGAACAGTTTTCCAAAAGCTTCCAAAATACCTCCGGATAAATGTCTGTAATACTTCTCATCAAATATATCTACCAAATTGTTGACGCCCATAGTAAGGCCAATTTTGGCCTTGGTGTACCTGTTGAAGTATTCCACAAGTCTAAAATACTCTTGAAACTTAGATATCATTACCGTATGCCCTAAAGAACATAATAGCTCGGCACGATCCATAAAATCTTGTTCGTCAATTTCTCCGGATGCTTTTAGGTTAGAAAGGGTTATTTCAAAAATAACCATGGTACTTTCTTGGTTTACGGCCGGATCGCGAACAAATATGTCATAAGACTTATGGAACATATCCATATTTACCTTGGTAACCGGTCTAAAGCTTCCGCGCAATGCCAAAATGTTCTTTTTGTAAAGCGCTGCGGCAGGTAAAAAGTTATTGCCGTCAGGTCCGAACATAACCGCATCGGTCATGTCGTTACGAATCAGCTGAAGACTCATCAACCTGTTGTCTACTTCTTTAAAGTTAGGCCCAGAAAAGTTCACCATATCAATCTCCACGGTATCCTTATCAATATGGTCATAAAGATATTTCAGCATTTTTCGGGGTTTATGGTATTTGTAAAAAGCACCATAAATTAGATTAACACCTAGTATACCAAGAGTTTCTTGCTGTAAACGCGCTTCGTTCTGCTTAAAACGAATGTGAAGTATAATTTCATCAAGCTCTTTTTGGTTGGGGTCTAATTGAAATCGAATTCCAACCCAGCCATGGCCTTTATATCTTTTGGAGAAATCTATAGTAGCCACAGTGTTAGCGTACGAAAAGAAAAGTCGCTCTGGGTGTGTTTCACGGCTAATACGTTCTTCCATGAGTGTCATCTCATGCGAAAGCATCTTTTTTAATCGCGATTGTGTTACATAACGCCCATCATCTTCAATACCATAAATGGCATCGCTAAAATCCTTGTCATACGCGCTCATTGCCTTGGCAATGGTGCCTGACGCACCTCCGGAGCGAAAGAAATGACGCGCCGTTTCCTGGCCGGCACCTATTTCGGAAAACGTTCCGTAAATGTCTGGATTTAAGTTGATTCTCAAAGTCTTGGCTTTGATTGAAGGGATATTCTCAAATACAGTGTCTCGTTTTAAAACTGAAGCCATTTGGTCGATTTTGCTTTTAACAAAGTTAACAAGTTCGGGTTACCTATTAAATTTTTTAGTTATAAATTTGATTCTAGATGAGCAATACGTTAAAAATTACTTTTTTGGGTACGGGCACTTCGCAGGGAATCCCAGTAATAGGCAGCAATCACCCGGTTTGCAAGAGTATTGACCCAAAAGATAAAAGACTTAGAGTTTCCGCTCTGGTATCATGGGAGGACTATAATTATGTAATAGATTGCGGTCCTGATTTTAGAGCACAGATGCTTACAAATGAGGTGCTTAAATTAGACGGTATCTTATTTACCCACGAACATTCTGATCACACGGCCGGCCTGGATGATATTAGGCCTTACTTTTTTAGACAGGGAGATGTACCTATATACGCCCATAAACGTGTTGCAGATTCCCTAAAAAGACGATTTGATTATATTTTTGCCGATGAAAATAGGTATCCAGGAGCACCTGCAGTAGCTGTAAACCTTATTGATAAGGACCACCCCTTTTCTATTGGAGGAATAAAGGTGACACCCATTGAGGCAAGTCATAATCGTATAAAAGTTTTGGGCTTTAGAATTAAGGATTTAACCTACTTAACGGATGTAAAGACCATGACATCTGTGGAAATGGAAAAAGTAAAAAACTCAAAAGTACTGGTGGTTAATGCATTACGTGAGGAGCCACACCACTCGCATTTTAATTTAGAAGAAGCCTTGGCTTTCATAGAACAAGTAAGACCGGAAACGGCTTATCTCACGCATATTAGCCATATGCTGGGTTTTCATGAGGAAGTTGAGAAAAAATTGCCTAAAAATGTACATTTGGCATACGATAATCTAACCATTACAGTTTAAAGTACAAACCACATTCATTTATGAAAAGTAGAATAGTTTTTTACCTGTTAATCTTTATATCTCTTATATGTCTTTACCTTTTTGTAAGTAACGGAAAGATGGCAAACGTAAAGGATGAACGTATTGCTAAGCTGGAAGCAGAAATAGTTCAGTTGCAAGATTCAGTAAAGAACACGCAGTTAAAGGTGCTGGAAATGCAATATTTCTCTTTAGAAAACAATGACGATGCATTGGCTTATTATGATCACTTGGATCTTAATGACCCATCTAGATACATTGCTGATAAATTGTTGGAAACTAATGAAACTAAAGGTAATAATCCCCTTGTGCCTTATGAAGGTATGGAGAACGACTTCAAAATAAATAAAATAAAGGTTTTAAATCATAAATGGATTTTAACCGATTTCTCCGATGGAAAATACTGGGGAGAGCTTCTTATTAAGTATGAGCTTAAAGATGATTTAGGTGTAGATTTCACCCTGCTTGACCACCTACTGTACACACGAAGCCAATAATTAAATTTTGTCTTCCAGCCACTTTTTAAAAGAATAGAAGTTTTGAGGGGCTACACCATGGCCTACTGGAAATTCTTCGTAAACATGGTCAATACCCAAATTTTTAAGGAACTCTGGTGCCCGCTGCGCCCATTCCGGAGGAATCACTTGGTCTACTTGACCGTGGGACGCATATATTTTTAATTGGGAGTGCTCCTTTTCCTTGTAGCCTTCTTTTAAAATTGCTTCGTTAATATAGCCACTTAGGGCAATTACATTTTTAATTTTTTCGGGATAGGAAAGGGCTACGGCATAGCTCAATATGGTGCCTTGGCTAAAACCAAGAATAGTCACATTACTGGCATCAAAGCCATAAGTGTTACAGGCTTCATCAATAAAGGCTATGATTTTATCCCTAGACTGTTTTGCTTGTTCGTCATCGCTCCATTTGCCTTGTTCCGCATCAAAATTAATGGCGTACCAAGCGTTACCATAAGGTTCCATAGGGTAGGGTGCCCTAACTGAAATTACACAGAGTTCTTCTGGTAGTTCCGGGGCAAAGGAAAACAAATCTTCTTCATTGCTTCCGTAGCCATGAAACATAAATAAAACCGGGGCTTTGCCTTCTTTTACTGTGGAAGGTCTGATCAGGTGTTCTAAGGAAAGGGGAGCCGTAGTCATTAGATAAATTTAAGCCATTTTTGAAAAAAAGCGCCAACAAGTGGAACGGATTGTTTTACTTCTTTTAGTACACCTATAAAGCCATACCACCATAGCACAAAATAAGAAACGTACAAGCCGTACCAAGCATACTCATTGAACCATTGGCTTAAAAATAGGGCAAATCCTATAAAAAATAAATGTAATCCTAATGCTTGTCTAATGTGGAAACGAGCAAACTCATTTCTGCTTTCAGAGTTCATGCTAATGGCAATAAGCGAACCTACTATAGTAAAATAGGCCGTTATAGCTGCTGTTTTTCCTTCCTTTGCTGTGTTCATGGCGGTAAAGTTAATCTAAGCTGTAGTCTTGCACAAAAAAAAGAGAGCCTGTTTCGAGTCTCTTTGTGAATGGTTTAATTTAGGTCATCTAGCCTATATTCCCTACTAAAGGAATTTTTTCCACTTTACCGTTCATTGCATTTATGGCGCCAATGATTGCTAAGATCAAGCCTGCATATTGCAAATAGCTCAACGCACCAATTCCAGTAAACATAATCAACAAGGCGGCTATAAATGATACGATTATTCCTGTAATCCATGCTCTAAGTGCTTGGCCTATATGAAAAGTGGCAAATTCATTTTTCTGATTCCTGTTCATAAAATAAGCTGCAAGTGTTCCAATTAGCGTTACGTAGCTTATGATGGCCATGGTTTTCCCTTCTTCAATGGTGTTGTGGTCCATAATGTTGTTGTTTTGTGTTATTTCGTATTGGTGGTTAGGTGTATGCTATTGTTGATGCTTCCGTATACGCTACCTTTCATTTCAGAGCCTAAAAACATACTGTTTTTGGATGTAGACTCAATATCTTCTTCATTAAAGGTAGAGCTTCCTTCCGGGGTAAAAAGTGTTAAACAAGCGGTTACCCCCTCTTTTATTTCAGGTGATTTTAGGCCATAACGCTCGCGTCCTTTGGTTAAAAGGTTAACTACAGCTTCTATATCTAAAAGCTGGTTAAGACTGCCAAAGGCGGTTTCTAAACCAATAGTTCCGTAAGAAGCATTATCAAACTCAATTCGTTTTTCCTCTATGTTCATAGGGGTATGGTCGCTGGTTACAAAATCTATAGTACCGTCTTTTAGACCTTTTAAAAGTGCCTTGGTATCAGGTTTTGTGCGCAAAGGCGGCAACACCTTATACGTAGAATCAAACTCTTCTAAAATGGAGTCTGTATAGACCAGGTTATGAATGGCAACACTACAACTCACGTCCAATCCTTTTTTCTTCGCATCTGCAATGAGTTTAACAGAAGTGGCCGTAGAAATTGTAGGTATATGTAATTTACCTCCGGTATATTCTAAAATAAAAAGGTCTCTGGCTACTTGGAGTTCTTCTGCCAAAGCCGGAATTCCCTTTAATCCCAATTGGGTAGAGACCGCTCCTTCGTTTACAATGCCTTTTCCCGCAATTTTGGTATCCAAGGGAAAGGAATAAACCAATCCACTAAAATTTTGTACATATTGCAAGGCAACCTTTAGGAGGTTGGCATTGGTCATGGGAAGTTTGTAATCATAAAAGCCCACTGCTCCAGCATTTTTCATGTCGTACAACTCGGCCAAATCGTTACCATCCGCTTTCATCGTTAAAGTACCTAGTGGATAAAGATTGGTGAGTTGCCCAGCTGCTGCATTTTTAAGGTATACAATATCCGAACTGCTATCCGGACAGGGGTGCGTACTTGGATTAAGTACAACATCCGTAAAGCCACTCAAGGCTGCAGTGCGTAATCCATTTTCTATGGTTTCCCTTTCCTCGTAACCCGGCTCGCCAAAAGAAACGCTACTATCAAACCAACCAATGGAAACATGTAAGTTTTTGTGTTTTACCACCTGGGTTTTACTATCGGGCTCTATTTTTGCAGCTATTTTAGCTATTACTCCGTCTTTAATAAGAATGTCACGAGTCTTTAAATGAAGCGATTCGTTATGCTTATCAATTATTTTTGCCGATTTTAAGAGAATGTTCATTTAAGATATTTTTGAATAAGTACTTCAATAAACAGCAACACCAACGCTAAAATAACAAACCATTTCCAAAGCTCGGTTACCGTGCTGTTTTTTTCAATGGTTTGGAACAAGGAAGAAATAGAAGTTGATGTAGATGCGGTTTTTTGGTCCTGAATGTTTAAATAAGTGAGATTGCTCTCGTTTCTATCGTAATTAAAGCTGATATTCTTTATAGTTTTTTCGTCTTGCCGTATTTCATAAGTACCATCTTCCTGCAAACTCTCGTTAAATGAAAGTGAAACCTTGTTACTGAGCGATTGTTGCTGTGGAATAAACTCATAAGACCCTTTCTTTAATTTAAGAATATCATCCTGAGCTAAGGAGGTAGGGACATCTACTGAAACAGACTGTCCTAAAACCGAATATAAAGGGGGTAAATTAAGACTTCCCGAAGCCATATTATAGAAGGTTGGGACTACTATTGGGGAATTAATAAAGTTGGAGTTTTCAGTTGATAGGGACGAGGTGAACAAATAAAACGTATTGTTACCTATTAAGAAGGGTTCATTATCCTGAAAAGCCAGTGCGGTAGGGGCAACGGTTTTAATTTTGTAATATGCTGAAACCTTTGGATACTGAAAATTGGTTACGTTTTTTTCAAAAACATTCCGATACAGAGGGTGAGAAAATGAGATGTTGGTTATTTCTCGCTCATCCCGTATATTTTGTAAAAAAGCGGTTGCGCCGTAGTTGCTAGTCAGTGCATTATAGGAGTCTATATTACTAATTGTAGATGGAATAATTGTCAAATGGCCACCGTTATCAGTAAACGCTTTTAAACTAGTAGTCAATGATGAGGGAATTTGTTCCAAATTATTGAGGACAATGAAATTTTGAGTTGGCAGGTTGCTGTAATTGAGGCTTTTCAATTCGCTCGCAGTGTAAACAAACTCATCTTCTGTAAAAATTCGGTTAAGGAAAGTGTTTTGGGTGTCACCTATAGCGAGTACTTTAATTTTTTCCTTTTCAGCAATCGTAAAATAAAGCGAGTTATCATATGTTAATCCGGAATCTGTTATTTCAATCTTACCGTCAAAAGCTTCGTTTTTAGGAATGGAAAAATTGGCCGTTCCTTTTTTGAACTCGTTGAAGGATGTAGATGTTTTGGCAACAAGCTTATCGCCATTAAACAAAGAAACCGGAATGTTGGTTATCTTTCCAGACCCGGAGAGCTTAACCGAAAGATTCAAGTTTTCAGAAGATTCAGATTCTATATAAGCGGAATCAACGGCAACGTTTGTTGTTTCTTCAGCACGTAAGGTTACCCAATGGACGTTCACATTTTGCAGGCTATCTAACTGTGAACCGACCATGTTTTGCTGAAAATCCGATAGCACTATCAGATTTTTTTCGGTAGAATTATCCGTAGAAAATAAGGTGTTTCCCTTTAAGTAAATTTCGTTTAGTTGCAACTGATTATTGCTCGCGGCAAGAGCTAAAAATTCATTCTGAACTTCTGATAAAGTAGTATTTCTGAATGTTTTGGTATTTGTAAAAAGTGTGAAACGCTCCGTTTTGGGTAGGGTCTTAATCAGTTCTTGAACGGCGTTTTCTAAAAGTGTAGCACCATCGTCCTTTAGTTCCATGCTAAACGAGTTATCTAGATAGATAACCGTTTCCTTTGACTTCAATGCTGTTTCTTTAGCAAAAAATGGCTGTGCAAAAGCAAAAATAAATGCAGCGAGTAGAAGCATTCTTGTAAAAAGAAGCAACCATTTTTTTAACGTATTGCTTTGTCTGGATTCCGAGACGACCTTTTTTAGGAACTTAACGTTCGTAAAAGGTGTTTTCTTAAACCTACGTAATTGAAATAAATGAATGAAAATAGGAATCAGGAGAAGAAAAAGGGCCCAAAAGAGTTCTGGATATTTAAACTGCATTTCCTGAATTGTGTTGCCAAAGATAGGCATTTCATACTTTATTGCTACGGTAGTCAAAAAGATATTTTACTTCATTTTTAGAAACGATAAATTAAGCCTGATACTCAGTTTTTAGCAAAAAAAGAAATAGTCCTTCATTGGTTTATGGTCAAGGCCCGTGAAGAACTTTTTTATATAGGTCTGTGCATCTGCATTTGCAACACTAATAATGCTCTGGGCGTTAGGAAGCTCTTTTAATTTACTAAAATGAAACATTTCTTTATCGTAAATATGTTTCCCAATTTTCCTAGGATTGTCGCAAACCCAATAAAAATTTATATTCTGTTCCAGTAATGCCCTTGCAATTTCTTTTCCCTTGGCACCGGCTCCCCATACCGTCAATGGTCGTTTGGGGTCATAATTAAGTTTTAAAAAATAATGAAGTTTAATTTGTAGAAAATAATTCTGAGCGTAATGTTCACTGGTCCTAGAAGTTCTGGTGTCATAATCACGCCATAGATGCAATAGTCTAGAAGAAGGTATGCACTTAAGGCCGTTCGCATAGAACCGAAAAGTAAGATCATAATCTTCAGGGTAGAGATTGGGTCTAAAGGCACCACACAGGTCCAAGTCATCTTTATGAACCATCCAGCAAGGGGAGGGGATAACACACTCTTTATATATTTCGGAATAATTGTTACCCGTTTCAGTTAAGCTGTTTAACCATTTTTCATAACGTTCGTATCCGTTGCTAATACCCCTATGAGAAAAATAGCGTACCTGCCCCAGAGCTACGTGTCCTTCCCCGTGATTTAAAAGCGCTTCTACCATGACTTTTAGCTTTTCCGCTGTCATAATATCATCAGAATCCATGCGAGTAATAAACTCTCCTTTACTATGTTTGTATGCTGTTCTTAGCGCTTCAATGATGCCACTTCCCTCATTATCAAAGAGCTGTATGCGCTGGTCATTTTTTGCGTACGAATTCACCAAATTACGACTGCCGTCTGAACTTTTATCATTTACCGCTAGCACCTCCCAATTCCTGTATTCCTGTTCTACTATGGAGTTAAGACACTGACTTAGAAATGATTCCGTGTTTTTAAAAGGGATAAGAATACTAACAAGGGGCTGTTGCATAGGTGGCAATTTAGGAAAATTGATGCCCATTTTTGATTGTTCAGAATAAAAAATAAAAAAACATTTTACCAACTAGAAAAAGGTTGCTATATTTGCACCCGCATTCAGGGAATACCTGATGAGGCACTCAGGAGAAATGGCAGAGTGGTCGAATGCGGCAGTCTTGAAAACTGTTGAGGGTCACACCTCCGGGGGTTCGAATCCCTCTTTCTCCGCATAAAGAACCCCGTAAACTCACGTTTACGGGGTTTTCTTTATTATGTAGAAAACTGGTTTTTGCAAACGTTAGTTTATTGCAAAAGGATTAAGTTGTTGAATACTGGTCATCTACAATTTCGGAATCAACTTTTTGGGTATGTTTAGACGGCGGTCATGTGCTCCTTTTGCAAAGTTGCTTATGTCGTAAGTATTGGCTTTAGACCAATCGCACTCCACACGACCGTCTCCTAGTACAATACTTCCTAATTTGTTTCTAAACCAGTTAGCCAATTTCCGGTAATCTCCATTCATAGCTATGTTATTCCGCTCCAATGGGTCTACTCTAAGGTCGTACAAAGCAAGTTCGGCTTTTTCGGCAGGGCACTCTAATGCCCATTTTATGTCTTTGTTTAGGTCTATTCTGTTCGTTGGTCTAGTTCGCATAGAAAATGAGAAATTTTCACTTCTCATATATGCTCTTGGTCCGGCAACTAAATTAATTTCTCCCACACTATAATCTCGCTTTTCTTTAGGGTCTTTAATAAAATCAAGAAGGTTTAGTCCATCTAGATAATCGTATTCGCTTTTATGAATGTCTATTCCGGCGGTAGAAAGTAGGGTTGGGGCAATATCAACATATTCTATTAACTGCTGACTGATTTTTCCTGCTGGAACCTTGTTTTTGTCTGATGATACCATAATTATGGCTCCATTGGTAGATTGTTTCCAAGGCCCAAATTTGGCCTCTATACCTTGTTCGCCCAACTGCCAACCATGGTCACCTACGGTAAAGACGATTAAGTATTCCTGACTATTCTTCTTGCAATATTCTTTAAAGGCTTCAACCGCTTCACCGATCAGAGCATCGCCATAAGCACAAAATGCATAGTAATCTTGAATGGCCTGTTGCTTTTCGGCATCGGTCATTTGTGACATATTTAAATTTCTATGTAACTGCTTTAGCTGTGGAGTAAATTTTTCCAGCTCATTTTCATCAAATTCAGGCACCTTGTAGGTTTTTTGACGAAATTCATCACGATAGCTTTTTGGTGGCAAAATTGGGGTATGTGGCAGATGAAATCCTAAATTGACCATAAGGGGTTTCTGATTGTTTGCACCTTTTACTTGTTCCCCATAGCTGGTAATATAATTTGAGTTGCTATTAGAAAGATATTTTTTGAATTCTCCCACAATTTTCGCATCAACCGTTTGTCCGGCAGGCATAGGATTCTGCCCGCCAATAATAAGGTTTTTGTTATACCTAGTGTATGAACGTAAAATGCCAAGTTCTTTTTCTACTGCTTTACGTTTGGCAATATCTTCATTGGTAATAGCACCCTCCTTTTTGGAAAGGTAGTAACGCTCTGTTCTTCCATCTGCAAATTTCACATGCTCATGCACACCTTGGTACACTCCTTTACCATTAACCACTTTATAGGGGCTAACGGTCCAAAGGTCTCCAACGCCATTTTTTTGCAAACTATGTTTAAAGTGCATCATATAATTGTAGTGACCTGCATCCCTAAAACCCTGCCCTGGTCCCCATTTGTAAATGTAGGAACCGGTTTTTCCAAAAACGGCTGTATTGTAACCTTCCTTTTGAAGTGTTTGTGGGAAGGTGGGCTTTACAAAATCTGGGTTTTGATGTGTTTGTTCAAATGCATAATGCCCATTTCTAAATGGATATCTTCCACTAATTATCGAACCTCTAGAAGGGCCGCAAGCGGGGGAATTACAAAAAGCGTTTACAAACATTGTACCCTCCTCTGCTAATTTATCTATGTTGGGTGAGGATACATAGCCCAAAGGGCTTTCACTTTTACCAGTTGTAGCTTGGTTGTACGTTTCAATGGCGTCTGGCCGATGATCGTCCGTTATAATCCATAAGATATTGGGGGCTTCTTGTGCTAAAATGCCCGTAGGGAACAGTTGTAAGAATAGAATGCAATAGATGAACTTTTTCATTTTAAAAGAGACAAATTTATTGGTCTTTTAAAATTAGGAGATGTGGTTAGTTTTTGATAGTCTATATTGGTCAAATACGGTGTTGTATAGAAGATGTATAACTCTGTTTAATGAAAAAATACATAGATTTAAGGTAGGCAGCGCTATGTAAACTTTTAAGCTCTAGAATTACTACGGTTTATGCAAGCCGTCTATATAGGTCCAACGCCCATTTTCTTTTTTAAAATTTGAGTTTTCGTGAATGACTCCCATTTGTACGTTTTCTATATAATACGCTTTAAACTCTACAGTACCTTCTGTATCGCTATTCGTTCCTTTTGACGTATGTAAGATTTCTAATTTCACCCAGTTAACGGATTTTGCCCAAGCCTCAATCTTACGCTTTTCGGATTTACTGGGACGCGTTAGACTATGGTGACTTTTTTGCAAGTAATCTATATTAGCAAGTACAAAGGCACTATAGCGCGATCGCATAAGGGTTTCGGCAGTAGCCACACTGCTAATATTTGCGTGAGCTTTTTGACAGCAAACACTGTACATTACATTAGGGTTGCAAGGACATTTCATTTGTAGCTTCTTTAAGGCTATGGGTTTTGCCTTTTAGGAGCTAATATAATTAGACTTACATACAATTTCTTAAATTAATTAGGACCTAAAACATTTTAGCATCCCTAGCCATTAAATTTTTGAAGAGATATAGTATATTAGTCGGCTACACAAAACACAAACAATAATGAAAAAAATTAAGTTATTACTTTTTTGTCTTCTTATGGGGGCGACTACGATTATCAATGCTCAAGACACTTATGGAGGCTTGGCTTTATATACCTTAAGGGATGATATGGCCTCAGACGCAAAAACTACGCTTAAGGCCGTAGCGGATGCAGGCTATAAATACATTGAAGCCGCAGGTTATAATGACGGAAAGTTCTATGGAATGACCCCTGCGGAATTCAAGAGCACTCTTAAAGAAATGGGTTTAAAGCCAATAAGCAGTCATCAATCAACAGTAACTCTTGAGAATGCAGATGCTATGATAGCAGATGTAAAAGCGGCAGGTTTTAAATATTTTGTTATTCCTATCCCTCCAATGGGACTTTTTACTTTTGAAGAAGAAGGTATGAAAATGGGAATGACCGGAGGAGCTGAAAACTTAGCGAACATTCTTGATGAATTAGGTGCTAAATGTAAAAAAGCAGGGTTAAAACTTCTTTATCATAACCATGATTTTGAGTTTAAGGCAGATGATGATGGAGTAGTGGTAATTGATTATCTTTTAGAAAATTGTAACCCTAAGTTGGTGAATTTTCAAATGGATTTATTTTGGGTTACAAAAGCGGGAGCAGACCCAGTAGCTTACTTTAAAAAGTATCCAAAAAGGTTTAAGATTTGGCATGTTAAAGACATGAACGAGGAGGGGTGGTTTGCACCCGTAGGAACGGGCAGTATTGATTTCGCTCGGATTCTAGCACAAAAGAAGCTTTCGGGTATGAAGTACTATATGGTAGAGCAGGATAAAACCTTTAAAATGGAACCTTTGGAGGCTATTAAAGTAAGCCGCAAGGGCTTGAAAAAATTTGGTTTCCATTAGAAAAACACATACTTTATTTATAGAACCACTGTCATTTGACGGTGGTTTTTTTTGTGGCATGTTATTGGGTAAATGTTAAAATTTCTCTCAGCAGGAATTGTTGATAATTTCTGACATTCTAATTCTTTGAAAACCATTTGAAGCCATTAATTTTACTTGCTTTTTAGACCATGGAAGAACTTAAAGTAGGCGACAAACTATATAACACTAAGCAAGAAGGTTTTAACGATTTTGTGCGATATTCCTTTTCGGAAGTCGTTAAGCTCACTAAAACTTTAGCCGTTTTAAGGAATGGCGTAAAGCTGATTAATCGACCAAAAATATCGTACATAACCGAGAGCATTGGTTATTCGGTCAATCGTCAAAAAGGGGTACATTGGCACTTGGTTTCCATTGAGGCCATACGAAAGGCGCAAATAGAAAATGAGAAAATAGCAGCTCACGATTGGTTTGAGAACAAGGAATTTTCGCTAAAGGAAAAACAGTGGATTTATAGGCAGTTCAAAAAGTTGAACGAATCCAATCAATAATAATAGCCATAGTTTAAATTAGTGTCCGCAGAATTTCATTTTTCCCTTCAGAAGTAGTTCAAATGAAAAAAAGAAAATTAAGTTTTGGTGATGTTCTGCTACTGGTTTTTTTATTGCTATTGCTTATCCCGCAGACTAGAAAGCCCATCCAAGTTGCATTGAACCAAATTAAATTACAGTTTTTTTCTCCATCTGTATTAGAAAAGGAAGATAGGAAAGTTATACAGCCTTTTAACTACTCGGTAAGAACTTTGAATGGAAAGAATATTACTTTGGGTATAGGAAAAAATAAAGTAACCTTTATAAGTTATTGGGCAACTTGGTGTCCGCCTTGCATTGCGGAAATGTCCAGTATTCAGAAGTTGTATAATGATTATGGAGATAAGGTCAACTTTATACTGTTAACTAACGAAGAGCCAGAGGTTATAACAAAATTTCTACATAAGAAGGAGTTCAATTTACCTGTGTATATTCCCAAAATGAGTGCTCCAGAAGCACTTTTTGAAAAAAGCATACCTACTAATTATATTATTGATAAAGAGGGTACTATAGTGGTTAAAGAAACAGGCTCAACTGACTGGAATTCTAAGAACACTAGGGAAATACTGGAAAATTTACTTCTTGAATAGCGTCTCTCCTAACTTTTAAGCCCTTTGCTTAGTTTTTAGGTGTTCGCCGTAATGCATGAAAAAATTTATCCAGATATTTCTGGATAAACGTAGTACTATGGGTAGAACCAATATCATTTCTATTACAATAACAAAAAAGGTGTTCAGTAGGCCCATATCAAAGATAAAGAAGCAAAGAAACAAGGCTACGCTGGCAAAAATGAGACCCACAGGATAACTAACATACATAGCTCCATAAAAAAATGAAGGTTCTATTTTGTATTTGGTGTGACAATGGCTGCAACGCTCCTTCATTTTTAGAGTTTTGGATATTTTATAAGGATTGGCTTCCAGATACATGCTTTCATTTTGGCAAACGGGACAGGTTCCCGTAAATATGCTATACACTTTAGTGCCTTTTAAAAGTTCCATATGCTCTTTCTTAATTTATTTGTAATTAGTTTAAAAGGTTTTATTGCACTTTTAAAACCTTATAATTGTCACTTGTGATAGAGATTGTTCTGTCACTGCACAAATTTAAAGACTTCCCCATGTTATATCCATGCTAAATTATCGCAGGTTTTTGTACTTTTAGGACATAATTAAGTCTTATGCAAATTGTACCGGTATTACATATAGAGCAATTCAAAGAAGAAAATGCTTTGGTTGAGTTTTATAGTAATAATTTGTCCAAGCATCTAGAAACAAACAGAAAAATAGTGCACAGGCCACATAAGCACGACTTTTTTCTTTGTGTATTGTTTGAAAAGGGAAATGGCACTCATGAAATAGATTTCAGTTCGTATCCTATAAATGATGGAAGTCTGTTTTTCCTTAAACCGGGACAAACCCATAGTTGGTCATTCAATGCTCCGCCGCAAGGTTATATTTTCTTTCATACCCAATCATTTTTTGAATTAAGTGTTGCTGATGTAAAGTTGAATCAATTTCCATTCTATTACTCCTATAAGAACCCTCCGCATCTAAATTTATCAACTTCGGAACAGGAGAGAGTAGCAACTAGGTTTAAGGAAATTAATGTAGAATACCAAGGTAGTGGGGTTTACAAAAAGCAAAAGCTTGCCAGTCTTATCAATCTGACTTACATTGATTTGAGTAGGCTGTACGCTTTTGATGTCTCTGAAAGTACACTTTCGTCTACCTATTTAAAAATCCTTTCAGATTTGGAACATGCTATTGAACGCTATTATAAAACTGAAAAAAAAGCACATTTTTATGCAGATAAACTGAATGTTACAACAAAACATTTAAACCGCGTAACACAAACAACCTTAGGAAAAACTACTACTGAACTGATAACGGAACGTATTCTTTTAGAAGCAAAACGACTTATTGTACACTCAGAAAATCCCTTGTCCCGAGTTGCGGAATCATTGGGTTATGAAGATTACGCCTATTTTTCAAGGGTATTTAAGGCAAAGAACCAAACCACCCCTTTAGAGTTTAAGGAACGCTATTTATAGGGAGTTTAAGGTTGATAAAAAGAGAAGCCTAAAACTTTTCAAAAACGCCAAGGCCAAATAAGGCAAAATCATATTTTACCGGGTCGTTGGGGTCTAGTTTCCGTAAATTTTTATCCAGTTCGGCCAGTGCCTTTGCGTCGTTCTGTTTTCTAGAAAGTAATTTTAATTTTCTACCCACATTTCCGGAATGCACATCCAGAGGGCAGGATAATTGACTGGGGGAAATTCGCTCCCAGAGGCCAAAATCTACTGAAGTAGCGTTGGAGCGGACCATCCATCGCAAGAACATATTTATACGCTTTGCAGCAGAACCTTTTAAAGGATCACTTACATGCTTTTGCGTGCGTGATGGGTGGGAAAGCTCAAAAAAAACTTTTTTAAAGGCCGATATAGCAAGTTGCATAGATTGCTCTTGGGCATGCTTTGCAAAAACAGCTTCCAATCCTCCATGGTTAACATAAATATTTTGCAAGCTTCGTATAAAATAGTTTAGATCTTCACCATTAAATGTCCGGTGTACGAAGGTTGAGAGCTCTTCATTATTATCCTCAGTATACTCCAAAACGTAATCATAAGGTGAGTTGCCCAGGAGGCCCATTAACTTATTGGCGTTGTTAATGATACTCTTTCTGTTGCCCCAAGCAATGGTTGCCGTAAGAAAAGCACTGATTTCAACATCTTCTTTTCGGGAAAATTTATGAGGAATCTGAATCGGGTCGGTTTCCAAGAATTTTGGGTGTTCATATTCCAATACCTTGGCGTCTAAAAACTGCTTTAGTTCTGTGCGATTCATCAAATATGGATTGAAAAATAAATTCTTAGTGTTCCAAAGTATCAATAACTACTTCTTTGTTAACTATAAGACCGTCTACCATGGTTAGTTTACGGTCTGCCATATCGGCCAATTGCTCGTTGTGGGTAACGATAACAAAGGTCTGTCCAAATTCATCCCGAAGCTCAAAAAATAATTTATGAAGATTATCCGCACTTTCGGAATCTAAATTTCCACTGGGCTCATCGGCAAAAATAATTGATGGGTCGTTTACAAGAGCCCTGGCTACGGCCACACGTTGTTGCTCTCCACCGGAAAGTTCACTGGGCTTATGGTTATAACGGGCAGAAAGCCCTAAAAAGTCCAATAATTTTTTAGCCTTTGTTTCAGCTTGGGCCTTTGGTGTATTTTTAATAAAAGCAGGAATACATACATTTTCCAGAGCTGTAAATTCCGGTAGTAGTTGATGGAACTGAAAAATAAAACCAATATGTTCATTTCTGAACTTGGCCAAGTTTTTATCGGACAATTGCGTTACTTCGGTATCATTTATCAAAAGACTACTATCGGATGGGTTGGATTGCACATCTAACGTTCCCAATATTTGCAGTAAAGTGGTTTTTCCCGCTCCGGAAGCACCCACGATTGAAATGACCTCGCCTTTTTTAATATGAAGATCAACACCTTTAAGCACCTCCAAATCACCGTAAAACTTTTTAATATTATTGGCTTTGATCATATATCGAATCTTGTTCAGGAAATTTATGAATCGTAAAAGTAATGAAAATTGATGTTTACGAACCGATAGAAGGAAAAACCATTTTCTGGCCCAAAAAGATTAAATTGGCAGTTTGGTACAGAAAACCGTACTTTTGTTCACTATTTTTACCATTACAATAAACAAGATAGCTTTATGGCACCCTATAGAAATTTAGAAGAGTACAATTTGGAAATTACCACAGAGGTAAAAGACCGGTTTTCAAAAATTATTGATGGAATAGGGGAGGACGTTACTCGCGAAGGGTTGGTAAAAACACCTGAGAGAGCGGCCAAGGCTATGCTCTTTCTTACACAGGGCTATCAGCAAGATGCGGTAGAGATACTTAAAGGAGCCATGTTCAAGGAAGATTATGATGATATGGTTATCATAAAGGATATTGAACTGTATTCGCTTTGTGAACATCATATGTTGCCGTTTTTTGGAAAAGCCCACGTAGCTTATATTCCCAATGGGCATATTGTAGGGTTAAGTAAAATTCCGCGTGTGGTAGATGTTTTTGCTCGTCGTTTACAGGTACAGGAGCGTTTAACACATGATATTTTGGAATGTATCAATAATACGTTAAAACCAAAAGGTGTTGCTGTGGTCATTGAAGCGTCGCACATGTGCATGATGATGCGTGGGGTTCAAAAGCAGAATTCGGTTACAACAACCTCTGGATTTAGGGGGCAGTTTGAGAAACAGGAAACTAGGAATGAATTCCTTAAGTTAATCAGTTCGGACCTATCGTAAGAGGCTTCTTTTTATCGGCTTCTGCAAAACGGTACTTTTTGGATTGTTTTTTGGCATTCTTATTGCTTTTGATAGTAGGAATAAATACTTTTCATTATGTCAAAAACTAAAGACGATAAATATAAAAAACTACTTCTAGGTTTGCTTTTTGATGGAATAGGCATGCTTTCTTTTGCTATTCCGTTTGTAGGTGAATTTTCGGATATTGTGTGGGCACCACTGGCCGGTTGGCTTATGACCCGTATGTATAAGGGCAAAATTGGGCAGGGCGCCGGACTTATTACTTTTTTGGAGGAAATTGTGCCTGGATTAGATATAATACCCACTTTTACTTTAATGTGGTTGTATACCTATGTTTTTAAAAAATCCAGTGAAACGGAAACCATAGAGGTAAATGTTTAATTTATCTTAAAAGATAAATAAGGGCCTTGATTTAACGGAACAAGAATGGTCTTAAAAATCTATAGAATTAGTAGGGATTTTCTACAAATCTCATTTCTAGTAGTTTAAGTTGAAGCACCATGGCGATGCTGGGAAACCCTTTGTTTAAAGGGCTTGGCCTTACTTCTTAATTTTGTTTAAGCTTTATTGTAAATACACCAACCAAACCCTTAAAAAAAAATTAAATTCATAAAATAGCATAGAGGAGTACATCAAATATCTCTAACTTTGGTTTAAACCCAGACCAAAATTTTATGCAAAGAAGAAAGTTTATTGGAAAAGCTGCACTTGCCTCTCTGGCCAGTATTGTAGGAGCTGATATTGTTTATGGCTCCAAAATGTCAGCTAATTATATTCCGTTAGCTCTACAAGACCCTGATCCATTTAAATTGTTCAATAAGGACAAGGAAATGGTTGTCTTAAATGACAAGCCATGGAATATGGAGGCCCAAGCTCATTTATTGGATGATAAGGTTACGCCCAACAAATACATTTTTGTTCGTAACAATGGACTCATACCGGAAGAAATAGATGTAAAAAACTGGACGCTTACCATAGATGGTGAATCCGTTAAACAAAAAAAGACCTATACTTTAGAAGAGCTTAAATCAAAGTTTAAACAACATACATACCAGTTAACGTTGGAATGTGGTGGCAACGGCAGAAGTGAGTTTGATCCACCTGCAAAAGGAAACCAGTGGACGGTTGGTGCGGTATATTGTGCAACTTGGACAGGGATACGACTTAGGGATGTTCTAGAAGATGTGGGAATAGAGGATGATGCCGTTTATTTTGGTTACCACGCGGCAGATATTCATTTGAGTAGGGACCCTTCTAAAGAACCTATATCCAGGGGAGCTCCAATGGCAAAAGCGCTTCAAGATGAAACGATATTGGCGTTTAAGATGAACGGAGAAGATATTCCTTTGGCACATGGTTATCCGCTTCGTGTAATTGCTGGTGGCTGGCCTGCTTCGGTATCCGGTAAGTGGTTGCAACGCATAAGTATTAGAAATATAGTGCACGACGGCACTAAAATGACGGGTACTGCCTACAGGGTGCCTTGTAAACCTGTAGCTCCTGGTGAAAAAGTGGCCGACGAAGATATGTGCATTATAGAGTCTATGCCGGTAAAATCCCTTATTACTTATCCAAAATCCGGAGCAACGATTCCCAAAGGAAAAAAATTAAACATTAGAGGACACGCTTGGGCAGGTGAGTTGGAAGTAGTTAAAATGGAGTATTCCATAGATTTTGGTTCCACTTGGAAAACCTGTAAACTAGAAAAGCCAGTAAATCGCTTGGCATGGCAGCATTTTTCTGCAGAAGTAGACTTTCCTCAAGAAGGTTATTACGAGGTTTGGGCAAAGGCCACGGATTCCAACGGGTTTGCTCAGCCTATGTTATTGCCCGGTTGGAACCCTAAAGGATATTTAAACAATGCATGTCATAGGATAGCCGTAAAAATTGCATAGATGAAAAAGGAAAATCACGACAAACTGAAGCATGAGTTTCGGGGGTTCTACAGAATACTGGTCCTTTCCTGTGTAATCGTAGCTCTTTTTTCCGTAGCCATGGTTTACCTAATGGTAGACCCTAATTTAACTTCTTTTAAAAGTAAAAAAACGGATACGGGACTGGTTGCTGTGCCAGTTGATGATGATAACTATGATAAAGTAGAAAATGGGATTCACATACGTACCGGTTTTATTGATGCTCCAGGGATGATGGAAACCGTTCAAAACTGCACCAATTGTCATTCCGCTAAATTGGTTATGCAGAACCGTATGAACAAAGAAAGGTGGAAGACTACCATAAAATGGATGCAAGAAACCCAAAACCTTTGGGATTTGGGAGCGAACGAAGATGTCATTATTGACTATCTCGTTACCAATTATCCTCCAAAGAAGAAGGGTAGAAGGGAAGTTCTGACCGATATTGATTGGTATGAGTTGAAAGATTAAGTACTTTTTGCCGACCAATGTTTGGCAAGCCAGAGAGTAATGGAAAAATACTTTGATGCATTTGTAAATTCCTTTATGGGTACATTAAGTTGGACCCATAAATCTATAGTGTTTGAAGTTCCTTGGTATACCAATTATTTTTACGGAATAATTCTACTTTCACTAATAGTATGGTTTTTGGAAATAGCGTTCCCGTGGCGTAAAAATCAAGCTATTTTTAGAAAAGATTTTTGGTTGGATGCGTTCTATATATTTTTTAATTTTTTCTTGTTCACAATTGCTATAAGTGGATTTTATAAGTGTTTGGAATTGTTGTTTTTAGAGTTTAATGTTGCAATACATTCTTTAGCTCTTATAAACCTATCGGAATGGCCATCTATTTTACAATTGTTCGTGTTTTTTGTGGTCTTGGATTTTGTACAGTGGTTTACCCATATGTTACTTCATAGGTATGCGTTTTTATGGGAGTTTCATAAAGTGCACCACAGTGTAAAGGAAATGGGTTTTGCCGCTCACATGCGATACCATTGGATGGAAAATATTTTTTACAAACCGCTAAAAACATTTGCTGTAATGGTTTTAGGAGGATTTGAGCCTGAGCAGGCTTATATTGTCCATTTTTTCGCAATTGCCATTGGTCATTTAAATCATGCCAACATCAAATTAACTTGGGGACCATTAAAATATATTTTCAACAATCCTGTAATGCATTTGTACCATCATGCCTATGAGCTTCCTGAAGACAGAAAGAACGGGGTAAATTATGGTATTAGTCTCAGTATGTGGGATTACCTTTTTAAAACCGACTATATTCCTGAAGATAGCGGTCTTGTTCCACTGGGGTATGAAGGTGATACTAAAATGCCTAAAACCTTTCTAGGGCAAATGGTTCATGGTTTTAGATACAAAGAGAAAAAGCCTTTAGATTGATTGATCTAAAGGCTTTTTTTGTTTTGATAAAAGTGTTTTACTCTACCGTTACAGTAAAGGTTTGTGCAATATCAGTTTCCCCACCAGCATCGGCCAAAGTACCATCGTTTGGTTTTTTAGGCTCGTGGCGCAATGTAATCTGTAAGGTTCCTTCGCCGGCATCACCAGTCATTAGGGTAAAGGAAAGGCCAAGTGGGTTTCCATCTTCGTCAGTATCTCCATATGAAGTTGATGTAATAGATCCATCTACATCAAAGAAAAACTGATGGTCATCTGCCTCTTCATTTACTTCAGCGGTAATATCCTCTGCAGGTGTTTCCGTTTCGTTCAATAATTCTATGGTACCGGTGTAAGTGGTGTTTGCCATTAGATTATCCACTGTAATTACTGGAGGGTTTGGGCCGTCTCCGTCTAAATCTTGAGATTGAAGTGAAGCAGTGTCTCCACCTTCACTTGAAAGGGCCACCTTTATTGTGGTAATTACCTCTTCTTCATCTACGGCATCCGGGTTGTTGTCATCACTAGAACATGATGTCATTACTGATGCCATTAAGCTTAGTGCTAGAACTGTTTTTAATACGTTGTTACTTTTCATAGTTGTTACTTTTTGGTTTAATTATATTAATAGTTGAAAATTAGGCGCAGGCTTATGTTTCTGCCCATATCGTCCACAAAATATCGTTGGCGATTTAAGTAATCACGATACTTGGTATTCAACAGGTTGGCGGTACTTAAGCCTACGGTTAAATCGTTTGTGTTTTTAAGAGTAAAAGATGCCTCTGTATTTAAAGACAATAGATGATAAGCATTTGGAGGGGTGTTTATATCTAAAACCACATTTTCTTGTTGTTGTGGTGAAAACACCTCTATGTTAGGTGGGAACCTAGTTTGCTCAAATACAAATTGGCTCTCTAAGCTCACCAAAAAATTGTTCCATTTAGGATTCGTATAGCTAATACTGTTAGTAAAATTGGCAGCAGGTATGTTTATTAGGGGGATGTCCTTTTCTTTATCCGTACCCTTTACCCAGGCAAATTTATGGTCCGTTCTTATATGGGACGACCAATTGTTGTATAAGGACGCATCAATTCCTACCAATACGGCATTGGTTTGCCGATAACTCCATACAGGGAATGCTCCTCTAATTGTGAATTCAACCCCTGTAGGCTCTAATAATATAAAATCACTAATGTTATTCAAGTAAGGTGCTAAAGTGTACCCCCATTTGTCCGTGTTTCTTTCCAAAGAGGCTGAGAGCTTGGATGATGTTTCACTTTTGATTCTAAGGTCGCCAAGTTCTATACGAGCAGCGGAATGATGCAGGCCATCACTAAATAGTTCGGATGGGTTAGGAGCTCTTTGTGAAAAAGCGTAATTAAACCGTAAATGGTTCTTTTGGTTAATTTCATAGTGAAAACCTGCCGTACCCGAAAAATTATGATAATCAAATACCGGATTGGTAAGCAACTGGGTTCCTAGATCTTCTAGTACTATATCGGCAAAATCCAAATCATAACTTCTTTCTTGCCAGCGAGATTCCCTATAGAATTTTTTTGCATCAATCCGACTAAAATCGTAGCGTGCTCCCGCATCTAAGGTCCAATCGGTATTTAGTTCATAGCTTCCAATGGCAAATAATCCAAAATCATATTTATCATAATCAGGAATCAATCTTCTAACTCCGGTATCCGGATTTGCAAAATTGGATTGAATCCTTCCCATGACCCCAACTTTTACATCTAAGCCTTGTTTTGCATCCAACTTTAAGTTGGATAAAACAGAATGTGTGGTTAGTTGGAGGTCTAACGAAGCTTTGTCCGCATCGTCTCCTACGCGAATGTCATACTCAAATCTTCTGTTTTTTTGAAAATCATATTGAATGGTCCATTTTCCAAAACCTTCAAACCTTCTATAGTAATTTAGTTTTGCCAAATGATGGCTTACCTCTTGGTTGGGGTGGATTATATTATAAGTGAAATCGTTTACAATACTGGGTTTCTGGCTATTTATGGATAATATTAAATCATCTACATTACCAATATGGGAAGCTCTTAAGATTCCTATTTCAGAATTAAAATAGGAGTAATATCCTTCCCAGCCCTGTACAAAATCTCGTTTTCCAATGTTTAAGGAGAATCCACTTTCCCTTATGCCCGTATTGGATAAAAGGTATTCCGGAGCTTCTAAGTCTCCCAGTTTTTTGTAAGAGCCCTGTGCTTTTATGTAGAGACCGGATTCAAAAGACTTTGTAATGGATGATGTGATATTACCGCCACGACCATTGGAGAAAAGGTTCAGTTGTGTTTTTCCAAATAAAGAATCGGTTCTAATAATGGGTAAGGGTTCTAAAACAATAACCCCACCAATGGCATCACCACCATACTCAATGGCGGCAGCACCTTTAATTACACTGATGTTCTGGTTTGCGTTTACATCTACATTGGGAGCATGTTCTTCTCCCCATTCCATATCCTGCATTCTAACGTTGTTGTTCAGAATCAAGATTCTACTACCATTTAACCCCTGTATAACGGGTTTAACAATGTTACCACCGGTATTTAAGGTAGATACCCCGGAAATCTTTTTTAGGGCATCACCTAAACTATTACCACTGTTACGTTCAACATCTTTTTGGGAAAGGGTGTTTTCTTGACCGGAGTTTGTGTTTTTGTGTACATTGCCTACCACTTTTACTTCCTTTAGCTCCTCTAAATGATGTTCAAGTCTAATCTCTGAATAGGTATCGCCATTTACGGTAACCACATGAAATTTTGTGGTACATTCTGGGTGAGATATTTCCAATTCCAACACACCATCACAGAGATTTTTAAAGCTGAACTTTCCGTTCTCTCTGGATACAGTGGAAACGTTTTTTCCAGTGATAGAAATAGTTGCGCCACTCAGCGGACTGTTGTCATGGAAATCAACTATTTCTCCTAGTAATATTGAATTGCAATCTTGTGCGTAAATAATACAACTGCAAAAGATTGCAAAAACAAATAAATAATACTTCATATATAAGTTTTGCACGAAAAAGATATCGATTAAGACTATAAATCGATTTATTTTTTAAGGATGTGGCGTTCTAATTTTGACAAGGAGGAGGCCTGCCAAAACTGGTATACGGAACGTAAAATGAAGAAGTCTTAGAAGAAACTAAAGACGAAATTTTTTTATCCGTAAGAATGATGAGGGGTAAAAGAATCAATACCAAGAAAGTGGGGGCGAAAGTGAATTCAGAATTTTGATTCTGAATGGCCACATCGCAAATACTACAGTTTTCTATAGTATCGGCCGGGTCATCTTGGTGAATGTAGACGTGAAAAGAAGTAACCTTAACAAGTATAAGGCTAAACAATACAAGTACAGAGAAATATTTAAATATTGAACTCTTCACGGCGCAAAAATACTAAAAGAAGTAGAACTGAGTGTTAAATAAGACCTAACAAAACTATTTAAAATAGAAAACCAAGCCCAATTCTCTTAAGCATCTTTTTTTCAAAGGCCCAAAAAAACTTAAATTGCCCGAACAACCAGCCATAAATTACCAATAACACTTGATAAAAGGGGAAAATAAGTAGAATTCGTAAAATCCAATAAAGTGTGCTTCCCCACCAAGAATCGGAGAAATTTGCTTGATGTAAGCCAATTAAATTTAAAAAGGGTTTTGCTACATATACGGAAGAAGAGCCGGTAATGGCGAAAACGATAAAGATGATAATCAACTGAAAATTGCTGGTAACGTCCCAGCGCTCTTTTAATTTCTGCATGGTAATTATTGAATTCGGCAAATATACTTTTTATATGCGGGGTACAAAAGGTCCTAAGCGTTGATTGTATTTTCGTTGAAAATAAATGAAGTAGTTGTAAAGTTTGTAATTTAACTCATAACCATAGTCCGTGTGGGGGTCATAGTTAATTTGCAGTTCATAAAGGTCGGGGTTATATCTTAAAGGTTGCATCACTCTTTGGTTATAATTGGTGACAAAAATTTGATTTCGGTTCTCCATATACGATTGCGAATAGAAATTACGGGGTCTGGCTATGCTTTGGAGCCAAAAATTAAAGCCTGGCTCAATAATTATTATTTCGTACTCCGTTTCTTCACTCGAAATTTTTACGGTATCGCCCTCTTTTTGATGAAAAGCTGATTTTTCATCTTCCGAAATAGTAACCGTTTCTTTTGTACTGGAACAACTACTGGCTATTACAGTTGCTACAAGCACGATTGCACTGCATATGGTATATATTCTTTTCATTTATATAGCTATTGAGACCTGTTATTCCAATTTACAAAAAAAAGCCGCTTGAATCAACAAGCGGCTTAGGTATACTATTTTGTAATCAGGATTCTATTTGCCAAATAAGCCCCCTAGAAGACCGCCAATACCTCCTTTGTTACCGCCAAGGGCCATAGAGGCTACATCATCAAGAATGCTGCCGTCTCCATCTGAATCCAAGAAAGATTCTATAAGGGATTGTTGTTGGTTGCCGGAATCGCCGCCACCCATAAGACCGCCAAGAAGATTACCTATTCCGTTAGAGTCGCTAACATTTTGTTCTTTGGTTTGCTTGCCCAAATATCCTAAAAGAATAGGGGCCGCTACTTTTAATATGGTAGAAATAGAACCTGCATCCATTCCTGATTTCTGACTTAGTGCATTTTCTACGGTAGCCTGTTTTCCGCCTAAAACGTGACCTAGTATTCCAGCGCCGTCATCCATAACGGATTGGTCAACTCCTCCGTTAAAAAGTCCGCCTAGGTTATCCAAGATGCTACCGTCATGTTTTCCTGATAAAGCACTCATTAACCCTTGGGCTCCTTCTGGTGTTGCTGCATTTTTCTTCATTGCACCCATTAAGATAGGCAAGGCCATGCTTAATACGCTTCCGGTTTGATCGGTAGAATTACCGGTCTGGCCAGCTACACCACTTATTAATTGTTTGCCCATTGGGCTGCCTAGTAGGTCTAATAATCCTGACATAATGTTTAGTGTTTTATAATTGGACAACAATTTACAAAAAAGATTCGGTCAAAACGGTGAAGCTATTAAAAAAGAACCGCTTAATAGCGCAATAAAAAAAACAAATTGATTTACTGTTATGTTGTTAAATTACAGCTTGTTATGTATTTTTATCTAAATTTTTTAATTAAAACTAAACGAGTTTGTGCACAGATATAAAAAACAAAAAACCTCGTTGTGCAACTATCTGTTCAACGAGGTTTTGATATGGTTATAAAGTAAGGCTACTTTAAAAGTGTGATAATCTGTTCCGCTAATTCCGTTCCTATGCGGTTTTGTGCTTCACCGGTAGCTGCGCCAATATGTGGAGTTAATGAAATATTGGGGTGCATAAGAATTCTAATTTCCGGTTTAGGCTCGGATTCGTATACATCAAGCCCTGCAAAAATTACGTTTCCGTTCTCTAGGGCATCAACTAGGGCAACTTCATCAAGAACACCGCCACGGGCAGCATTTATGATGCCTACACCCGGTTTCATCATTTCAAACTCATCTTTTCCTAAAATATAGTTCTTTTGTGAGGGCACGTGCAGCGTAATAAAGTCCGATGTGGAAACCAACGTTTCTTTGCTTTCTGATTCAAAATCAAAAGTTATGGATCGTCCATCAAAAAAAGGAACTTCAATTGAAGCTTTATCTAGGTTGGGGTCGTGGTAAATAACTTTCATACCAACACCTAGTGCTATTTTTGCGGTAGCTTGGCCAATTCTTCCAAAACCGATTATACCTAAAGTCTTGCCGCGAAGCTCGGTCCCCGACCCGTATGATTTTTTTAGTTGTTTAAAATTGCTATCCCCTTCAAGTGGCATATTTCTGTTGGCATCATGTAAATAGCGAACCCCTCCAAAAAGGTGTGCAAAAACCAGTTCGGCCACTGAAGATGATGAGGCTGCAGGGGTATTTATTACGTGTAAACCTTTTTCTTTGGCATGTACCACATCTATGTTATCCATGCCAACACCGCCTCTTCCAATGAGTTTAAGGCTAGGGCAATTGTCAATAAGTTCCTTTCTTACCTGGGTAGCACTTCTTACTAATAATCCGGTTATTCCGTTTTCGTTTATGAAATTTTGTAACTGTTCTTGGGCAACCCGTGTAGTTATCACTTCAAAACCAGAGTTTTCAAGCGCTTTTATTCCTGATTGGGCCAATCCGTCATTTGCAAGTATTTTCATTCTATTCGGAAAATTTATTTAGTACTATAGTATATTAAAATAGCGTCCGTTAGCGGTTGGCCAACGGACGAATTCTTATGTTTAATGAATTGGGCAGGTTACCCTTTTCTTTCCATTTCGCTCATTACATCTACAAGCACGCCTACGCTTTCCAATGAAAGGGCATTGTACATGGATGCTCTGTACCCACCAACTGAACGGTGACCGTTAAGGCCGTTAATACCCGCTTCTTTCCAAAGTGCGTCAAAAGTATCTTTTAATCGATCATCGGCTAAATTGAAGGTAGCATTCATGTTAGAACGATCCTCCTTGTTGGCAAACCCGTTGAAAACAGGGTTTAAATCAATCTCAGAATACAGTAACCGAGCTTTCTTTTCGTTAATTTCTTCAATAGCGGATATCCCTCCTAAATTTTTAAGCCACTCCAATGTTAACATAGAGGTGTAAACGGCAAATACAGGTGGGGTATTGAACATACTATCCTTTGAAATATGCACTTGGTAATCTAGCATGCTAGGAATCTTTCTGGATACCTTTCCAAGTACATCATCTTTTACGACCACAAGGGTTGTTCCGGCAGGGCCCATATTTTTTTGTGCTCCGGCATAAATCAAATCAAACTGAGAAAAATCAAGTTGACGAGAAAAGATATCGGAACTCATATCACATATCAACGGTACATTGGTTCTTGGAAATTCCTTTACCTGGGTTCCAAAAATGGTATTGTTGGAGGTAAGGTGAAGGTAATCCAAGTCGTTAGGCACCGTATATCCTTTGGGAATGTAATTAAAGTTTTTATCCTTTGAAGAGCCAACTTCAATAACATCGCCAAATATTTTAGCTTCCTTAATAGCCTTTTCACTCCAAGTACCTGTATTCAGGTATCCCGCTTTGTTCTCTAGAAAGTTATAGGCAACCATAAGAAATTCCATACTGGCACCTCCTTGAAGAAAAAGAGCGGAATAACCTTTTCCTTCTAGACCTAAAAGTTCAAGGGCCAAGCTGCGCGCCTTTTCCATTACTTCTACAAAGTCTTTGCTTCTATGAGATATCTCAATAAGGGAAAGACCGGAACCATTAAAATCCATTAATGCTTCAGAAGATTTCAACAATACTTCTTGAGGTAATATACAGGGGCCGGCACTAAAATTATGTTTTTTCATAAGGTTTGTAAAAAATTAAGAGATAAAGGTCTTGAATTTAAGGGAAACGTAACTCCCTATTAACAAAAAATTCTATTACGTTCTCAACAAGAAATCAACAGTATCTACATTGTCCGCATAGTCTGTCAAAGAAGGTTGTTGAGTGTTTCCGAAAGCAATTTCAGTGTCAATAACACCTTCGCCTACAATACATTGTAACTCGTTCGTGTCTTGTGATAACCGTTCTTTTAAATTGTCTAGACTGTCATAACGCTCATAAAATAAGGAGGCAATAGGGGAGCTATAACTCTTATCCTCTTTTAAAATGAGGAAACCATTGTCCAGTATTTTAAATTCGGACATCAGGTAAACTGCTTTATTGTAATCATAATTATTGGCATATTTTACGTGCTCTATGATCGGATGATAGGAATAAACAGCCTCAAAGAGCGTAGCAAAATCATAATTTTCGGGCACAAAAACTTTGCTAACACTGCGGCATCCCAACCCGTAATACCTAAAAATATCTTCACCTAGGGCGTTGATTTGTTCTTTTGATTCCCTTCCTGTCAGAACGGCTATGGAGTTTCTGTTTTTTCTAATAATATTGGGCACTTTGCTAAAGTAGTGCTCAAAATAGCGAGAAGTGTTGTTGCTACCTGTGGCTATAACGGCATCAAAGTCTTCCATTTTACCATCTGAAATTTCAATCGTATCTTTAAGTAAAGGTTCAATTGAAATAAGATAATCTTTTATAAATAAAATAAGTGCATTATCATTTGAAGATAATTTAGCAAGGACTTTATTACCGGTAATTAGAACGGACAGAAAATCATGAAAACCAACCATTGGAATATTACCTGCCATAATAAGCGCTACTTTTTTAGGCTTGTTTTTGTCCAGGTCGTAAGGCTTTAGCCAATCGGAAAGTTTTTCTTCCGTTAAGAGTTGCCCCCAGCTTTCCAACGCATGGATTACGTTCTCGCGGGTAAACCAACCATTTTTATGTTTGGACAGCGCAATGGCGTCCTCTAATTTTTGAGACCATTCGTCATTTGGTGTTTCCAATGTAACAAACTCTCTAAGAAAGTGGCCCAGTTTAACAAATGCAATAAAAGTTTTATGATGGTCGTTCATATATTTGTTCAAAATTGTATTCCGAAGTACCTTTGTGCAAAAGTAAGAATACTGAATTGATTTTTCTTTTTGAATACGAAATGAAAATATAACGAACAGCTTTTAGACCTGTTCAGCTTAAATTGAATAATATGGCAATAGTTATAACGGATGAATGTATTAATTGTGGAGCTTGCGAGCCGGAATGTCCGAATACTGCAATTTATGAAGGAGCCGATGAATGGCGCTATAATGACGGGACTTCTCTAGAGGGCGATGTAGTGCTTCCTGATGGGAAAGCGGTAAACGCTGATGAAGTTCAAGAACCGATCAGTGATGAGATATATTACATTGCACCTGATAAATGTACGGAATGCATGGGCTTTCATGAAGAACCTCAATGTGCCGCAGTATGTCCTGTAGATTGTTGTGTGCCGGATGAGGACCATGTAGAGTCTGAAGAGACCCTTTTGGCCAAGCAAAAATTCATGCACCCAGATGGTTAATATGTAAAAACGTATTGGTCTTAGGATTGTAAATGAAAACCCGGACATAGTCCGGGTTTTTTGTTTCTTAACTTTTGAGGTCTATATATGGCTTTATACGTTATCTTTGCATCCTGAAAAAGAAAAAATAAAAGACCGAACAAATCCATAGCGTCTAAAATTTAACGTTAAAATACATGAAAGCAGGTATAGTAGGGTTGCCAAACGTAGGAAAATCAACCCTTTTTAATTGTCTCTCCAACGCCAAGGCACAAAGTGCCAATTTCCCCTTTTGTACTATAGAGCCTAATATAGGTGTTGTAAATGTACCCGACTCTAGATTACAGAAATTAGAGTCCTTAGTAGATCCAGAGCGAGTTCTACCGGCAACTGTAGAAATTGTTGATATTGCCGGTTTGGTAAAAGGAGCAAGTAAAGGTGAAGGGTTGGGAAACCAGTTTCTGGGAAACATTCGTGAAACCGATGCTATTCTTCATGTATTACGTTGTTTTAACGATGATAATATTGTTCATGTAGATGGTTCCGTAGACCCTATTAGGGATAAAGAAACCATAGATATGGAACTGCAGTTAAAAGACCTTGAAACTGTTGAAAAGAAATTAGATAAGGTAAAACGCGCTGCAAAAACCGGAAATAAAGAAGCACAAAAGGAAGAAGCCGTTCTTTTAAAGTTAAAAGAAGGCTTAGAAGCCGGAACTTCTGTACGGGCCATAAATATATCTGATGATGAAAGGGATGAATTTGTAAAACCATTACAGTTCATAACGGACAAGCCCGTAATGTACGTTTGTAACGTAGACGAGGGTGCTGCCGCTACAGGAAATGATTATGTGGAAAAAGTAAAAGCTGCCGTTGCCCAAGAAAATGCAGAGGTAATTGTGTTGGCCGTAGGAACAGAGGCGGATATTACCGAATTGGAAACCTATGAAGAGCGCCAAATGTTTTTAGAAGACCTTGGGTTGGACGAGCCAGGTTCTGCCAAGTTAATACGTGGAGCTTATAAGTTACTGAATTTGGAAACTTATTTTACCGCTGGTGTTAAGGAAGTCCGTGCATGGACCATTCCTGTTGGCGCAACCGCTCCACAGGCCGCTGGTGTTATTCATACCGATTTTGAAAAAGGATTTATTCGTGCGGAAGTTATTGCGTATAATGACTACGTGCAGTATGGTAGTGAAGCAAAGGTAAAAGAAGCCGGTAAAATGCGTGTTGAAGGTAAGGAGTACATCGTTAAAGATGGGGATGTCATGCACTTTAGGTTCAACGTATAGTTTTAGGACATTAAGAAATAATGTTGCCAATCCTTTAGGGGCAGCAATGATTTTAAGACCACATGGGTATGCCTTATGTGGTCTTTATCAATTTTAGAATATAACAGAACTTCTTGTTTATAAAAGAAATCAACATCATTTTAGGATAAGCCTATTTATGGTTAAATTCACGACTCTAAAAAACACTCTAGTACATTGAAGAATTTTATAGATGAATTGAACGATGCCCAAAGAGCACCGGTTCTACATAAAGATGGGCCGTTAATGGTTATTGCAGGAGCTGGGTCCGGTAAAACCAGGGTGCTTACCTTTAGGATTGCTTATTTAATGCAGCAAGGGGTAGACCCCTTTAATATTTTGGCGCTTACCTTTACCAATAAGGCGGCACGTGAAATGAAGGAGCGTATTGCTAAAATTGCAGGTAGATCGGAGACCAAGAACCTTTGGATGGGAACGTTTCATTCCGTTTTTGCCAAATTACTGCGGTATGATGGGGACAAACTTGGCTTTCCAAGTAACTTCACTATCTATGATACTCAGGATTCACAGCGTTTGTTGGCTTCCATTATTAAGGAAATGGGACTAGACAAGGATATTTATAAATACAAACAAGTACAGAACCGTATATCTTCCTTTAAAAATAGCTTGATTACGGTTAAGGCATATCTAAACGACCCAGATTTGGTAGAGGCCGATGCTATGGCCAAACGCCCAAGAATGGGGGAGATATATCAAAATTATGTAGACCGGTGTTTTAAGGCCGGCGCAATGGATTTTGATGACCTTTTACTCCGTACCAATGAACTTCTAAACCGTTTTCCAGAGGTTTTGGCCAAGTACCAAGACCGTTTCAGGTATATTTTGGTAGATGAGTACCAAGATACCAACCATTCGCAATATTTAATTGTAAAGGCTCTTGCAGATCGCTATCATAATATCTGTGTGGTAGGGGATGATGCGCAGAGTATTTATTCTTTCCGCGGAGCGAACATTAGCAACATCCTTAATTTTCAGAAAGATTATGATAATGTGGGTATGTACCGTCTTGAGCAAAATTACCGCTCTACCCGAAATATTGTAAACGCTGCCAACTCCATTATTGCCAACAATAAAGAGCAGTTAGAAAAAGTGGTTTGGACTTCCAATGACGATGGGGGTAGCATAAAAATACATAGGAGTACTACGGATGCCGAAGAAGGCAGGTTCGTGGCAGGTTCCATTTGGGACCATAAGATGAACGAACAATTGGGTAATGGTGAATTTGCGGTACTTTACCGTACCAACTCCCAATCCAGGGCTATTGAAGATGCTTTGAGAAAACGGGATATTCCGTACCGTATCTATGGCGGACTGTCATTCTATCAAAGAAAAGAAATCAAGGATGTATTAAGTTATCTGCGTTTAGTCATAAACCCTAAAGATGAGGAAGCTCTTAAGCGAATCATTAATTTTCCGGCAAGAGGTATTGGGCAAACCACTTTGGACAAGTTGACCGTTGCCGCCAATCATTACAACCGGTCTATTTTTGAGGTAATCCAGAATTTGGACAAAATTAATTTAAAAATCAACGCGGGTACGCAAAGAAAGCTTCAGGATTTTACGACCATGATTCAAAGTTTTCAGATCATGAACGAAACCACCGATGCTTTCGTTCTGGCCGAACATGTTGCCAAAAAGTCCGGTCTCCTTTTGGAGTTTAAAAAGGACGGGACACCGGAAGGTATTGGTAAGATGGAGAATATAGAAGAGCTTTTGAACGGTATAAAGGATTTTGTTGAAGGGCAAAAAGAAATTGCCGATGCCACGGGAAGTATAAGTGAGTTTCTAGAGGATGTAGCCTTGGCTACAGATTTGGACAATGATAAAGGTGATGATGACCGTGTGGCCCTAATGACAATTCACCTAGCTAAGGGGCTTGAGTTCCCGTATGTATATATAGTTGGGATGGAAGAGGACCTTTTTCCTTCCGGTATGAGTATGAATACCCGTAGTGAGCTAGAGGAGGAGCGAAGGTTGTTTTATGTAGCACTTACGCGTGCCGAAAAGCAAGCCTACCTAACCTATACACAGAACCGATATAGATGGGGGAAATTAATAGATGCGGAACCAAGCCGTTTTCTTGAGGAGATTGATGAGAAATATGTAGAAAACCTTACTCCAATAGATACGGGTTATAGGTATAAACCTCTGGTGGACAGTGATATTTTTGGTGAAGTTGACAAAAGTAAGTTACGGCAGGTTAAACCTGTGGGGGGTACACCTCCTAGCCGGAAAGGGCCTAATGAAAGTCAGCTTAGGAAGTTAAGAAAGCTAAAACCAGAACTAGCTACGCCTGTTGGCAATACAAATTCGGTAGATCCTAATTTAGCCGAAGGCAGTATTGTTAACCATACGCGTTTTGGTCAAGGTAAAGTGTTAAAGATTGAAGGAATGGGTAATGACCGAAAAGCTGAAATACAGTTTGTAAAAGGAGATATAAAAAAATTGTTGCTTCGCTTTGCTAAGTTGGAGGTGGTAGGTTAATTCTTAATCATTTTTCGATAATTGAGATTAAATGCCTTGAGGTATTTTAGAATAAATAAAAAGCCTAAAAGTCAATTCTTAGGGCTTTTCTATTTGTTATAGATGTATATGTGAATGGGGTATGTTAATGTTGAAAAACAATTGAGAAAGGGATTTCATAGGTTACTCCATTATCCGTAACCAAGACCTTGCCATCACTTTTATCGTCCATTTGACTTAGGTATTGATCTTCTATTTGACCAGTAACTATTGAGTTGGGGTGGGTAAGGAAGTTTTTGACGCTCAATGAGTTTTCTACAAAAAGAATTTCATTAACCTGGAGCCCTTCAATATTTTGGTTGAACGTTATATTTGCTTGTTTGTAGAATGCTTTATCGGATTTAATTCCTATTATAGCTTCGGTAATAACTAGAGTTGGATGTGTTGATGCAGGTTGTAATACTTCAATTTCTATACCGGTCTCAGCATCGTTATTGTTATTATATCCAATTAGATTATTTCTTAATCTAAGTTCATAACTACCACTTTGAACTTCGTCTGGAATCCGAACGCTCAGGCTATTTTCGCTAGTTGATTCTGTTCCTAAGCGATACAAAAGGTCTTTTCCGCTAGCTTCTGTAGATATTAAAACAATTTCAGATAGTTCTCTAAATATATATTCCCCCTTATTCTCAAAATATAGGTTTTCACCGGTAACGGTTAGCATATCACCTTTTGTGTAAATGGTTTTATTAATGGATGTATTTTTTGGATTTCCTCCGGAAACCACTGGTATAGCTTCTCCCCAGTAGTCAATAAGATCGTACTCATATGTTTCTCCATCTAGATGAATAGCAAATTTGTAATCCATATCATTGGGAGCATCTGCAGAATCTAAGTCAGGAAGGGTAAGAACAAAACTCTCATTACCAGACCCAGAGCTATAGGTTGCGTTCGTAAATTCATATACTATACCATCTTTTTTGAGGCTAAAAGTGTATTCTTCTAAACGAGAATGATCTAAGTATAAATTTGCAGAAATATGAGCGCCAGGTCGGCTTATAACCCTGTCCAATTTGCCGTTAACACTAGCATAGCTAAAATTAGGTGTTCCTTTGGTAAAACGAAGATCACTATCATTAGTTTCTGTGCTATTATCATGCTCAATAAAAATCTCAATTTCATACCTCCCATTTAAATATGATTCCGGCAACCTTGCTGTGACGGCATCACTTTTATAGGATACATTTTCAATTTTTTCAACAATTAATGGTATGCTTTCACGGGTATGGCTGTTTATCAAATTGACCTTAACACTGTCCAAAACTGGATTAGTAGGATAGGCGTTAAAAGTAATGGTTTCGCCAGGTGCTTTATCGGCAAACATATTTATACTAAAAGGAGGCAATTCAACCTGGTCAAGACGATTGTCTACGCTAACAATATATTTTTTAGTGTCTCCTGAGTTAAAAGTAACGGTATAAGTAACTGGTTTGGTAAAATCTAAGGTTTCATCAGACTCAGGAACACTAGTAGCTCCTTTAGGCAGATTAAGGTGAAGCTTCAACGCAGGAATATTGCTTAGGTACGGAATACGAAATTGAATAGAGTCAGCCTCAGCTTCCGGTTGTTTAACATGATTAAAATTACTTCTACCTTCAGGCAGATTCGTGAAACTAAAAGCTACATGTGCATTTTCTGCTGCTTCGTCTTCATTCTTAAGATTAACCTTATATCTGTTAGTAGACCCGTCTTCGGCGGTAACCGTATAAACTACTTCCTTGGAAAAATCTTGAGCAACACCTGATTTTGGAGAAATTGTGGCTTTTTCAGAAATGGTGATCTCAGGAGTTAAACTCGTAAGGTCAACAGTAGAAGGGAATGCGTGACGAATTTCGTTAGAATTGATTATCAGTTGATTTTTTGTGTCTTGAATACTTATGCTAAATTCTAGAAGTTCATTCTTGTCGCTTTTTGATTGTGTTTCTTCGGTCTCATCGGAATCTTTGGAACAGGAAACAAAAAATAGCAGAAAACATGCAGATAGGGCAATTAGGGAGGAAAATTTCATACACTTATGTTTTTTATGTAAATCTGTCAAATCCCTGAACGATGTTATAAAGATTTTATTGAAATAATTAGACCAACGGTTTTCTGTATTTTGGCTGCTTTTTAATAGAGCGCTCATGTAAAGCAGGATAGCTAATAGGATAAAAAAAAATGTATTAATTTCGGAGTGAACGAAAGGTGATAGACTATGGCGGAATTTATAAGAATATATGAGGAAAATCCCAATCCAAAGGAAATACAGAGGGTTGTTGATGTTTTGCGTAAAGGAGGGTTGGTCATTTACCCTACGGATACAGTATACGGTCTTGGGTGTGATATTACCAATTCTAGGGCCTTGGAGAAAATTGCACGTATTAAAGGTATTAAACTTGCTAAGGCCAATTGGTCCTTTATCTGTGCTGATTTAAGCAATCTATCCGATTATGTCAGACAAATAGATACGGCCACCTTTAAAATTTTGAAAAGAGCGCTTCCGGGCCCCTACACATTTATTCTGCCTGGAAATACTAATCTGCCTAAAGACTTTAAAAAGAAAAAAACGGTAGGTATAAGGGTTCCAGATAATTCAATAGCAAAAGCGCTCGTAGAAGGTCTAGGTAACCCCATTGTATCTACATCTATTAGGGATGATGACGATTTGTTGGAATATACTACGGATCCAGAACTTATTTATGAGAAATGGGATAATTTAGTTGATGTAGTAATTGACGGTGGTTATGGAGATAACGTGGCATCTACGGTAATAGACTTGTCAGACGGGGAACCTACTGTTTTAAGGGAGGGAAAAGGAAGTTTGGATATCTTCTAAATATTTAATCGAAACTACAAAAAGGATATAAAAAAAACCGCAACTTCTAAAGTTGCGGTTTTTGTATCTCTAATATTAACTGTTTAGTTATTGATGGCAGGATCGTTCATGCCTTCTTCGATCATGCTGTAGAACTGATCAATTTTAGGAAGAACAACAATACGAGTTCTTCTGTTCTTTGATTTTTCAGTAGTAGAAACAGGAACATATTCTGATCTACCGGCCGCTGTCATACGCTTAGGATCAACATTGTAATCATTTTGAAGAATTCTTACAACTGCTGTAGCACGCTTAACACTTAAATCCCAGTTGTCTAAAAGAACACCGTGTCTTCCGTAAGGTACATCATCAGTATGACCTTCTACCATAAATTCAAAATCTGGCTTGTTGTTCACAACCTGTGCAACTTTACCAAGGATTTCCTTAGCTCTGCTAGTAACATTGTAGCTACCGCTGCTGAATAATAACTTATCTGAGATAGAAACAAAGACAACGCCTTTTTCAACGCTAATTTCAATGTCTTCGTCATCTAAGTTACCCAACACACCTTTTAAGCTCTGAACCAATGAAAGGTTTACAGAATCTCTTCTAGTGATTGCGTCTTGTAATTTACGAATAGTAAGATCCTTTTCTTTTAAGCTTTCCAAAGACTTCTCAAGGTTCTCTGCACCTTTTGAAGTCAGAGTAGTTAAGTTGCCCATATTATTGATCAACTCTTGGTTGTTAGCTTTTAAGAATGAATTCTGGTCTTGTAATGTTTTTAGACGAGAACTGGCAGTTGCCTTTTCCTCTAAACAATCGTTCAATTTAACCGTTGCGGAATTCAAAAGATCTTGTGCTTCTTTATGTTTTGATTCTAAATCCGAATACTTCTTTTGTGATACGCATGAAGACAACAACAAGGTCACTCCTAAACAGCCTAAAATTAATTTTTTCATAATGAGAGTTACTAAGTATTTAATGATTGTTATTTGATTTTAATTAGTGTCAATAAGCGACAAAATTAGATAATCGCCAAATTTAGTATTTGTAAAATTAGTTAATGTTTTACTAAATCGTTAAAATTCTTTACATGATGTACGAAATGCTGCCATACTATGGACTTCGTAAGGTAATACTTTGGGATAAAATTAGCTTTTTCCCTCACTTTATACATCTTTCCAAAATTCCTATAGAAACTTAAATGAGCTCTTAGAATTGCAAAGCAGTGGTTAAACTTAAACTGAAAAATGAAACGTAATGCTGCAATTCCGTCCAGTAAGAGACGAAAACCAACAATTGTCAGGGCTTTTTTCCGGGGTAAATTCTTTGTTATGGAAAAAAGGGAGTTTCTAAAGTTCAGATAGGTTTTTTTTGGGTTCATATTACTTAAAGTAGATCCGCCCAAATGATAAACTTTAGAAGCACCAACATAAAATACCTTGTGACCTTTGTTTTTGGCTCTCCAACATAGATCTATTTCTTCTTGGTGGGCAAAATAGTGTTCATCAAACCCGTTAACGGACCAAAAGACCTCTTTTCTAATGAACATACATGCCCCTGTGGCCCAAAATATTTCTAGAACATCATCATACTGCCCATTGTCTTTTTCCAATTCCTGAAATATGCGCCCCCTGCAAAAAGGGTATCCCAATTTATCTATAAAGCCCCCTGCCGCTCCGGCGTATTCAAAATATTCCGGACGCATCATGTCCAAAATTTTGGGTTGTATGATTGCAGCTTCCTTGTTTTTCGAAAAAACTTCCAATATTGGGGGCAACCAATTTTCGGTTACCTCTACATCGGAGTTTAGAAGGCAATAAACATCGGCATCTATATTTTTTAGTCCAATGTTATACCCTTTGGTAAACCCACCATTTTCTTTGTTCTGAACAATTTGTATAGTAGGATAGTTTGCTTTTATAAACGCCACGGAATCATCTGTAGAAGCGTTATCTACAACGTAAATTTCAGCACCTTGGGAATACTGTACAACAGAGGGAAGGTATCTTTCAAGAAGTACCTCTCCGTTCCAGTTTAATATGACTATAGCAATGCGCAAAACGATGGCAAATTAACGGCTAAAATCAGGAATATCCCTGAGAAACGAATATTTTTCTGAAGTAAAATCCATTTTGCAATAAAAATGGTCCAGCCCGTTGGTTACCATTAGGTAATCTGCTTTAAGATGCAGGTTATAGCGCGCTATTTGATCAAAGGTAGTTTGGTCTATGGTAATTTTAGGCGCTTTGCATTCCACTAAAATGTGAATACTTCCGTCAGAGTTAAAAACAACAATGTCATACCTCTTCTTAATATTATTAATAATGAGTTGTTTTTCAACGTTTATAAGGCTGATAGGATACTTTTTCTCAAAGAGCAAATGATTAACAACGTGTTGCCTTACCCATTCTTCTGGTTGTAGCACAACAAATTTTTTGCGTATACTGTCAAAAATAAGCACGTTATTTTCGCTACTTTTGAAACGGAATTTATACTCCGGAAAATTAAGGGGTTCCATATAGCAAATTTGATGATTTTTTTTGGATGGATGAAGCAAAACAAATAGTTAGCGATATTAAGAACGGTACAATCAAACCCATTTATTTTTTATTTGGGGAAGAACCCTATTATATTGATGCCATTGCCTCGTACATTGAGAAAAATGTTCTAGCTGAAGAAGAAAAAGGTTTTAACCAAATGGTCCTGTACGGTAAGGACGTTACTATAGACGATATTGTTTCAAATGCAAAGCGGTATCCTATGATGGCGGAGCGGCAAGTCGTTATCGTTAAGGAAGCACAGCATCTTGTGCGCACCATAGAGAATTTAACGGCTTATGTAGACAACCCCCAAATGACAACGGTATTGGTGGTTTGTTATAAATATAAGAAACTGGACAAGCGGAAAAAATTATATAAATCCGTGCAAAAGGCAGGTGTTCTTTTTGAAAGCAAGAAGCTGTATGAAAACCAAGTTTCCGATTGGATAAGGAAAAACTTGCAGGGCAGGGGATACAGTATTTCTCACAAAGCGGCCATATTACTTACTGAATATCTAGGAACGGATTTAAGTAGAATAAACAACGAAATAGAAAAGTTACAGTTGGTATTACCAAAGCAGAGTGAAATTACGCCTGCCGAAATTGAAGCTCATATTGGTATTAGCAAGGACTACAATAATTTTGAGCTAAAAAAAGCCATTGGCGAAAGAAATGTACTTAAGGCAACACGTATTATAAATTACTTTGCTCAAAATCCAAAAGACAACCCTTTTGTGTTGACCGTTACTTTGTTACATACTTTTTTCTCTCAGCTTTTACAGTATCACGGGTTAAAGGATCATTCGCCCAAAAGTGTGGCAAGTGCCTTACGTATAAATCCTTATTTCGTGGGGGAATTTCAGACAGCCGCACGTAACTATCCTATGAAAAAGGTGAGCGGTATCGTTTCAGCTTTAAGAGAAATGGACTTAAAGGCCAAAGGGGTAGGGGCCAATGTTAACTCTCAGGAAGACTTGCTGAAAGAACTTCTGGTAAAGATTATCTAAATTATCTTTTGTCTACACTGTATTTTCCAGGGCCTAATAAGATAATGGCCACAAAGATTACAAAATAAATAAGGGCCAGCTCTTTCTTTTGGAAAGGGTCCGCACCGTGTACGATAAATGCGGCAACAGCCATAGTAATTGCCGTTGGAATTGCAGCCCATCTGGTCTTAAAACCAAAAATGATTAATATAGGGCAAACCAATTCCGCTAGTACAGCTAAAAATAAAGAAGGAGTGGAGCCCATTCCTATTGGATCGCCAAATTCCACACCGTTGATCAACATTTGCAATTTTCCATATCCGTGAACAGCCATCATGGCAGACGCTGCAATTCGTAATAGAGCTAAGCCAATATCTTTCAAAAGTGAATTTGACATGTTGTTTTGAGTTTACATTAAAGATAAAAGTATTCTTTTTTATGAATTAGCCCAAATACATTTGCAACAAATATTTTTGTCAAAACACGTCACATTTGAATTCTGTTGATTACGAATAGGTTAGCGTAATTTAGGAAAGCTTTCAGGGTCCAGTTCATTCATTATGGCGTATACTTTTTCAAAAATGTCCTCTATATTGGGTTTTGAAAAATAGTCGCCGTCCGTACCATAAGCGGGTCTGTGAGCCTGCGCGCTAAGCGTTTGTGGTGCAGAATCCAAATAAGCATATGCCCCTTGTTTTTCTATGATTTCATTGAGTATATAAGCGGAACATCCTCCTGGTACATCCTCGTCTACCACTAGAACCCTATTGGTCTTCTTTATACTGTCTAGAGTATCGTGATGCACATCAAAAGGTAACAATGTTTGTGCGTCTATAACCTCTGCATCAATCCCAACTTCTTTTAGTTCTTCTGCAGCTTTTAGCACAAGTCTTAGCGTAGAGCCATAGGAAACAATGGTAATATCGGTTCCTTGTTTTATGGTTTCAACTTTTCCTATTGGCGTATAGAATTCCCCTAAATTAATCGGTTTTGGTTCTTTAAGCCTATAGCCGTTAAGACTTTCAATTACTAGAGCAGGCTCATCGGTCTTTAACAACGTATTATAGAAACCGGCCGCTTGGGTCATGTTTCTAGGAGACAAGATGTACATACCGCGAAGTGAATGTATCAATGTTCCCATAGGAGAGCCCGAATGCCAAATACCTTCTAAGCGATGCCCTCTTGTACGTACAATTAAAGGTGCCTTTTGCTTTCCAAAGGTTCTGTAGCGCAAGCAGGCCACATCATCCGTTAAGGTTGCCAGTGCATAAAATATGTAATCCAAATATTGAATCTCAGCAATAGGGCGAAGTCCTCTTAGGGCCATGCCTGTACCTTGTCCTATAATAGTTGTTTCCCGTATACCGGTATCCGCAACGCGGAACTTACCATATTTTTCCTGTAGCCCTTCAAGACCTTGGTTTACGTCTCCAATGGCTCCGCTGTCCTCACCAAAAACTATGGTATTTGGGTATTTCTCAAATATTTTATCAAAATTGTCCCGGAGAATAATACGGCCATCAACATTTTCGGTGTTGTCCGCATACTTAGGTTTTACTTCGGCTACGCTTAACGCCCCTGTAGCCCCATCATTATAAAGGTCGGCACTATATAAGGGTTGTGTTTCGGCAAGAAAGGTATTCGTCCATTCTACAAGTTCTTGTTTCTCTGGAAAAGACTCGCCTATGAGATATCTAAGCGCTTTTCTTGAACTAACGGCTAAATCCTTTTTAATGGGCTCTTCTATCGCTATGAGGTCATTCTTTACTTTGGCGATAAAGTTTTTATTCTGACTTTTTGCCGATGCCCTGTCGAGTATAGCTACCAATTGTTTTTTAAGAGTCTTATGACTTTCCAAGTATTCTGACCAGGCTTCTCTTTTAGCAGACCTAACTTCTCGTACAATGGTTTTTTCAATAGCCTTAAGCTCATCATCCGTAGTAATGCCTGTTTCTAAAATCCATTCGCGGAAACGCTTGTTGCAATCATTCTCTTTTTCCCATTCCAGTCGGGCTTTGTCTTTGTAACGTTCGTGAGAACCGGAAGAAGAATGTCCCTGCGGTTGGGTAAGCTCGGTTACATGAATAATAACGGGTACATGTTCCTCTCGTGCTATATCCGAAGCATTTTCATAGGCATGCATCAGGGCAGTGTAATCCCACCCTTTAACTTTTAATAGCTCATAGCCTTCCTGTTCTTCGGTTCGTTTAAAACCACTTAGGATTTCGGAAATATCCTCTTTTGTAGTGTGGTATTCCGCAGGTACGGAAATACCATAATCATCGTCCCAAATGCTGATTACCATAGGTACTTGAAGCACTCCTGCGGCATTAATGGTCTCTAGAAACATTCCTTCACTGGTACTTGCGTTTCCAATGGTGCCCCAAGCTACTTCATTGCCGTTGTTGGAAAAGTTAGTGGCGTCTACATTGTTCAGGTTCCTATACATTTTAGAAGCTTGTGCTAGGCCAAGTAATCTGGGCATTTGTCCTGCCGTACAGGAAATATCTGCACTACTATTTTTCTGTTCGGTTAGATTTTTCCAGCTTCCATCCTCATTAAGGCTATGCGTTACATAATGCCCACCCATTTGCCTACCGGCACTCATAGGTTCCTTTTCAATATCCGTAGTGGCGTAAAGTCCGTGAAAAATGTCTTTTGGGGTAAGAAGGCCCAGTGCCATCATAAACGTCTGGTCACGGTAATAGCCGCTTCTAAAATCTCCGTCCTTGAAAGATCGGGCCATGGCCAACTGTGGTAGTTCCTTGCCATCTCCAAAGATTCCGAATTTTGCTTTTCCGGTCAAAACTTCTTTCCTACCCAATAAGCTACATGTTCTACTAAGAACAGCAATTTTGTAATCGCTTATAATTTGGGTCTTGAAATCATCAAACGTAATATCATTACTGGTTTTAGGCGATGTATCCATTAAGCTGTATGAGTTTTTACAAAAATAGCAAACTGCTAGCATTTTTACAATGCTTGCACAACTTAGTTGATCAAAATATATTTAAAAAAGGAAGGAAACCAATAGTATATTGATAATTGAAGTTTGATAAATTGAGATTATATTATGAATTCAACAATCAAATACTAAAACCATTTTCGGGTAAATAGGCCAATAAGAGTTTTTGGACTTACGGTAACAATAAATCTAATTTTCTCGCCATACAATGGTTGGGATACTTCCCAGCCATTATTGGAATATAAAGGGAAGTAAAGTTCAAAATAATCGGTTAGAAGGTTTAAACGAACCCCTGAATCATAAACGAACTTTCCGCTAAGGCCTTTGTTTTTAACATAACCTAAATCTCCATAAACCTCAATCCATTTCCAAAGATTAACACTGGTGTTTATGGTGGTTAGATAGTCATTGGCAAACCTATATTCTTCAGGGAGAAAGGATTTAAAACCTCCCTCGGCAATAATTATTTGCTGGCTATAGATTCCTGAGTCTTCCGATCGGCCCAAATAACCATAATCGAATAAATAATCCGTAGGACGGTCTAGCGCAAAACTGTAGTAATTAGGGTCTGCATAATCCGTTGTTTTATTACGTATAAATTTACCGGCATAAAAACGAAAGTTGAACTGTCGGTTGTTTTCAAACAGCTTACGGTACTCTAACTCAAAGGCTACTTTTGTAAAATCACTTGCATGCTGGGCATCTGCAAACCAAGAAACATAGTCAATAATCCCAGGGTTTCTATTGGTGTACCTTACGTTAAGAATGCTATAATCCGGCGGAGTTTCAAAGTCACCTAATTCTTCGGCCTTATCCCGCAGAACATTCACATATCTAAAACGTAGAAACTCCCGCTTATTGGAAATCAAGTTTGCCGGCCTCCATCCAAAAGTGATGGAAGGGGTTATGGTAGAATACCTGGAGTTTTCTTGAAAATGATACGTTGAACCTCCTAGGCTGTAATTGGCTAGATAAAGCCCGCTTTTGCTAAGATATTTACGGTATGAAACTCTTCCCGAACCTACAAAAGACTTTTCCCTAAAAGAATAGGAGGGGGCAAAATCGTATATGAAAGGGCGTTCCAGTAATGTTTTGTTATACAGGCGCATCCCTGGAGTCCAGCCATCATAAATATTGAAGTTTAGAATTGGGACATAAAAAACCTGATTGTAATACGGGTTTTCAGAATCCCTAAAGAAAGTAAACTTCAGCTTTTTATTCCCCGAGAAAAAGCCTCCTAAAGATTTCCAGTTATCCCTCTGGTTGAACTCCGGAATTTTCTGGTCGTAGTTTAGAACAAGACGCTTTTCCTCATTTTTAGGAATGGTAACGGTCTTGATATCGCCAATATCGGAAAACCAATATTTAGACACTACAGAATCGTTCTTAAGCCCGAACAGGGAAATTGGTACATTGGTGCCCTTTTTATTCTTTATGGTTATGCGCAAAGAGTCTTCGGTTTTCTCTACTTTTTTAATCTTAAAGTCTATTTTACGGTCCGTGGTTACATAATCCTTAAAAAACCAGTCAATATCTTTTTCCGAGGCCCTTTTTAGGATGGATTCAAAATCCAACGTTTTTACTTGGCTAAGCCTATAGTGCTTGTAAAAAGTCTTTATACTCTTATCTACTTTATCTTTTCCTATATAACTAGCCAAATAGGCGAGACCAAGCCCAGCTTTATATTTATTAGCTATTTTTTGATTGAATTTGATAAGGGAATCGTTACTAGTACTTAACGGTTGGTCTAAATTGGTACGTGCGGTAAGCATGTATAAGAACGGATACTGCTCGTTGAAATCCATTTTAGCCAGATTGAAGCTCCGTATGCCCCAAATTTTGGATAATTTTCCCAGTAATTTTTGGTCCGGGTAATACTGCTCTACAAATTCTATCATAAGATAGTTGGCAATAGCATCACTTAACCATTGCTCTTTTCTTGGGTCTAAGAAAAGAGTCTCTTCCAAAATGTTGATAAGCGCCGTTTTTAAGAACTTCATTTCAAATTGAAACTGCTCTTCATAAGGGCGAATAAACGACGGTAATTGATTGATACCGTAAAGTGGATTTTTCTCATAATCAAGCTGGCTTACCAAAAGCTGACGATGAGGGTATTGTCCTAAATTATTCTCTATAAACTCAGTAACCCTGTTAATGGACAACCCCTTAAAAACATCCTCGTACTTGACCGCTTCAATATCGGTAATTACAGTTATTTGTGGAGTAACGTGAGTCATAAATCGCTTCTCCGGGCTAAGCAAAATTTCGCAGTTTTTTTGCTGTTCTGCAGTCAATTGGGCCATTTGTCCGTTTGAAATGGAGTTGTTGCCCAATACGGTAAAATTAGAAGCCAAGTTCAAGTTTCTTGGGTAGACAAAATTTACCGTGGTTTCTGTTACACCGGTATATAGGTCCTCTAAATTTTTATTGGAGTACAGATGCCAAGCTCCATCAAAATAGGCTGGTGTTAAATACCAGTCTTTTAAGTAGTAACTGTTTTTCCTCTTGTCATATCCGTAGGGCGTAAACTTGTTTTCAGGAAGTTTAATCGTATACGTTAAGAAGAGTTTTGCAGATTCACCGGGAGGTAGCGGGCTGTTTAAATCAATTTTTAAAATGTCCTCACCAGTGGTTCGTTTCCAATGAAGACCTCTGTATTCATCGTCCACAGCACTCATGATGCTCGTGTATCCTCTTTCCTCTTTTTTGGCTAAGTGAAGGCTTTTCTTGAATTCCTCCGAAAAGCGTTTGGCCAAGCCTGTATTTTTACTGGCATAAGCATGGGCCCAGTCATTAAAATACAAGGTGCTCAACGTTACATTGGAATTGTTCTTATACGTAAATTCCTGTTGAATTTGTATTTCCTTGCTTTCTCCGTCAAGAGTGGCGGTCAGGACATTTTCATGCTGTGCAGCCAATTGTTGACAACCATTAAACAAAACGGTTCCAAGGCAAAAATAAAATATGAGGGATTTGATTTTCAAGTATACTATTAAAAATTAGGACTCAAGTTTCGGCCCTTGTAGAATGCATCAATAATATCTACAACTTCATCTTCAGTGTCGGCAATTTTAATAAGGTCCAGGTCATGGGCACTTATGTTTTTTACTTCCAACATTGTGTTTTTAATCCAGTCCATAAGACCCGTCCAAAATTCACTTCCAACAAGAATAATAGGGAACTTTTCAATTTTATTGGTTTGGATAAGTGTTATGGCCTCAAACAGCTCATCTAAGGTTCCAAAACCACCGGGCATGACCACGAAGCCTTGTGAGTATTTTACGAACATGACCTTTCTAACAAAAAAATAGTCAAAATCCAGACTCTTGTCAGAATCAATAAATGGGTTGTCATGCTGTTCAAAAGGAAGGTCTATGTTCAAACCTACTGAAGTACCTCCTGCCAAATGGGCTCCTTTGTTCCCTGCTTCCATAATACCGGGACCACCTCCAGTAATTACACCATATCCGGCTTCGGCTATACTTTTAGCAATACTGACGGCCAATTCATAATATTTATCGCCTTCCTTGGTACGAGCGGAACCAAAAATGGAAACACAGGGACCTATGTTCCCCATCTTTTCAAATCCCATTACAAACTCGCCCATTATCTTAAAAATGGCCCAAGAATCGTTAGTTTTTATTTCGTTCCAACCTTTATGGTGTTGTTCTTTTCTCATGTATAATTCCTATTATTTATCCAAAATAATCCACTTCACAAAACAGCTAACGGTTTTGATAGAGATTTAAGTGTATGTTATTTTTATTTCTTCTTTTTATTACAGCGAATGAATTTATTGCTTTTATTTCATTCTACGTAAACTAGGCTCAATTATAATTGAATCTTCCCTCAATCGGGGATGTTTAACTCGGGCCTTAAGTATTTTGCCGTGTAGCTTTTTTTGTCTTGTGCCACTTCTTCAGGAGTTCCCTTTGCTACGACTTTTCCGCCGCCGCGACCACCTTCGTAACCAATATCGATAATGTAATCGGCCATTTTAATGACATCCATATTGTGCTCAATTACCAATATGGTATTTCCTTTGTCTACTAATTTGGTCAAAACTTCCATTAAAACACGAATATCTTCAAAATGAAGACCTGTAGTAGGCTCATCCAAAATATAAAATGTGTTACCGGTGTCCCGTTTTGAGAGCTCCGTAGCCAACTTAATCCGTTGCGCCTCACCCCCTGAAAGTGTAGTGGATTGCTGGCCTAAAGAGATGTAACCAAGACCCACGTCTTGAATGGTTTTTAATTTTCTATGAATTTTTGGAATGAGCTCAAAAAAATCAACGGCTTCGTTGATGGTCATTTCCAAAACGTCTGCTATGGACTTGCCTTTGTAACGTATTTCTAAGGTTTCCCTATTGAAACGTTTCCCGTTACAGGTTTCGCATTCTACATAAACGTCCGGTAAAAAATTCATTTCAATTACCCGTAGGCCACCACCTTGACATGTTTCGCATCTACCACCTTTTACGTTAAAACTAAACCTACCAGGTTTATAACCTCGTATGGCAGCTTCGGATGTTTTCGCAAACAAGGACCTGATTTCACCGAATACACCTGTATAGGTGGCTGGGTTTGATCTAGGAGTCCTTCCTATTGGCGACTGGTTAATGTCAATTACCTTGTCTATATGTTCTAGGCCCGTTATTTTTTTATAGGGCATAGGTTTTTTTACCCCGTTAAAATAGTGGGCGTTCATAATAGGGTAGAGCGTTTCGTTTATTAAAGTGGATTTTCCACTGCCCGAGACTCCGGTAACACCTATCATTTGCCCTAGCGGTAGCGATATGGATACATTCTTAAGGTTGTTCCCCGTGCATCCGGAAAGTGTAATTTTCTTTCCGTTTCCTTTTCTGCGTTTTTCGGGAACAGCAATCTGTTTTTTTCCAGTTATATAGTCCGCTGTGAGTGTATTTTCGTTTTTTAGGCCTTCCGGGGTACCTTGGGATATAATCTCCCCTCCATGTTTTCCAGCCCTTGGGCCAATATCTATAACATGATCGGCACACTCTATCATATCACGGTCATGTTCCACAACAATTACCGAGTTGCCAATATCCCTTAGTGCTTCCAGCGATTGAATCAAACGGGTATTGTCCCGTTGATGCAGACCAATACTAGGTTCGTCTAAAATATAGAGGACGCCCACCAATTGGGAGCCAATCTGAGTAGCCAATCGTATTCGTTGTGCTTCCCCTCCGGAAAGGGATTTTGAACTTCGGTTCAAGGAAAGATAATCTAGGCCTACATCTAAAAGAAACTGAATTCGGGTTTTGATTTCCTTGATGATCTCTTCGGCAATTTTCAGTTGGTTGCCTTCCAGTTTTTTCTCCAACCCTTTAAAGAAAAGGGCTAGTTCGGCAATATCCAAATGGGCCAATTGCGCTATATTCTTTTCATCAACTTTAAAATAAAGTGATTCCTTACGCAAGCGGGTACCTTCGCATACAGGACAAGAAACTTTATCCATATATTCCTTGGCCCAACGCTTTAGAGCTGTTGTACCGGCCTCTTCATATTGGTTTTTGATAAAATTGGCAATACCTTCGTAGTCAATTTTATAGTTTCGTTTAACTCCCAACGTCTTGGAGTCTACCTCAAAACTTTCATGCCCTCCATGAAGCAATATATTAATAGCTTCATCCGAAATTTTGGAAATGGGATCCGTAAGTTCAAATCCGTACCGTTGGGCAATGGTCTCTATTTGTTTAAAGGCCCATGATTTTTTATAATCCCCTAACGGAGCAATTCCCCCGGACTTTATGGATAACTTCTTATTGGGGAAAATCTTTTTCTCGTTTACTTCGTAGACATGACCCAATCCGTTGCAGTTGGGGCACATACCTTTTGGGGAGTTAAAAGAAAAAGTGTTCGGTTCAGGAACTGGATAGGATATACCGGTTGAAGGGCACATGAGGTCCCTGCTGAAATACCGTGCCACAGATTCTCCTTCTTCCAGTACCATAAGAACATTGTCACCGCTATACATGGCGGTGTTTAGGGTTTCGGAGAGACGTTTATCCATCTCTTCGGAATCCGTTACTTTAAGGCGGTCTATGACAATTTCAATGTCGTGGGTCTTGTACCGGTCCACTTTCATCCCTTTGGTAATATCCTTTACTTCACCATCAATTCTAACCTTTACAAAACCTTGCTTGGCAATCTGCTCAAAGAGCTCTCTATAATGCCCTTTTCTGGATTTAATGACCGGAGCTAGCACATTTATCTTTTTCCCGTTGTAATCTTTTTTGATAAGTTCCTTTATCTGCTCATCACTATAACTCACCATTTTTTCTCCGGTGTTATAGCTGTAAGCATCTCCGGCACGTGCAAAAAGTAAGCGGAGGAAATCGTAAATTTCGGTAATTGTACCTACTGTGGAACGGGGAGATTTTGATGTGGTCTTCTGTTCAATGGCGATAACGGGAGATAGACCATCAATTTTATCCACATCGGGTCTTTCCAGGCCACCTAGAAACTGTCTGGCGTAGGCCGAGAACGTTTCAATGTAACGCCGTTGCCCTTCGGCATAAATCGTATCAAAAGCAAGTGAGGACTTCCCACTTCCTGAAAGACCGGTTATAACTACCAGTTTCTCCCTAGGTATGGTAACATCTATATTTTTAAGGTTATGGACCCGAGCGCCCTGAACCTCAATATTTTCTTCGTAATCTATCATTTTCTATAGCAAAGTTGCAAAGGTACGTTTTTGACCTTTAACAAAGAAAGTCCCGTTACTTATATCTATGTTAAGGAAACCATTGAAGAACGTGCGGTTGCAGGTGATAATGGGTAAATGGAGTAAAATTTTATTGGATAGAATCCAATTTCAATAGCTACTCCCATTTGAGAAATTGGAACGTGTAATTAGACCGCTTTTTTCTCGCTTAAATATTTCCAGTAACGCTTGGGAACATGTTGTTTGTGCAGCTTTAAATTGATGCGTGATTTAATATTTGTACTCTTGAAGTAATTATTCCAAAGGTCTTGGTAATCATACTCACTATCAGTAAAATGAACACTCTTTTTTAGGCTATTCGTGTAGATGTCCTCTAAATCCAAAGACACAACTTCTACTTTGTTCAAATCATAAAAAATACCATACTTACGCTTTACATCATAAATTAACCATTGTTGATCAGCGTAACGGGACCGGAAGTGTTTTGAGATTAATGGCAATACATCAAAATCCGGTTCTATGTTGGAGAAATAGATATCATCCTTTGTCAACTGAAACCGAACGAAAGCTTCCATGCGATGCTTTTCGCGACCAACAGACCTTGCAATCTGGCTAATTTTTAAAACAACCCCATCCGAATAATCAGACGCTACAGAACTATCGGAAGCAAATAACTTTTGAATATAACGGTACAATAACAGCTCAATTCCCTTGGTTTCGCTTAAGAAAGCAAAATAGACATCTTTAATGGCGGTATGGCTCTTTTTGTCAATACCGTTCCAGACACGTTTTGCTTTGTCCATTTGGGTAAAAATAGTCTCAGTTTCAGAAAAGAGTCCGCTTTGTGAAGCTGTGTTCTTTTGAATATCCGCTATTTGAACTTTTTCATCAAAAGCTACAAAAATAGCTGTCAAAAATCCGTTGAAACTTCCATCGTAAATTAAAGTTTTTGTAGCATTCATAGTTCTATATTTTGTTCTGTTCGTAAACTGTTTCTGTCAACCAAAAATCAACTGAATAACTGCAATTGATTACTATATTCCTTTCTAAATTTTCCAACGGAGTTTTGAAGTATAAGTCCTTTTATTTTAGCTCCTTCCATATCCTTGTGTTCCCATCTATTAGAGTCACAAACAATAAAGTATTTCGCCCTGTTCAAGGCCACACCTATTTTCTTTAAATGGTCCCAGTTTAGCTTTCTGAAACGACGTGCATGAATAATTTTATGTACCGATTTCATTCCTAAGCCAGGCACACGGGCCAATACACTCTTATCGGCTTTATTTATATCAACAGGAAAATATTGCATATTACGTAGGGCCCAGCCCAATTTGGGGTCTACATCCATATCTAGATTAGGGTGGTCGTTATTTAGGATTTCCTGAACACCAAATCCGTAAAAGCGCAAAAGCCAATCGGTTTGGTATAAGCGGTTTTCACGGAGCATGGGCACTTGGGTTCCAATAGCCGGAAGCCTGCTATCCTCGGCAACGGGAACATAACCGGAATAGTAGACCCGCTTCATATTGTAGTTTTTATAATAATGGGTAGCAGAGTACATGATATCCTTATCCGATTCCCCGGTTGCACCAACAATCATTTGGGTGCTTTGTCCTGCAGGAGCATATTTGGGCGTGCTTTTAATTATTTTCTTCTCAGATTTATATTGAATAATCTCATTTTTGACCTTTAGCATAGGTTTTGTGAAGTCTTCGTGCTTCTTGTCGGGAGCCAATAGTTTTAACCCTGAAATGGTAGGGACCTCAATATTTACGGAGAGTCTATCTGCATACAGACCGGCTTCCCGCATAAGTTCATCACTAGCACCGGGAATGGATTTTAAGTGGATGTACCCATTAAAATTCTCCTCCAATCTTAATTTTTTGGCCACGGCAACCAATCTTTCCATAGTATAATCCGGGCTTTTGAAAATGCCCGAGCTAAGAAAAAGACCTTCTATATAATTGCGTCTATAAAAATTGATGGTCAAATCTACCACCTCTTGAATTTTGAAAGCGGCCCGCTTAACATCATTGCTTTTACGAGTCACGCAATAGGCACAGTCAAAAATACAGTGATTGGTAAGTAATATTTTCAATAATGAAACACAGCGGCCATCTTCGGTATAGCTGTGACATATACCCATACCACTGCTATCTCCAAGGCCTTGGATGTTGTTTTTGCGGACACTCCCACTACTAGAGCAGGAAACATCGTATTTGGCTGCATCGGCCAGGATGTTCAATTTTTCCTTGATTCTGTCAAAAGATAAAGACATATATGAATTTTGTATTTAATCCAAATTTATGGAAAAATTCCATATTATGGATATAATCCAAATAATATTTTGGAGTATGTCCAAATTGTGTATATTTGAAGAGGAAAGGTTATGGCCTAGTTCTAATCTTTTCTTCAATCATTGATAATTCAGAATTGTATGGAAAATGAAATCACTTTAAAGCGTTTTACCGATGTTAGACGAGAACTAGGTTATACGCAAGCCGAGTTTGCCAAACTTTTGGGGGTGTCCAGTACCACGGCGGATATTGAACGTGGGCGGACCAAACTTTCAGGAAAAGTAGTGATGGAACTTCTAAAACAGTTCAAAATTAATCCGCTATGGTTGTTCGGTGATAGCGAAAACCAATATTTGGAGACTTCCAAGGTAAGTGTAATTCCAAAAGTGGTAACCGTAGATAATGCCGGAAACGATAATATGGTTTTGGTCAATGCGAAAGCTGCAGCAGGTTATCCACAAAACATTCAAGATACAAGTTGGTACGAACAGCTTCCTGCGTTTGATTTACCCATTCCGGAATTTAGAAATGCTACATATCGCGGGTTTCAGGTAGACGGAGATAGTATGCTGCCCAATCTTAGGTCAGGGGAGTGGGTATTGGCCAAGGCCGTAGAGCACATAGATGATGTGAGTCAAAATAAAATGTATGTTGTGGTGCTAGAAGACGCCGTCTTGGTTAAAAAAGTAGAAAGGAGACCTAATTCTAATAATGTAACCTTGGTTTCGCTCAATGAAACTTATCCACCTTACGATATTAAACCGTTTCAAATTCAGGAAATTTGGGAAGTAAGCAGTAGAATTACTTTTGGCGAAGATGCTACAACGGAAAAAGGACTATTAAGACAATTGCAAGAATCTATGGACGAACTAAAAAGCCAACTTCGCCATGTTAAAAAAGTGTAAGCAAATCTAAGATTCTGCTATTTTAAGATTGTAAACACCGCTATTTCTTAACGTAAAACCAAGACTTTTATAGAGCGAAATTGCCGGGGTTCTATGGTGGCCGGAAAACAAAATAATCTCATCAAGATTCAGATGCTTGGCTTCGCCCAATAGTTTTTCCATCAATTTTCTACCAATGCCTTTTCCACGGTATTCACTGTCCACAACTACATCTTCAACCAATCCGCGATAACCGGAAATTACCTTATAGGTAGCCAATAAAGCAATGCCCACAATATGACCTTCGTCTTTACAGGCAGCTAAAATCACATGATTGTCATCTTGAAGTATTTGATGCAATGGCCTTTGTTTGTTCTTGTCATTCAGTTGTTTATACAAATTTTGAATTTCAACTTGTACTTGGTCGTTAAGGTTGTATTTGTGTAATATTTCAATGGTCATGTGTTGTAGTGTTTTTGGTAAGATAAAACTAAGAATATATTGGTGATAAAGGTATTCACTATTCTTAAAATTGACACAAAATAAGCTCGTTTCAATAGAGCTCTGTATTAATACATGGTGTTAGGGTTGGCCGATGTTTTTGGAATTTGCTGAATGGAATCCCAGTGTTCACATATTTTTCCGTAATCGTCAAAACGAAAAAAATCCATGGTGACGTACTGATCATTATCCGGCCAAATTTGGTGAGTGTGCAGGGCTACTAAATTTCCTTCGGCAACGGCCCGTACAAATTCAATGGATTTTTCAGGGTATTCCCGTTGCATTCTTTCAAAATAATCAATGAACCCCTGTGGGCCATTGGCAACATGCGGATTGTGTTGAATATAAGTACCCCCGCAATAAGTTTCAATTGCAGCTTTGGGGTTTCCTTCGTAGGCCATCTTATAAAAAGCTATGGCATTTTGTTTGTTCCTTTTAGTATTCATATTCCCCAAAATTTAAGTTGAAAAGCATATAACCCTTAGCTAGAGGGAGAACGATATTTTAATACCTTGGATAATCATATCCGTTCCAATAATGGCAATAATTAGCCCCATGATTTTCCCGATTACGGATATAACGTTGTTCCCGATTTTTTTGATAAACCATTCACTTAACATAAAAGTAAAATAGGTCATAAAACATAAGAGTCCGAAAATAAGTATGACCATTCCTATTTTAATGTAGCCCGCGTTAGAAACAAAGTTCATGCCGGTCACTATAGTACCGGGGCCTGCCAGTATGGGTATCGCAAGAGGTGAAATGGCAATGTTTTCATCAATATTGGTTTCTTTTAAATGCTTTACATTGGATTTTTTGGATTGCAGCATATCAAACCCAACAACAAAAACCAAAATACCTCCTGTAATTTTAAATGCAGGTATGGTAATACCGAAAAGAAGAAAGATAAACTTTCCCAAAACAAGAAATACGGTTACAATAATAAAAGCCGTAAATGTGGCTCTTTTGCTAATGTTCCGTTGTGTTTTTCTATCCGCTCCTTCAACTAAGGATAAAAAAATAGGCATGTTGGAAAGTGGATTCATTATGGCGAAAAAACCAGTGAACACAGTAATTGAAAAGGTAAGAAGGTTGTCCATTTAAAATTCTAATTTCTTAATAAGAAAGCTAACATCACTCTTTTGTACATGACATTTAACTCTCTTAGTTTCCCATCTAAGGATAGGATTTACAAGTTAGTTAAAATAAATGGCACCTTGTATATGTAATAAAAGAGATTGTTATAAATGGAATATCACAAAAAATTAGACCCTAAACAGGGTTGGATAACTATGCTCAAATTCCTTTTTAAAGCCTGATGGTATTGTATTATGTAGGCGGATACTTTTGCAATTATTGAATTTCATGAATGCTTGTAACTCTTTGTTCAAAGCACTGGAGAATTCCTCTATTTTTTTTAAATCGGGTTCCAAGGTCAGCTGAAGGATATTCAATATACCTTTCTTTCTATCGGCTTTGCTGTCCATCCGGGCCACTAGCTTTCCATTCCATAAAATAGGCAGGGTAAAATAACCATGTTTTCGTTTGTGCTGGGGTACATAACATTCCAGCAGGTAATCAAATCCAAAAATCTCCTGCGTTCGTTTTCGTTGAATAAGCAAATTATCGAAGGGTGATAAAATTTTGAGTTTTTTTCGAGCTAACGGTCTGTTCAATAATTCAAGCGACTCCGGTAAAACAAAATAATCGGTCTTGGAAACCTGTACTTTTTGTATTTCGCCATCCTTAAACATTAGGTCCAACGCTTTGGCAACTGTACCTTTCACATTCTTAAGTAGGTACGTCATCTCGGAAAGTCTTCCCAATCCATTGGTCTGCAAATATTTTTTCACAAGGAAACGGGCATGTTCCATTTCTGTTGGAAGGGTAGTGTTTACGGTTAGCGGCAGTACCCTTTCGGTTAGGTCGTACACTTTATGAAAATTCACCCGTTCGGAAATCATTAAATCGCCCTGCATAAATAAATTTTCCAACGCTTGCTTTTTGGGAGCCGTTTTCCATTCCCCATGTTTCACTCCCTTTTTATCAAAATCTTTGGCCATTAGCGGACCTTCGGCTTTAATACGGTCCAAAACCCATTGCATAACGGCAGTATCCTGTTTAAACCAGTGTTTTTGTTTCCCCGTAGAAATGGCGTGCTTACGGGGTAGGCTAAAACGATATTCTTCCATGGGAAGGTAGGCAGCGGCATGGGACCAATATTCAAAAACTTTTTTATCGACTACCAACGCATCTAAATGTGAGGATTGGTAGCGTGGATTCCGATTATATAAGGTATGGTGATGTGCCCGTTCTATTACCGAAATGGTATCAATCTGAACATAACCTAAATGCTCTATAGCTTCCAGTGTTGCATTTACGGAAGAACCTGTTGCTTTTGTGCCCGGTAGTCGCTGAGATAATAAGACTAGTTTTTGGGCTTCGCGAAGTGAAAGTTTTTCTTTTTCTAAATTCATCTAAATAATTCAGGGCCAGCTTTGATAAGAAAGTAAAAATACTAACATCTCTACTATTTTTTAGGGCAAAGACCATTAGATATGCTTAAAAAGTAGCCCATTTAATGAATAATGTTAAAAACATTATAAAAAGAGCTCAAAAAACATAAGAAAAAGTGTATTTCATCCGTTATTTAAGCAATTCATCCTATTTTCGTTCATCTCAAACAACCAAGAACCCTTTCATCAATGCAGAGATATAAAATACTGATCGCATCTGCGCTTATCGTTTTTACCTTATCAGCGCTTACTTCCCGGGTATTTCATTCTGAAACTACCGATACTCCCCAAAAAGCGGAAACCGCTGTTACCAACGTAGAAAAAACTCCCCGAAACAAAAAAGAAGCGCATCTGTACGCTTCAAGACAAAAAGAATTACACGCTGCATTAAACGCCTATTTTAAGAAAGCTATTGCCAAGGGAGATGTAGTTGGGGCCGGTGTAAGTATCGTTAAAGGCGATTCTATTATGATTTCTGAAGGGTTCGGGAGAAAAAATAGTGTGGAGAGCAGTACTGTAAATGGTGAAACTGTATTTAGGTTAGGTTCCCTCTCCAAAGGATTTGCTGGAATGTTGGCCGCCAATATCAAGGATGAAGGAAAGTTAGATTGGACGGATAGGGTAAGTGATTACCTTCCCGAGTTTGAGTTGGGCGACGGTACCAATACAAAAAATGTAACCCTGGCCAATATTCTTTCGCACACTTCTGGAACGCCTTACCACAGCTACACCAATTTGGTAGAAGCGGGAATTCCCCTAACGGATATAGCCAAACGTTTTAAAGAGGTTATGCCCATTAGCAAACCTGGAATCATGTACAGCTACCAAAATGCCATGTTCGCACTTTGTGGTGAGATGATGAAAAAAGCAACCGGAAAAAAGATAAATACACTTTTGGACGACCGGTTTTTTAAGCCTTTGGAAATGTGTACGACTACAACGGACTTTGAAACCTTGACCCACGAATTGAATATTGCCATGCCCCACGTTAGAATCAGAAACGGCTGGAGAGCGGCACATATTCGTGATAACTATTACAACGCTGTTGCGGCGGGCGGAATCAGTTCAAATGCGCATGACATGGGCCGTTGGATGCGGTTTCTATTGGGCCACAACCCAGAGATTATGGAGAGCTCCGCTATTAACGAAGCGTTTAACCCGTTTATTGAAATTTCCGGGCACAGCAAATACTACCAGCGCTGGCCGGGCCACACCCGATCCTATTACGGCTTTGGATGGCGCATTCATAAGTTTACGGAAGACGATAGCAATTTTGAGAAAACCATCTGGCACCATGGTGGAAGCGTTAACAATTACCGAAACGAAATAGCCATTTATCCGGAAGCGGATCTAGGTATTTGTGTATTGCTGAACAATATGTCTCCCGTGGCCAAGACCGTCATTCCTGATTTGTACCAAATTGTTAAGGAGGTTTATCAAAAGGATGATGTAACTGCCCGAAAAATGCTCTAAGTTCTCATTGGGCTATTTTAGCAAAAGAGCATAAAGCTACGCAACAGTTGAAAAGCACTATTTGGGGATACGTCCTCTTAAGGGCATATTAGAACTATATACCATTCTTTTAGCATTCTTAAATTTAATTGCTCTGACCCACTGTTTTTATGGCTTTAAAACGCATCATGGCAACACCGTCCATTAAAAGCACCAGCTTGCCGTCCTCATCTATTTTATAGGCGTCTATTCTTTGAATCGTATTCAAAAAGAACTTTTCGCCTTGGCCACAGAACATTAGGGTAGTAGGGCCGGGCTCTCCAAAAGAAATTCCGTTACCTTTTACGGTAAACGGCGCCGAGTAGCCATTGCAACTGTTCGTACCCTGTACACGGCCTGTCTCCTCCATAAAAGTAATTTGTGGTTTCCGGTCAGGGTAGAGCCCTTGAAACGCAATGCGTGGCCCGGAAAGGTATTCCAGTTCCCAAAGGGAGCTATACAATGGGGTGTCTGCAACTTTTTTAGTTGTGGAACAGGAAGTAAATATTAAGGTTATTGTTAGAAATAGAATAGAGATACCTGTTTTCATAAGATTTAATTATCCGTTAAGCCTTTCCTGTGGATTGAAAACCACTGGCAAACGCTTATTTAAGGACGAAAATTAAACCAATAAAATATAACAGAAAAAACTCCTGAGCAAAGACTTTGTTAATTTTGGTTTCCTATTTCTAAAGTATTGCTGTTAACGTTTTTGTTAAAAACCTTACGCTAAGCTGTAAGATACTATTTATTAATGGGTGTATCTTAGTTGCTTTGTATTTATATAGAGAGGTATATAGCAACTAGTTGCTATATACAATTGTTGTAAGCAATTATAATAAACCAAATGTCAGATAAAGGTAATTGCACTTATTGTGAAATTCCAAACAGGGTGCTAAACACCGAAGATTACTTTGATAAAATAGCTATCTGGCGTAATTACGTCAACCATGGCATCATGGAATATTTGGGTGGTGATTGCCCTTTGGAAAGTATCGAAGAAAAAGTTGAAAATGAAGAGAAGTATGCTTTTTATCACAACTTTCGATGCTCATGCGGTACGTATCTTCGTTCTGGTATTTCTATTCGTAGTTCAGTTCCAATTTTAGAACGAGTTGAGGAAAAAGCTGACAATTCTATTCCTGCTAAAAGAAACGACCAAATAGACAATTTAAAGAAAGAGAATCTAGTCAAGAAATCAGAAATCGACCTATCTGGGAAATTAAAATTGGGTGTACTTGGTCTCCTAGTTTTTTTTGCATTAATCTATCCGATTTACATATATGTTTTGAATTCAAGAATTAAAGCTGGGGGTATAGAAACCTATTCAATTATTGTGGAGAAAGAGGAAATATTTGGAGGTAAGCCATTGCACTACTCTTATTATTTTACATTAAAATACGAGCTAAAAGATGGAATTGAAAAACAAACCCAAATAGGAGTGAGTAAAGAGAACTACATGATTTTTTCAACTGGAGATTCCATACCAATTTTGTACGATGAAATTTATCCTAAAAACATAAATCTGAACGTAAAATAACTGCTTACAACACAACCTATAAACAATACGGGTTTCGGGCTTAACTGCGAAGGTTTGCGTACTTTTATGAAGTCCGCAAAATCTTTTGGATTTTGCTTTTTAGCGGGACAAGGAAAAAAGAAAACCAAAAGATTTCGCTATGTGCGTGGCGGAAAACAAACTCTAGTTTGCTTCCGTATTGTTCATGGCTCAAGCGTTGTGGTGCATTTACAAAATCCTGAAATGAAACTAAATATTGTCAAATTATTGATTTTAATATTACTGATTTCTTCCTGTACAAATCAAAAAAGGGAATTAAAGGAATATGGCTATGCGAAAAAAGAAAATGATAGTTCAAAAGTGTCGCTTAGACTTGGAGATTTTATTACATATGGAGATTTTATTGACCGAATTCATGAAATAACTTGTGATGATAGTATCCCTAGAATTGTAATTGAAACACAAAAAAATGTTAGGCATATTTATCCTACCGTATATTGTGAACCGTTCATATTTGACCCTGAAGGAAAACATTATGTGACTTTCGACAGGGGCAAAATATATCACCAAGGTATGTTACCGGAAATTAATCTGGACTCGCTTTCTGCGATGTTACGAACGGAATTCTCATATTATTATTCATCCAATTCAACTGACAAGCCTGACAACTTTTTTGTAATTATTGAATCTATGCGGGACGGAAAAACGGATGGGATTGAAAGTTTTGTAAATACGTTGGCCATGAAATATGATTCATTGAAAACTAATATTGTTTTAAATATTTCGTTTTGGGAAGTTGTGCCGCATATACCGCCACCCCCTGCAATTAAAAGTGAAACAGAATAAAAAAACAACATCACAACAAAGCCTATACGAAAACGGACTTTAAGGCAAAACCGAAAGATCTGTGTATGTTTAAAATGTCGCTAAATTGAAAATTACGCGATAGCGAAATATTCAAATTTAGCCTTTGGAACAAAAAAGAAAAAGCAAAACAATAAGCTTTAGCTTCGTGCGCAGACGGAAACTAAAAGTTTCCTTACATCCGCACTACGCTTAGGCAAAACGTTAGCATTAATTATGCTCAAAAAATGAACAACGAAACAATCAGGCAAAATTTAGTCAAGAAGAGAAACAGCTACTTATCTACTCTTGAGTCAAATTCAAATCTAGACAAACTACTAAAAACTATTCTCTTAAATTTAAAAGAGTTCAATTTTGAAGATTACAAACAGAAATTGGAGATTGAAATTCTTAAAAATTTAAATGACTGGTGGTCAAATCCTGAAAAAGGAATAAAAAAAGAGGAAGAATTATACGCCATACTTTTTGAGTATGATTACTTTTTTCAAAAGAATGTAGAAGCTACCGCATTCGGAATTGGGGAATGGAAAGACTTCCAAGTTAAGTTTGATAAGTTCGACATGGGATTCGATTATGACTTCACAACAGATTTTTATGCGTGCCCAGGTATTGGACTAAATTTTTTTGATAGTCTTGAAAGTTTAAATCATGATAACCTACCTAAAGAATATACAAACGACCATATTGACTTTGATGGATTGAAAGATGGAGATATCATAGAAATGAATGAATTCAATGATATCGAATCCATTGATGGATATGATGAAATCATTGAACTACATAAGTGTGAAGGGATGATTGCAATTCATGATGTTCTAGTAAAAATAGATGAGAATAATGGATTTGAATCTCTTAACTACAAAGATAATTTCATGTTTATAATTGATAAACATGATTCTGGAGAAGTCTATCCATTGCTCGTAAAGAAAAAATAACTAATGATAACAAAAGTAACCGTTGCACAAGCCGTTGATTCTCCACGGAACGGATTCATATAAGCCTCTTTACGGGGCTTTTTTT
>NZ_JAUOSY010000008.1:0-174906 GCF_030549125.1 Zobellia sp. 1_MG-2023 | reverse complement strand
CATGTTCTCCCTATGTGGTTTTTTCGTTAACTTGTGCAACAGGCACAAAACCTATAAACAATACGGGCTTCGGGCTTGGTTGAAAGATTTGTGTATTTTTATGATGTCCGCAAAATCTTTTGGATTTTGCTCTGGACAGGAAAAAATAAATCAAAACCTGCCTCGCCGGCAGGCAGGCAAAAAGATTTTGTTTAGAATAAATAAATTCAATGCAACAAGAAAAGGATTATCTACAACGCGAAATTCAAAAATTAACATTATTTCTCACTAAACTAATTAGTAAAATAAGTGGTTCACATTTCGACGACGTCGAAAATGATTTACAACAAACAGACCAAGAATTTCAGAAAAATTTTGGATTTTCTTTATTTGAGTTGATGGATTTGCCAAACCAAAAAATCTTAGATAAACTCAAGGATATTAACCAAACCCATTTAGAGAAGATTACTGAATTACTTTTTGAGTCTGTCAAAAAAGCTAAGGAAACAGACAAAAATTTAGGAATAGATATCAAAACATTTTCAGAAAAAACTATTTTTCTATTAGAACACTTGGACAATAGTTCGGGCACTTATTCGATTGACAGAATGAATAAGAAAAATGTGTTACAACAAAACCTATAAAAAATACGGGCTTCGGGCTTAATCGCAAGGTTTGTGTATTTTTATGAAGTCCGCAAAATCTTTGGGATTTTGCTTTAAACAAGGAAAAGAAAAAACAAAACAAAAGATTTCGCTAACTGCGTGGCGGAAAGCAAACGCCAGTTTGCTCCCGTACTGTTCATAGCTAAACCGTTGTAAACAATTTTGAGTCATTATGACATTTGTAAGAGGTGATTTATTTTAATATGTTGAATGGATAATTTCACACAAAACTATAAACGAAGCTTTTATTTAAGTGGCGACCGAAAGAAATATTGGTATTCGGCATTCTTTTTAGGCTTCTTTGTCTCCCTAATTTTAATAGGCCTTAAACCGTTTGAAAAAAGTATAATAGACCACCCATATATAACACTTGTTAGAATTGGTGTGGGCGTCATTTGTACAATAGTCTATATTGTAGGTTATGAAATTATACTAAAGTGGTTTAAAAACGTAAAATTCAATTATTTAAAACTTATTCTTTTTGATGTTTTTCTAGCCCTAGTAAGTGTTATATTTATATTTCTATATGACCGCTTTATCGTTGTAAAAGACGGGTATGTTACTTTTGGTTTTTTATTGGAATACATTCTTGTATTGGGCCTACCTTTTTACCCTGTAATTCTTTTTATCTTTCATTTTTTAAAAACTGCAGTATTTCCAATTCAAATATATCTCCCCATTGCTAAAGAGGATTTAAAAGAAGACATTTTATACATTGAACAGGATAATGCATCAATTGGGTTTAGCACAAATTTAAATCAGCTTTTGTATATACAATCTCAAGATAATTATATTGAGATACATTATTTAAAAGATGGTGATTATGCCAAACATTTAATGCGGGGTACGTTGAAGAAACTTCTAAAGGACTTCCCTTTTCTTCTTAAAGTACATAGGTCCTTTATAGTGAATCCCTATAAAGTAGAGTGTTTAGTAGGTAACTATACTAAAGCCGCTATTTCTCTTAAAAATGTAGATGTTTCAATTCCGGTCTCTAAATCGTATTTTTCTTCAGTCAAAAACTATTTATCCACTAGTACCAAAATCTAGTCATTTCGCCACAAAAGGGGCCACTTTCTTTTTCTTAAATCAAGTTCTTTATACTTTGGTCGCAATTAAACATAAATTATAAGCTACAGAACAAATGAGACATTTCTGCTTTAAATTCTTAGTACTTTTCTTTTTACCACTATCAATACAATCGCAAACCCTAGATACTTTAGTAGACATTGGGGGCTATAAAATGCATTTCAAAATAATGAAAGGAAATGGAACTCCAATTCTTTTTGAAGCGGGCGCAGGTAACGATGGTTCTGTCTGGGACAACATTTTGGAAAAAATCCATAAAGTTACGGGTACAACATTAATTACCTATGACCGCTCTGGATTTGGACAAAGTGAATTAAATCCAAAATTGAAAAACGATTCAGATTACGGAATAGAAAATGGAATTAAAGAACTGGAGACGTGTCTTTCAAAGTTGGGGTACGATAATGATATTATTTTGGTTTCCCACTCGTATGGTGGGTTGTATAATTTGCTCTATGCAAATAAACATCCTAAAAAAGTAAAATATGTGGTTTTAATTGATGTAACGCTCAACAATTTTTGGAATGATGAATTACTGACAATGAGAGATAACAATGTTGATATTAGTACAATACCTAATCCTTCAGGAGACTATTTTTTAAATGCCAATTACAATGAAACCATGCGATATGCGAGAAATATACATTTCCCAGAAAGCATACCATTACTAAATATTTTTCCTGAAAACTCTTTACCAGGTTTACCAGAGGTACTTTCGACTAGATGGAGAAAACTTCACGAAGAACTTGATGACAATAAGGATAATGTTACAAACATTATCGCCAAAGGAAGTGGTCATGCCGTATTTCAGGATAATCCTTCGTTAATTATCAATGCAGTTATTAAAGCGTACTCAGAAACATTGGATAAAGAGCAACAAATTGAGCTGTTACCAAAGGCTTTAGACAATGCCATGGAATTATCTGTTGAAACTAAGATGAGTAATCGTTCAGAACAAGATTTGAATGCATTAGGATATTCATTTTTAGGAAATGAAGAATTAGATAAGGCTTTAGAAGTTTTCAAATTAACTACAATTTTATTTCCAGATAGCTCTAATGCATATGATAGTTATGGAGAAGCTTTATTGAAGGCAGACAAAAAAGAAGATGCCGTTAAAATGTATGAGAAATCAATTGAATTGAATCCAGAAAATGAGAATGGAAAAACAGTTTTGCAACAATTGAGAGAAGAATAACTATGTACAACAAAAGCAACCATTTCACAAACCGCTGGATAAGTCAAAAAATAGATTCACATAGGCCCCTTTAGGGCTTTTTTTTATGTCCAACAAGAAGCGTTTGGGCAGCCTTAAAACCTAACCCTAAATCAAACTTAAGAGAATCTAAAAAATACACTTGGTTAGATATTGACTATTTTTTTGCAAACAGAGATAATTAAACTACAGTTGTTTGACAAGATATTTGTACCAACAAAGATTTGGTATGAAATGACATTACAAGAACAACTAAAACAAATGCGCCATGCTTCTATGGAAAGGATGCCGCAATCAATAATGAAAGTCTTTACCGATAGTATTGCTAACATCAGAAAAAGCCAGTTAAAAGAAAATACTCTACAGGTAGGAGACTATGTTCCCGACATGAATCTTCAAAACAGCAATGGAAACAATTTATGGTTAAGCAATTTAATAGAACAGGAATTTCTAATTCTAAACTTTTACAGAGGTGGCTGGTGTCCATATTGCAACATGGAGCTTAGAGAGTATGAACGATTAAGAAAATCTTTTAATCAACTAAATACGGACATTGTTGGAATAAGTGCGGAAATACCCGAACTCGCTAATACAACTACCAATAAAAACGGAATATCCTTCCCGGTTTTAACAGATGTAGATGCACAATCTATGAAAGCTGTTGGTATTGTTTTTCAGCTAGATGAAGCCTCCAAAAAGGAATTCAAAAACTTTGGTATGGATTTTACCAAAATTCATGGCAATAGCAATTTTGAACTGCCAGTGCCGGCCGTCTATGTAATTAATAAAGATATGCAAATCGTGTACACTCATTTTGAAGAAGATTATATGACACGACTTGAACCCACAGAACTTTTAGAAAATTTAAAAAACAATTTGATAACAGAAAACACTTAATATCATGAAAAAAAACAAAATTATTTACTGGGCTTCTACCATATTACTCTGTGCCTTATTCATAATGGGTGCCATGATGTATATTTTTAATTACCCAAGAGCAGAGGGCTTTTTTATAAGTTTAGGGTTTCCTACTTGGATTATCTACCCTTTAGCGATACTCAAAATATTAGCTCCCATTGCCATTTTAACTAAAAAATCAAATTTCTTAAAAGAGTTGGCATACGCCGGTTTTCTATTTGATGCTGTTTTAGCGTTTTTTGCCCATTTGATGGTATCAGACGGAGAATACCTGTTTTCTACTGTAGCTCTTATATTGACCATAATTTCATGGATATACGACCGTAAGGTGTTCGGGAATTTTGTACAAAATTTAAATATCTCTAAAAAATAATAATATGACACAGCAATCTAAAATAGGTGTAAAAGAAACCATTGAAAATCTCATTAAAACAGCCACCAGCTTTGATGTAAATAAACTAGAATCTATATATCACGATAATATTCAGGTTATTATGATTGACCCTTTAGGGCAAAAAACGATTTCTGACAAACAAACATTCATGAATTTATTCAAATCCAAACGAGACAATGGAGATGCTCCTTTAAATACCTGGGCAGAGTTTAATCATATAGAGCATAATGGAAATAAAGGTCATGTTGTTTTAAAACGAAAAGTAAATTTGACTGGAATGGAACAAAAAATAGCCCTAAGTATTGATCTAATTTGGGAAGAAAATCGTTGGCAAGTAACTCGTGAAGTTATTTTTGCACAATTCGATTGATAGTCCAATAAGAGTTAATTTTAAATTCATTGGCTACAATAAACAACTGGGTTAAAAGGTACCGGAGCAAAAAATTATACTTCTTTGTTAACGGAGTCAAATTGTTAATTTTGTTCTGTGTAGATTCAAAAATTAGCACCTTTTAAACACTACGTGTCACGCACTAACCGTTGTTAACGCCAAAAAAATGAACAAAACTTTACAAACAGACTTATTAGAAATTGAATCACTACTTGAACAAGTTAAAAAGCAGGGAATTGATTATCTAAACAAAATAGATGAAAGACAAACCTCAGCAAATATTCACAAAACTGAATTGATTAATCTAGGTTCAAAAGGTCTTGGTGCGCGTAATACTTTGCAATTATTCAACCAAAGGTTCGAACCAACAATAGTATCCTCTTCTGGACCTAGATTTTGGGGTTATGTTATTGGCGGGTCTACGCCAGCATCTATTATGGGAGATTGGCTGGCAACAATCTACGACCAAAATCCGCAAGCAATAAATGGAGAAGGAGATATATCTGCAAATATTGAATTAGAAACCATACAATTAATTTTAGACCTTTTTAATCTTCCCAAATCTTTTGTTGGTGGTTTTGTAACAGGTGCGACCATGTCTAATTTTACTTGTCTAGCTGTGGCCAAACAGTGGTTTGGTAAAAACTTTGGTAAAGATTTTGCCAAAGAAGGTATTACTGAAAAAATAAATATCCTAACAGCCACACCGCATTCTTCTGCTCTAAAATCACTTGCTCTATTGGGCATTGGCAGCAATAACATTACAAAAATAAATACAATAGAAGGAAATAGGGAAGCTATTTCAATAGACGATTTAGAAGCCAAAATTAAAGCCTTAAATGGGCAACCTTTTATTCTTATATCAAGTGCGGGAACAGTAAATACAGTTGATTTTGATAATTTTAATGCTATAAACAAACTAAAACAGAAGTATAATTTTTGGTGGCACACAGATGCTGCTTTTGGTGGTTTTGCTGCTTGTTCTGACGCCTACAATCACTTTGTACAAGACTGGGAGTATTCTGACAGCATAACCATTGACTGTCATAAATGGCTAAATGTACCCTATGAAAGCGCAGTGTTTTTGGTAAAAAGAGAACATAGTTCATTACAAGTTGAAAGTTTTCAAAACTCTAATGCCCCCTACCTTGGAGACCCAATGGAAAATTTTAATTATCTGAATTTTCTTCCTGAAAATTCAAGACGACTAAAAGCTTTACCCGCTTGGTTTTCATTAAGGGCATACGGAAAAGAAGGTTATAAGCAAATTGTAGAAAATGCAATTGATTTAGCTAAACATTTTGGAGCTAAAATAGAAGAATCCGAGAATTTTAAATTACTAGCACCCGTAAGATTGAATAATATTGTTTTTAATCTCAACAGCCCTCAGAACGAAGAAAAAGTTGGTACATTTTTAACTCAATTAAACAAAACGGGAAAAGTATTTATGACACCAACAGTCTATAGTCACCAAAAAGGAATTAGAGTGTCTTTTGTAAATTGGAGAACAACCAAAAATGATATTGAGCTAGTATTTAAACAAATGAATGAAATAATAAAAGAAATGTAGCTCAATAAGCTCATTGTCCAAAACTCAAACTTAATTTTGGGGTTGAACATCATTGATTCTTTACTCCACCCTTTGCCCTTGAGCTGTATATACATATGATTCTCATCATGCACCAGTGCCAATGTAGAAATGTAGGAGTTATAGAATTCAAGAAAACACAAGACAGAACAGAAAATTGCCAAAATAGGTAAGCGCCATTTAAACGTATGAACCCAAAAGAGAATCTAAAAAAACTGAACCTTGAACTTCCAGAAGTATCTACACCGGGTGGGAGCTATGTTTCTGTTAATGTTAGAGGAAATATAGCTTACATAGCCATTCAATTTCCTATATTAAATACAGAATACCGCTATCAAGGACGGTTAGGAAATGAAATTTCTACAGAACAGGGCTACGAAGCAATGAAATTATGTGCTTTAAATGTTTTAGCTCAGGTAGAGGCTAAAATTGGATTTAACAACATTGTTGGCCTTAACCATATTGATGCTTATTTTCAATCAGGAGCCAATTGGGACGACTCCCCAATTGTTGTAGATGGAGCTTCGGATATATTCGTAAAAGTGCTGGAAGAAAAAGGCCAACACTCAAGAGCTATTTTTGGGGTTGAAAAATTACCGCGAAACTTTAGTGTTGGATTGACAGCATCATTTACGGTAAAAACAAAATAGGAGAATAACAAAGATTTCTCATGGCGTTGATGAACATTGGACAACCCCATAAGGTTGAGAACAACGACTTTCACCACCGTTTCTCTTCTCTAGACAACTTAACAATCTGCTGTTTTAAAGGGTAAAAAAAAGCATCAAGAAATATTTGCTGATTGTTTATGCAAAGTATAATCTTAATGATAGCATAGATTTTAAAAGATTTCAATGTAATTTACAATTAGAATTAACCGAAAACCGTATAGCACACATTATCCAATTGAATGCAAAAAGTAGAGAAATTTTCGCCAGAAATTAATAAGGTATACTTCATAGAAAGTCATACCCTTATTCATATTCTTTCAGGAAAAGGAAGCATTCAGGTTGACTTTAAGAACTATTTTGATTGGCAGGACAAAGCCATATTTTTAGAAAAAGGACAATACATAAAATTCTTGTCAGATGATTTTATTGTTAGAAAAATTGTGTTCTCTAACGAAAACAAGTTTTATGACAATGATGTAAGAGTATTGTTTAAACACCTAATATCATTAGGTTATATAGACTTAATAGAGTGTGAAGATTGTAATACCTTCCTGTCTGAAACTGCATTAACAGATAATTCTGCAGACATTATTGACATATCTTCTAAACAATGGTTTTGGCAAAACCCTTTTAAGGCCAATAAAGAAGAATATCAAGTTATTTTTGATGCTAAGGAAATCATAGACAAAGAATATTCTAATAAATTAACTAGTGGTGATTTAGTAAATCTAATTAATGATAGAGGATATAATGCCCAAGCATTAATTAAAAATAAAGTTGGCTTATCGGTCAAAAATTTAATGACCTCCAAAAAGCTTCAAGAAAGCCTTAAAGAAGTTGCCTTCACAAGTAAAAACATTCAAGAAATATCTTATGATCTAGGATATAAAGACGATGCTTATTTCAATAGAGTGTTTAAAAAATCAATCGGTCAAACACCTAAACAGTTTAGAGAAAATTTCGATTTTAAAAACAGAGATTTATTTACACAAGATATTTTAGAACTTCTACAAAAATATCATACACAAGAAAGGTCTCTTGAGTTTTATGCTAATGAAATGAACCTCTCTATAAAAGCATTATCTAACAAAGTGAGGGTTAAAATGAATACTTCATTAGGCCAGCTCATTCGTATAGAATTAATCAACTCTGCAAAATTGATGATACTAGAAGGACAATCAATTGCGTCAATATCTAGACAATTAGGCTTTGAAGAACCAAATCATTTCTCGAGATTCTTTAAACATTATTCAAAATTAAGTCCCACAGAATTCAAACTAAAAAAGTACAATTCTTAGTCCTTTTTTTGTAGCAGTAAAACTTCATTTCGTTAACATCTTTGCATTGTATAATCATAAATACAATCAAGATGAATATTAAAGAACAAGTACTAAAAATGGATGCGATAGTATCTCAAGGAGCTATTGTAGATGCCGTAAAAAAATTCTTTGCAGATGATGCAAACACTTCTGACTACGGAAACGGAGGAACCAACGGAAAACCAGAAATGATTACTAAAATGGAAGGTTTTGCTGGTGCAATTGCCAAAGTAAATTGTATAAAACATCATCATACTATTGTAGATGGAAATGTATCAGCATCTGAATTTACTTTCGATTTTGACATGAAAGATGGCAGTAAAATTTATTGGCATGAAATCATTCGTAGAATTTGGAATGATGAAGGAAAAGTAACTCACGAAGAATACTTCAACGCAGCATAGAGCTTAATCTTAAGCAAATTGTCATGCGGACAATTTTAATAAAGAAGCAGCGCAGAAGAGTTTAATAATAACGATAAAAAATAAAAACAATGAAAAGATTAATAAAAACAACGGTTTTAGGATTAACACTTGTAATGGGTTCAGTAGTATTTGCTCAAGATAAAATGGCGAATAATATTGATAATAGTAATATTGCCCTAGAAGGCTACAGTCCGGTTTCTTATTTAGATTTAGGTTTAGCTCAAAAAGGAAATAAAGCATACAAGTCTGAACACAAAAAAGTAGTCTATTACTTTACCTCAACGGATCAAAAAGCAACATTTGATAAAAACCCTGAAAAATATCTTCCGCAATATGGTGGGTTTTGCGCATTTGGATGTTATGCCGGAGCAAAATTTAGAGTTGACCCAAATAAATTTTTAGTAGAAGATGGAAAATACTATCTGTATTTAAACAATGTTGAACTGGATGCGAAACAACTCTGGTTAGCCGAAAACAACCATAACAAATTAACGGGTGTTGCAGATAAGAACTGGAAAGACCTAAGTAAAACCCATAATTAAAAATTATAGTTATGAAATTTGTAACCAAAAGAATTCACGCGTTTTTAGATTACCCTGTTGCTATTGCATTAATAATACTTCCGTTCTTGCTTGGCTTAGGAGCTACTAACCCATTAGCCTTACAGCTTTCAGTCGTAACAGGAGTAGCTGCTTTTATTCTAACACTGCTAACAGACCATCATTTAGGCGCAATTAAAGTGATCTCATATAAAATGCATTTACTGGTAGATTTTATTGTTGCAATAGTATTTATAGTTGCACCACTTATTTTCGCATTTGAAGGAATGGATGCCTATTATTATTGGATTAATGGCATTGCAGTTCTTACCGTAGTAAGTTTACATAAATCTGAGGTAGTAACTTAAAAACCATTTGAATAAAATAACCAGCACACAGCCCTAGAATAATTGAAATAACAACTATCATAACCGCCTTTTAAGGCGGTTATGTAATTTGGGGATTGAAACAACCTACAATGTTTAAGGAACTAAAACAATCTTTTAAGTTTGTCCTAGCCCAATAAAAATAGACAAACAGCTTTCTTGCTCCCTTGGCCCAATCTTTTTTGTTAACTTGTACAATAGGAGGCAATGGCTTTATGCCGGCGTCGGGCATTATCAAAACTCTAACAACGTTGCTAGTCTAGAACAGTAAAAACAAAACAACACGTTTTAACTTGGGGTGCAACGGTATACTACCTCATTTAGGGAAACCCTTAGCACCAACTTATTGAAAATAAAATGAAAGTTACACCAGAAAAAAACGAAAAGGTTGCCAACATGATATTTCCCTCCATTTATCCGCTTTACTTATCTAGGTTGGAGAAAAATGGAAGAACAAAAGAAGAACTTGATCAAGTAATTGAATGGTTCACCGGTTTTGACCAAAATGCTTTACAGGCACTTATTAATGAAAAAGTAACCTTTAGAACATTTTTTGAAAAGGCTAAAATACACCCAAACGCACATTTGATCAAAGGAGTGGTTTGCGGTTATCGGATTGAAGAAATTGAGGATGAGTTTGAGCTGTACAAACAATGTAGACGTCTGGAAAAACTCATAGATGAATTGGCAAAAGGCCGTAAAATGGATAAAATTTTACGTGAAGAAAAAAAATAGTAACCGTTATTCTGCCAGCAAACAGATATTTTTAAGCCCCTTCACGGGGCTTTTTTTTGTTTATGATTAGAAATGAAAACGTATTTTTAGGTTGTGGTATTGTAAGCTCAACATTCGGCTTGACACCGAACCAATCTTATTGCTATTGACAGAAGAAAAATACATAAAGGACTTAAAACTAAAATTTGAAAGCTATACTCAAATTTCTGCCCAATCTTGGTCTTTAATTCAGTCTATAGTAACGTTTAGAAAGCTGAAAAAAGACGAAACCCTACTCCAAAACGGGCAAGTAGCAAAAAGCATTCATTTTGTATGCAAAGGAGCACTACGGGCATACGTAACGGATGCCGAAGGCAATATTTACAATAAAAACATTTTTTTGGAAACCGATTTTGCCGGTTCTACGGTTTCCTGCCTTTTGGGCAAGCCCTCAAATTTTACCCTAGAAGCTTTAGAGGATACCATTCTCATAAGTCTAAATTATAAAAAGTACAGAGAATTCATTAGCCGCCAAACCGACTTGAAAGATTTCTATATTGCTTATCTAGAATATAATTGGGTCATAGAAAAAGAACAAAGGGAAATTTCCTTGGTTATGGAAAATGCCACGGAACGGTATTTAAAATTGCGTGCCAAACACCCCAATATTGACCAAAGAATACAACAACTCCATTTGGCCTCCCACTTAGGTATAACGCCTACACAGCTCAGTAGAATCCGTAAAGGTTTAAAAAAAAGAGCCTGAATCAACATATGTAAATGCTTGAGGTTTTCCGTTCGGATATTTTTGTCCAATCAATTTAAAACAAGAATATCATGAATTACATAGACCATCTAAAATGGCGCTATGCCACCAAAAAATTCGATGCCTCAAAAAAGATAGCTCCGGACAATCTTGAAAAAATAAAGGAGGCCATTCAACTATCCGCTTCATCATACGGTTTACAGTTGTACAAGGTGCTTATAATTGAAGATCCGTCAATAAGGGAACAGTTAAAAACTGCTTCTTGGGGGCAAGACCAAATTACGGACGCTTCGCATTTAATAGTCTTTTGTAATTATACCCATGTAGAAGATGTGCACGTAGATGATTTTCTACACCGGACGGCCATCACACAGAACATTGAAATGAACAACCTAAGTGACTATGGCAACTTTATGAAAGGGAAAATTAAGGCAATGACAGCATTGGAGTCTTTTCATTGGACGGTCCGGCAGACCTATTTGGCCCTTGGTAACTTGCTCAGTGCCTGTGCCGAACTAAAAATTGACTCCTGCCCTATGGAAGGTTTTGAGGCTGATAAATACAACGCTATTCTAGGCCTTACCGAAAAGGGCTTGAATGCCGCCGTAGTTGCAACCATTGGCTACCGCTCCCATGAAGACCACACCCAACATCGCCCTAAGGTTAGAAAACCATTGGAAGAATTATTTGAAGCTGTATGAACCAGACCGGATTATCTTTGCTAGCCGTGTTAGGTGGAGTTTTTTTGGCTGCGCAAGGTGGTTTCAACTCCAATTTGGCCGTGCTGTTAAAAAATCCCCTATTGGCATCTGTTGCCGCATTTTTTAGCAGTACCATTTTTGCGGTGGCCTTTGTACTCTTAAGTTCTAAAAGCTCCGCAAATTGGACCGAGGTAAAACAGATACCCCTTTACCTTTGGTTTACCGGTGGATTATTTAGTGTAATGGGAATAAGCCTCTACTACTACACCATTCCAAAACTGGGCATATCTACAATGATATCTTTGGGTTTGTTCGGGCAATTGGCCTTTTCTATTGTTGCCGGGCACTTTGGATGGCTAAACCTACCTGTAGAACCCATAACATTTAAGAAAGGGGCAGGTTTTGTTATACTCATTTCAGGAATTATTTTAATCAATATAAAATGAAAACAAGGGCGGAATTAATACATACGAACATAAAGAATCTAACATCGCTCTGGGAAACCGCCGGAGCGGCCTTTGACAGCTACCATAAAACACCGGTTTTTGAATATTGCGAGATTCATGCTTCTGAATGGCCTAATAGGTTATGGCTACATCAACCTATAAATCAAGAAACAGTTGACTTGATCAAACAGAAAATAGGGGAAATGGCCGCACCTATTACCTTACCAGTTTGGGATATTTATGATGATAACCAAAGTGCGCTTTTAGAGAATAACGACTTTGTTTTCATTTTTGAACAAGTGGGCATGTCCTTAAAACCTTCGCACTTTTTTGATATTCAGGGCGATGTAAATATGGAACGGGTTACGGATTCTACCGATGCTAAGTTATGGTCCGTGCTCTTTCAAAAATCGTTCGGATATGAAATTAGCCTGGAGACCGTTAGTAAAACACTCAGTGAACTTGAGTATTACATAGCCTATTCCGATGGACTTGCTGTGGGAACGGCCATACTGCACCAAACCAATTCGGTTATGGGCATTCATGCCATTGGCATACCTCCAGAAATGAGAAGAAGAGGCTACGCAGACCAAATTATGAGATTGCTGATAAACAAAATCATCAAAAACGGATTTGAGTATATAACACTGCAGGCTTCCAACATGGGGTTAAACCTATATCTAAAACTAGGTTTTGAGGAGCAGTTTCTAATAAAAAATTATAGGCTTGCACAACGGTAATCATCCTGCAAGCCTATACTAAACCAATCGTACTTGCTTTGTCTTTGTCCAAAGCACATATAACTTTCAAGAAATAGGCAATTGCCAAAATGGGCCCTCCTTTAATGCCTCATTTAACCCAATTTGGCTTTTGCCTTGTCTTGTACCCAGCGTACTTATGCTTCCAATAGTTGCTTTAATTCCTTGGCCGCCTCTGCAGGGTCTTCTGCTCCGTATATGGCCGCCCCAGCTACCGCTACGGTTACACCGGATTGTTTAACGGCAGTTATACTGCCTTTGTTAACACCACCTGCAATAGAAACGGATACTCCAGATCTTGCGGCTTCATCTATCAAAACCTGAATTGAATAACCATCTTCCGCCTGCTCGTCCAAACCGGCATGTAACTCTACAAACTCAGCACCCAAAGCTATGGCTTCCTGTGCACGCTTTACCCTATCCTTTACTCCAATGGTATCTACCACTACACCTTTACCATGTTCCTTTCCTGCTTTTACTGCTCCTGCTATAGTAGAGTCTCCGGTTGCTCCCAATACGGTAATATAATCCGCTCCAGCCCCAAAAGCCATATTAGCTTCCAACTCACCTGCATCCGCAGTTTTAAAATCGGCCAAGACCAATTTATCGGGAAAAGCATCTTTCATTTTTCTGATTCCGGATAGACCTTCACTTTTAATAAGCGGTGTACCCAATTCAATAATATCAATGTAAGGTGCCACTTTTGTTGCCAATGCAATGGCATCCTCAATTTTTAATAAATCTATTGCTACTTGTAACTTTGCCATAATTTGCTATTTAAATGTTCTATATGTATTTATATTCAAAATCTGTTATTCCATATTTGCGTGTCGCTTCCAAAGCTCAGAGGCAGAACCGCCTTCCAAACCCCATAGCGTCTGTATAAGTGCATCAAACACCAACAGTAACGATTGCTCAAACAAGCTACCTGCGTATTGTTTGGAAATAGTTTCATTGCGCTCCTGTTTCTGCGCGGCAGGTATGGTTACCGTATGGTCTGCCAAAAGCGCTAAACGAGAATCGGCATTAGTGGTAAAACAAAGGACACCCGCACCCACTTTTTCAGCAGTTTCCGCAGCCCTAACAATTCCGCTTGTTGTACCCGAACCTGAACCTGCTATAAGGACATCTCCCTTTTCAATGGCCGGTGCCGTAGTTTCTCCAACTACATGCACTTTATACCCCAAATGCATTAAACGCATGGCCGCGGCCTTCATCATAAGCCCCGTACGCCCCGCTCCCATTATAAAAATGTGTTCTGCATTGGTAATTGCGGGAATCAACTTTGCTATCTCGGAATACGAGATGGTATGAATTAGTTTTATATGCTCATTTATGATGGTATTCAAAGCACTTTCAACCAATTCTGCGTCTTTTTTTTCCAGTACATTTTCCATAACTCGATCAGCTCTAACTATTTCTATTCATTAACGAGTACAAAGTTATCCTAGCAAATAGCCTTTACACTGATACTATTTGACAGATGACTGGTACAATCTGCCCATATGCATTTTATGTGTGGTGTTATTCGCTACTTTTGTGGTACATTTTGGAAATCGTAAATTTTACGGCCGATTTTTCGCCTTTAAACCGCGCCCCTTTCAACCTCTAAAAAACAGCACAGTTATGCTCAGTGATAAAGTATTGTACATCCGAGATTTGGGAAATTGTCCTCCTGAATACTTGAACGATCCGGCAAGACGGGATTTTTATGAAATTGTTTGGTTGCAAAATGAAGACGCCCTTCACGAACCACAACATGATTTTCAGACGCTAAGAGGAGATTGGATTTATTTAATTCCGCCCTATCGTGTACATCAACTTAATAAGGCCGGAAAAAATGGAGTCCTTATCTCATTTAAACAAGAGCTCTTGGAAGGTGATTTAAAGGAATTTTTACTGGACGTTTTCCGTATGTTCAACATACAGGGCGAATTCTCCTGCCTGCAGGTTAACACTGAGAGTTCTAAGGGCTTGGCATCCGTACTCCAGCTTTTAGAAGAAGAGTATAACCAAGAAGCCATTAATCTGGTACTGATAAAAGCTGTTTTAAAGGTATTTCTCTTAAAATTGATTCACTTAAAAGAACAACATTTTACCTTACAGGATATTAATGAAAAACGTGTTTACGAATTCATGCTCTTACTTGAAGCAAATTACAAGACCCAAAGAAATGCTCGGTTCTATGCAGAAAAATTGGGTATAAGTGCAAAACGCCTGAATCAGATTTTAAAGGAAAAACTGGATAAAACCGGAGTACAGCTTATTCACGACCGACTTATACTGGAAGCGAAAAGGCAAATTATACATAGTGAGAATACCATTAAGGAAATAGCGTACAATCTGGATTTTAAGGATCATTCTTATTTTAGTAGGTTTTTTAAACTACACGCAGAGCAAACTCCCCAAGAGTTTCAGAACAAGGTAAAGGAGCACGTAATATCCCATGAAAACACCCTGTATAACTAACACGCTTACTTATAACACTGTTGGATGTAACCCTGCTTAAGCTAAAAATTATATATCCGGGTACTCCATTTTCCTTTGTATTGATTATTTTTCCAAACCGAATATTTCCGCTCAGTAAACACCAATTATGCGTAAAGAAATAGCCATTGAAACTTGGTACAGAAAAGACCATTTTGAATTCTTTTCAAAGTTTGATGAACCCTTCTATGGTATAACCGCGAAAGTAGATTGCACCCAAACCTACACCACCGCAAAAGAGAAAGGCCATTCTTTTTTCCTGTCCTATCTGCATAAATCTTTGGTGGCCGCAAACAGAACGGTTCAATTTAGGTATAGAATTGTTGATGGCAAGTTGTACGAATACGAAACTACGGACGCCTCACCCACCATAAACAGGGCAAACGGCACGTTTGGTTTTTCTCATTTAAAGTACCGCGAAAACTTTGAAGACTTTCTTGACTTAGCGCTTCCCGCCATAGAAAAAGTACGTAATTCTAACCGGCTTATGCCTTCGGAATCCGGCGAAAACGTGATACATTGTTCTGCTATTCCTTGGATAGATTTTACTTCCATATCCCATGCTAGGCATTATGCACGCCCGGACAGTTGCCCCAAGTTTGCCTTTGGAAAAATGACATCTGAAGGCGACAGGTTGTTCATGCCCGTTTCCGTTCATGTACACCATGCCTTGGTAGACGGTTATCATGTAGGCCAATTTATGGAAGAACTCCAAAAACTAATGTAAGCGAAAATCTTGCTTATTAAAACACGATGTTCACAAAAGGTAGTATGGGACTGGTATAAACACTCTCATCTTTGTCATACAAAACATTATACTTTGCACCAATAGCAATTTTATCGGTAATATTCAATCCTGCGCCAATGAACAGTGCAGAATCCCAATAATCTTGTTTTATATCTCCCGTTACCGCCTCTGTTTTAGTGTTTACCTTAAGTTGAGCAAACTCCAAGAGCATAGTAAATCTCTCAACAGGACGATATTGTGTGAGCACATTACCCCCAAAAGTTGTAGTATTCTGCAAATCTTTAATAGAAGTGTAACTTCCTTGAACACCTGCTCCTATACTTACTTTGTTGCTTACGCTATAAACTAAATTTGGAGATAGGGCTATGTTTGTTCCACCAACAAAACTTAAACCAAATCCGCAGCCAAACCTCAGGCGTTTATCAACAACATCCATACTGTCCTTTACGGCAATATCCGTGACCTGTGCAGATGTATCTATTGAAAAAAAGAGCATTCCTATTACTAATGCTAGCTGTATACTTAGTTCTTTCATTTTAAATATTTTCATAATGTGTGAGATAAAATGGTTAGGCTATCGGGATAAATATAAAGTTTTTGTCATTAATTTTAACATTTCCTTTAGATTCTTTTTGTGAATAGAACTAGCACTAAGCAAAGAAAATTAGAGACAAGACTCCTGAAATACTATTCGCTACGCTGAATAATTACTTTTGGAAATATTTAAATGCAACATAATCAAACAAAAAACACTTTACTTTTTTAAAATTTACGGTAGATTGTAGAGAATTACACCAATTTATCCGTACTTGATAAGTTCCATTCAGGCTCCAATAAAAATCATTTATAAAATTTTATGGATTGAGGTATGTTTTTTTCTTTTTGCTTCTATAGATGTGTTTACTTTTTCATTACTTGCTTTAAAACATTTATATAAAAAAGCTATGATAAGAAAAGGAACAGAAGTAAAATGGAAATGGGGCTCAGGAAGCGCCACGGGAAAAGTAGAAAACACTTATGAGGAGTCCGTAACCCGAAAAATTGATGGTAATGAAGTTACCCGTAACGGATCAAAAGACAATAAGGCACTTTACATTAAACAAGAAGATGGAAGCAAGGTCTTAAAGCTTGAGAGTGAAGTTGAGCGCGCAGATTAATTTATTAGGTGAAAGCGTTTTCTTAATTTAGGATTTTGCAAACTCCATTCAAGAAATTGTAACATTCTACCAATTCGTTTTCCGCTTATGAGCAAGCCCTTTATTACAGACAAGACTTATACATCACAGGATTTTACGGGCAGTAAATTGGCAAAAGGAGATTATGAAAACTGCGTTTTTGAAGGATGTAATTTTGCCGATGCCTATCTGGACAACCAGAATTTTATGGACTGTGAGTTTATAGATTGTAATCTAAGTAATGCCAATATTAGGCATACCACCTTTAACGAAATTTCATTTTCCCATTGTAAAATGATGGGACTAAAATTTGAAGATTGCAATACGTTCTTAATGAACTTTAGTTTTAACAATTGCAATTTAAACTATTCGTCTTTTTACGGGCTAACGCTTCTTAAGCAACAATTTATTTCGTGTAAGTTGATTGAGGCCGACTTTACCGAAGCAACTTTAAAGAGTGCATTTTTTGATGATTGTGATTTGCAAGCCGCTATTTTTGCACGTACCGATCTTGAAAACACAGATTTTAGAACCGCCATTAACTATGTCATAGATCCGGAAACAACAAACCTTAAAAAGGCTCGCTTTTCAAAAGATGGGATTATAGGTCTCTTAAAGAAATACAACCTTAATATAGAACCCTAAGCGGGCAAATGCGTTTACAAACGGATAAATCAGTATCTTACTGACATTTAAATTTGTAAACCATGAACCGATTTCTTTTTGTTTTCCTTTTCCTTTCCTTGAGCATTAAAGCTCAAAACACCACAACATTACCGGAAAATACAAAATCGCCCAACGCTACGCTGTCCGATATTTCATGGATGCAAGGCAATTGGTCAGGCGAGGCCTTTGGCGGAATTACGGAAGAAATATGGGGACCACCTTCCGGAGGCTCCATGATGTTCTCCTTTAAACTGGTGGCAGATGGCAAAGTTTCATTTTATGAACTGGGACATATTCGAGAACTTAATAAAACATTGGTATACGAGCTTAAACATTTTAATGCCGATTTAAAAGGATGGGAAGAAAAAGATGATGTACAATCTTTTAAGTTGGTTAAAGTTGAAGCAAACCGAGTATATTTTGAAGGCTTTACTTTTGAAAAAGTAAGCGACAATGAAATTAACATCTATGCGCAGATAGGTAATGAAGATGGGTCTGCCCAAGAAGTCATATTCAATTTTAAAAAGTAATAGGTTGAAGAAAAAATGTTTAGACTGTGGCAGCGAGATCAAAGGCAGAGCAGACAAAAAATTCTGCTCAGATTATTGCCGAAATGCGTATCACAACCAAGCCAATAAGGATAGTAACAACCTCATTCGTAATACCAACAACCGCTTACGAAAGAACTATAGAATACTGGATAGTTTTACGCTAAAGGATGGAAAAACCACTACTCCAAAAGCCAAGTTATTAGACAAAGGGTTTGATTTTGATTTTATAACTAGTCTCTACACCACCAAAAAGGGCACGGTGTACTTTTTTGTATATGATTTAGGTTATTTGCCATTGGATAATGACTTCTACATGATTGTAAAGCGGGAGTAATTAATACGCTTACCATAAAAAAAATGCCTCCCTATTCAGGAAGACATCTTATGTTCATTTTTTTAAGTAATGCGTTTGGGGATAAAATGACATTACCAACTATGCCCGGATAATTTTAGTGCGGCCACTACAATATCCTTTCTACTGATCTGGCCTACTAGAATACCGTCTTTCATAACCGGAAGCCTTCTTCTATTGTGCCTGTCAAAAATACCTGCGGCATCAAAAATTGAGATATCGTGAGGAATGGTCTCAACTTCCTTGGTCATGAACTTCTCTACACTTTTATCCAAAATAGGCTGATTAAAATACCTACTTTCAGAAATCTGTTTCATACAATCGGCCTCAGAAATAATTCCTACTAAAAAACCGTTGTCATCCATGACGGGTCCACCTGAAATATTGTACTTGGTAAACTGCTCCATAACCTCCAAAATGGACTGGTCAGGTGTAAAGGTCACCAACTTTTTGGTCATGTAGTCAGATACTAGAATGGGCGCGTCATATTCTTTCTTTACATCTACTTTTGCCCGTGGGCCTTGAAAACTTTTTATTCCCATATAGTTTAGCTTTTATTGCCTAGCGGCAGATTAGGTTAATTACTAAAGATAAGGAATTTTTTAATGAAATATCCAATTATTCGATGAATCACCCATCATATTCTCACCTATTTAATAAAAATAATATTAATTTTCATTCAAAATACACAAACAAGAAAAGCTATCATCTATTAGAATCTTATGTTTTTAATTGAGAACTTTAACCTATGAAAAGATTTTCCTCCATACTTTCCTTTCTGCTTTTAGTATTTGCCATTTATTGGGGATTTCATACCTCAATGCCCGTTTACGAAGAAGATATCTCCGCTCCTGAAAGCTCTTTTTCTACAGACCGGGCATTAGAACATGTAAAGGCGTTATCCCAAGAACCACATGCCATTGGTTTTCCGGGACATAAAAAGGTACAGGATTATATTATCTCCCAATTAGAAGAAATGGGACTTGAGACTTCGCTTCAAAGTGGGTATTCGGTAGGTGATTGGGGGAACATGAGCAAACCTATAAATATTTTGGCCAGGATACAGGGGAGCGGCAACGGTAAAGCTTTACTGCTATTGTCCCATTATGACAGTCACCCCCATTCTTCTTTAGGTGCCAGCGATGCAGGCAGCGGGGTTGCTACTATTTTAGAAAGTGTACGGGCCTTTTTATCCAAAGGTAAAGAGCCCATTAATGACATCATTATTTTATTTACAGATGGGGAAGAGCTTGGTCTTAACGGGGCGGACCTTTTTGTAAACGAACACAACTGGGCCAAAGATGTAGGATTGGTTCTTAATTTTGAGGCCAGAGGAAGCGGAGGCCCCAGTTATACCTTTATGGAAACCAATAGGGGCAATCAACATCTGGTGAGCGAATTTATAAAGGCCAACCCCAAATTTCCTATGGCCAACTCCCTTTACTACAGCATCTACAAAATGCTTCCTAATGATACGGACCTTACCGTATTTAGGGAATCTCGGGATATTCAAGGATTCAATTTTGCTTTTATTGACGACCATTTTGACTACCACACAGCACAAGATTCCTATGAGCGCTTGGATAAAAACACCTTGGCACACCAAGGCAGTTATTTAGCTCCGCTTTTAGTCCATTTTAGTTCTATTGCACTTGATCAACTACCAAGTCTAAATGACTATGTGTACTTTAACATACCCTTGTTCGGGGTTATTTCTTATCCGTTTGATTGGATTTGGCCCATGTTAGGGCTTGCCATTTTCCTGTTTCTCTTGATTTTTATCTCTGGAATCAGAAAAAAAAGACTGAGCATTAAAGCTACTCTAACAGGATTTGTTCCGCTGTTGCTTGTTATAGCCCTAAATGGAGCCATAGGATATTTTAGTTGGCCCGCTCTTAAATGGGCCTACCCAAATTACAATGATATCCTGCACGGTTTTACGTATAATGGCTACGCCTATATATTTGCCTTTGCCTGTCTTTCCTTGGCAATTTGTTTTGGGGTATACCATAAGTTCAGAAAAATGGCCCCAGCAGATTTGGTGGTAGCACCCCTATTATTATGGTTATTTATCTGTGGCATACTAGCAAAATATTTGCCGGGCGCAAGTTTCTTTATTGTACCCATATTTGCTCTTCTTGCGGCTTGGTACGTGATTCAGAATCAAAAAATGCCCAATGTACTACTAATGGTATTTTTAGGCCTACCAGCTGTATGGCTCTATACCCCGTTGATTAAAGGTTTTCCTGTGGGTCTTGGCCTAAAAATGATGATTGGTTGCACTTTGTTGGTTACACTTACATTTGTGCTTTTGTTGCCTCTATTTGGTATGTACACAAAAAAAAAAAAGTGGGCCTATCTAGGTTTGTTCGGTTTTATAGGTACTATGGCGTATGCCCATATACACTCAGGATTTGACGCCGAAAATGGCAAACCCAGCAGCCTCGTATACATTCTAAATGAGGATAAAAATACGGCCCAATGGGCCAGTTACGACCAAGTGCCCATTGAATGGAACGGAGCCTTTTTAGGAAAAGAAGATAAAATTGACGAAAAGCTGAACGAACACCTCATCAGCAGTAAATACAATACTTTGTTTAAACGTTCCGCAAAAGCTCCGCTAAAGGCAATTGATGGCCCCAAAGTTGAAACCGTAAGAGATACGATTATTGAAAATAACCGTATCATAGAGTTATGCATAACGCCACAACGCGATGTAAACCGACTGGATATCTTTACCAAAAGTATGAATGTTGAAAAAGTAAAAATTAATCAACTTGAGCTTTCCCCATATTATTTAGAAAGTAGAAAAGCTTCCAAATTGGTTACCCATTACATCACGGACAACGCCTATACCGAAATTGAGATAACCATACCCAAAGACAGTATTCTTGAACTCACCTTTCAAGAAGCTTCAAACAATCTTTTGGACCATCCGCTTTTTAGCGTACCAAAAAGACCGAAAAACAGCATCCCTATGCCATTTGTGCTCAACGATGTAATTATCACCACCAAAACCATCAAATTTGAATAAGACAATAGCTATTATAGGCTGCGGTTGGTTGGGCCTACCGTTAGCCAAAAAATTTATAGAAAATGGGTATACCGTAAACGGAAGCACAACATCAACGGATAAACTCCCCTCCCTTTCCGCTGCTGGTATTCAACCCTTCCTTATTTCACTTTCCGAAACCCAAATAACCGGAGACATCAATTTATTTTTAAGCAATGCCGATGTTCTTATTATAAACGTACCTCCAAAATTACGGGGAGAGAACAAAGAAAACTACGTTCAGAAAATGAAACTGATTCGGACTGCGCTACAATCCTCGTCCGTAAAAAAAGTGATATTCGTAAGTAGCACTTCTGTGTATGGCGCTATAGATGGAGAGGTTACGGAAAAAACTACTCCACAGCCCTCAACTGAATCCGGGAAACAACTTTTGGAATGCGAACAACTGTTTCAAAACGAATTCGGATTTGAAACTATCGTTGTTCGATTTGGTGGATTGATCGGGCCAAACAGGAATCCGGTTACAATGTTATCAAAGAAAAAAAACCTTAAAAACGGTAATGCCCCCATCAATCTAATTCATCTAAACGATTGTATAAGAATCCTCTTTAAGTCCGTTCATGAAGGTTGGGCACCAGAACTGTTTAATGCCGTCTTCCCATATCACCCAAGTAAGCAGGAATATTACACGTTACAGGCTCAAAAACTAGATTTACCATTACCTGAATATGATAACGACACAGCCGTAAAAGGCAAGCAAATACAGTCCTACACCCTTACAAACGTTAAGAAATTTGAATTTACTACAACGTTGTAGTTGATTTTCACCACAGCTAGGTATCATTTCACAACAAACTGGCGGGATAGTTGTTAATATACCCTGTATTTCATCGATTTAAAAGTAACTTTGGTCTGTAATTTAAAACTATTTGCCATGGAAAATTCAGGTTTAAGAAGCCGGATTCTGATAGAAATCGAGAATCTGATCGCTTCAAGCTGTACCAAGCAAAAAGTTCCCCCATCAATGAAAAAGTTGCATATAGCGATTTTAAAAAATCATTATAATGCAGCAAAAGTGTCTATAGATTATCATAGACGCAGGGTTGAAATGGACATCGTTATGGATGACAAGGATTATGACCCTAAAAAGGTAAATCTCTCTATCCCAACGTTGCACACCAACCTATGGTTTAGAAACTTATATGATTTTTTAGTATCATGTATTGATCAAGACCCTAAAAGCGTGGCTTTTTATTCCATGCTTTTAAAATCGTATCAAAACAACGAGATTTCACTTGTTGCCTAGTACAAACAACCAAACCGACATAAAAAAGGATGCCCAACGGCATCCTTTTTTCATTTATCCTTTTTCATTATGCTTTTATTCACAGCTACATACCGATAATATTGTTAATTTTGCCAACCGCAACCTAAACGATAGAATCGTAAACATAGTTATACATGAAAAAATTAATTGTCGTATTGCTTTTGAGCATCAGTTTTTCAGCCACCGCACAAACCAAAAGCGATTTGCAAAAGCACTATGAAGCCTTTTATGATGAAATGAGACTTCAAGGAGATGTTAATGGAGTAATAAGCGCTCTTACCCACCTAAATGTTATTTCTCCGTCTAAACAGCGTAAAGACACCTTGGCGTTCGTTTATGCCAACAACAACCAGCACATGCAGGCACTGAACACCATTGGTATTGAGAAAGAACCAACGGATTCAGATATGGCCGTTCAGGTAAAGGCCATCTCATTAAAGGCTTTGAACCAACCTAAACGGGCGTTAGAGCAGTTTGAAGAACTTTTTAAAAGAACACCAAACCCTTATTTGGCGTACGAACTTGCCGATCTAAAAATCCAGACGGGAGCTAATTCTGATGCCGTTGCCAATATTGAGTATGGTATTGCCAACGCAAAAGATGACATGAAATATGCTTTTTACGAAAGACAACAACCTTACGAAGTTCCTTTAAAAGCGGCTTTCCTTCATTTAAGGGCACTTACCATATATGACAACAATAAGGGCGATATTGATGCCGCAATAGCCAAAATAGATGAAGCTCTTGCCATAGATCCTAATTTTAATTTAGCAAGCTTAAGCAAACAAGCCTTGCTGTCTAGAAAAAATCCTCCCCCAGCGGAAGAAGCGAAAAACAAGCAATAGGTTTTTTCTCTTTACTGTACAACATTGCAATACCGCACTTAGGTTTTTCCTATTGTGCGGTATTTTTTGATAACCATCTCTTCATTTTGACTTAACAATGTGGCCTATTAAATATTGGAACTTTAGCACCAACTATATAACCCAAAAATCCATATTTAAAGATGAAAAAACTAGTGCTACTGGGTGCAGGTCTCTGCATGCTAAATTCTTGCGATTACATTGATGATTTTGTTGGTGAGGGTCCCGAGCCCAAATCAGTATCTCCTACTGAAGTTTTAAAAACCAACACGCAATATCTATTGCCCCATACGGTCCTGAACACTATAAACGGAGGTGTTGAAGTTAGAAATGGTGGTTTTGGCTCAGGTGCTACCGCTCACCCTACCGAAGAAGCCGATTTTTATGCTATTACCGACCGTGGACCGAATACCAACTACTTGGATGGAAAAAAATTCCCTGTTGCAGAATACACGCCGCGCATTGGTCATTTTACCGTTACCTCTTCTGGAAAAATAGAACTTCTTGATGAAATTCTTTTAAAAGACCCAAGAGGCAAAACCATAACCGGAATACCCAATCCCGAAGGAAAGGGAGCTACTGGTGAAATACCTTATGATGCCGCTGGAAATGCAATTCCTTTTGATGATTTTGGTCTGGATTCCGAAGGTATCGTAGCATTAAAAGACGGTACGTTTTGGGTTTCCGATGAATACGGGCCACACATCGTGCACTATTCGGCTAATGGGGTTCAAATAGAGCGCATATCCCCAATGGGTGTCAATGAAGGTACGGGAGACCGAAAATTACCTGCTGTCTTTGCCAAAAGACGTGCCAACCGGGGAATGGAAGGTCTTGCTATTACTCCAGACGAAAAGACCCTTGTGGGTATTATGCAATCTTCAATGTACAACCCAGAAAAAATTCAGTCCAATATTACGCGCATCGTAACATTTGATTTGGAAACGGGCTACACCAGACAATATGTATACGTTCAGGAAAAAGCCAACCTTTCCAACTCAGAAATTACCGCAATTTCCAACACCGAGTTTTTGGTGGTAGAACGCGATGGCAAATTTGCCGGTGAAGGACCAGCCCAAAAACACATCTACAAAATAAATCTTAACGGGGCTACTGATATAAGCGGTAACAACCCTAAAGATGAAAACGGCCTCATGATAGGAGATAAGACCATTGAGCAATTAACCATTCAGGAATTGGCAGCTGCAAACATTGTTCCCGTTCAAAAGGAACTAGTAGTAGACCTTGTAGCGGAATTTGGTTATGCCCATGATAAACTTGAAGGCATCTGGGTTATGAACAGTAACACGCTTGCTTTTATTAACGATGATGACTTTGCGGTATCGGACGATGATGGAGACGGTGTTATTGAGCAAAAAATACTGCCAGGAACTACAGATATAGACGCTAGCTCACTCTACATGGTAAAGACAAACTTTAAATAGACCTATCTTTATACCATTCTTATACTAAATGGCCTGTCTGTTATAGACAGGCCGTTTTTTATTTAGAAATCCAAAATCAAATTTGTATCCAGCTTATTATTTACCACAACATTAAACTGGTTCCTGAACGCATTATAGGCTTCTATCATTTGTAAAAGCGACTCATTGGGGTCCGTTCTATAGTATAAATCGCCCTTAACCTTTAACATATAGGTTTTGAATATTTTCTGGCGACTCTTTACTTGCGGAATATCAAATTCTTTAGGGTAAGTAGATTCCGCCAATTGGTTTTGCTTCGTAATCATATCTTCGATCACTAAACTTAAATCTTCCTTATTGGCAACCGTTTGTAGGGCGTCAAAACTGGTTTCAAAAGACGCAAACTCTATCCAGTCTTTCAAAATGGCCTGCGCTTCTGGCTTTATAGGCAGCTTCTTGGGCCATTTTTCATTACCTATTTCATAAGTTGCCGTATCCTCAACAACCAATTCCTGTTTCTGTTCTTTACACGCCATTATGGTCAACAACGCTAAACCAAAGAAGAAGATTCTTTTCATAAAGCGAATGTACAAATTTTAAGAAACGCTATCTTTATTCCCAATTCATTTAACGAGACATTAATGGAAAAATCGATTCTGATTATAGGTGCTTGCGGTCAAATAGGCACGGAGCTAACGTTGTCCTTACGCGATACTTATGGCAACGAAAGTGTAATTGCCAGTGATATTAGAGAAGGAAACGAAAGTTTGATGAATTCAGGTCCGTTCGAGATTTTAGACGCTACGGATTACGATGCTCTTGAAGAGGTTGTGGCCTATTATGAAATTACCGAAGTTTACCTCATGGCAGCCATGTTGAGTGCAACTGCGGAAAAATTTCCGATGCGGGCGTGGAACTTAAATATGAATTCGCTCTTTAATGTACTTAACCTAGGAAAGGAGAAAAAAATAGATAAGATATTCTGGCCTTCCAGTATCGCAGTCTTTGGACCTAACACTCCAAAGGAAGGTACTTTACAAAGCACCATTATGGAACCCAGCACGGTGTACGGCATAAGTAAACAATCCGGTGAGCGCTGGTGCGATTATTATTTTCATAAATATGGTGTGGATGTACGGAGCATTCGTTATCCAGGACTAATAAGTTGGAAAACAATGCCGGGCGGCGGCACAACGGACTATGCCGTAGAAATCTACCACAAAGCACTATCCGAAGGCACCTATACCTGCTTTTTAAAAGAAGACACGGAACTTCCTATGATGTTTATGGAGGACGCCATTAAAGCTACACTACAGCTTATGGATGCTGAACCGGAAAAAGTAAAGGTGCGCTCTTCTTACAATTTGTCGGCCATGAGCTTCACCCCTGCCCAAATGGCAAAATGCATCCAAAAATATATTCCCGATTTTAAAATTTCTTACGAACCGGATTTTAGACAAGCCATTGCGGACTCTTGGCCCGGAAGCATTAATGATTCCGAAGCTCGTAATGATTGGGGTTGGCAAGCGGAATTTGACCTAGAAAAAACCACAAAAGAAATGTTGGAAAATTTGGCTTAGAAAACCAAATTCTCCAACATTTGACCATACACTTAAATCTAGACCAAAAGCCCAAGTTTATTTTTTAGAATTACGGATTTCGTTACTTTGTTTGGAAACAATGATGAAATTGGACCTCCGGTTTTCAAGATGTTTTTCGGCACTACATTTTACGCCATTGGCACATTCATTTTTTAAACGATATTCACCATAGCCATGAGCGCTCTCAATCCTATCGGCATCAATACCTTTTGAAATCAGGTAACGTCTGGTAGATTTTGCACGATTATCGGACAACTCCAAATTATAGTCATCCGTACCCCTAGCATCCGTATGTGACTCAATTTTAATTTTGATTTCAGGGAATTTAGTCATGGCAAAAAGCACCTTTTCCAGTTCTATTTCTGCCCTAACTGTTATATCAAATTTATCATACTCAAAATATATTGGATCTACCTTTATCTTCTCTACATCTCCATCTTTTTCAACCAAACTATCAAAAGGAGTTAAGTATATCTTATTATCCTTAGAAGGTGCTTCCGGGTTTTCTCCCGTTTCAATTACGATTATTTCTTTGGAAAACCCTGCTTTAGAAAAAACCAACGTATTTTTCATATTACAAGGAAGTATTACGTTATAATAACCAAATTCATCCGTTCTATGGACAGAAACAAGTTCATCTGCCGCATTTTTCAGTTCTACATTGGCATTTGCAATGGGTTCGCCGGTTTGCTTGTTCATTACATAACCTGAATATTCCAAACAATCTACAGGTTTCACCTTCTCAAAGCGGTAAATATCATCATCACCCTTACCTCCAGACCGATTAGAAGCAAAATAACCATTGCCCTTTTTATCTGCTCTAATGAACGAAAAATCATCCATATTACTGTTCAAAGGTTTACCCATATTAAGCGGAAGGGAATACTCGGTTTTTGAAGAGATTACAGAACCAAAAATGTCCAGTCCTCCCAATCCATAATGGCTGTCCGAAGAAAAATACAATACTTCATTGCTTACGAACGGAAACATCTCCCTACCCCTTGTATTTATTGCCGGACCCAAATTCATAGGGTCCGAAAGCACATCGCCATCATTGTTTAGATCAACCACATAAATATCCGTCTCGCCAAACCCACCGGGCATATTAGAAGTAAAATATAAATGTCTCCCATCCGGACTCAATGCTGGGTGTCCACAAGAATAATCTTTACTATTAAAGCTTAATGAAGTTACATTGACCAGCTCATTGTTACGTATCGTTCCCCTTAAAATCTGCATATTGGAGAGGCCATCTTCATTGGCACTCAACTTATTTTTCTTTTTAAGATAGTTCCTTGTAAAATATACGGTCTGGCCATCCCAAGAAAACGTCAAAGTTGCATCATGGTAAGAAGACTCTAAATTCTCTAAATATTTTTCCGGGATATAGCTTGCGTCATCAGGTCTAGTAATATAGAGGTCCAAATAAGGCTGTTTGTTCCAAGGATACAATTCCCCATTAGATTTTATGGTGTCCCTGGCAGAAGCAAAAATTAATCCGTCATTAAAAAACATGGGACCAAAATCAGATTTTCTACTATTGAAAGCCAAGTTCGTGGTTTCGTATTTCTCTTTCTCTGCAAGTGTGCTGTCCAAATGTTTTTTTTGTGACAACATCATGTTCAATCTATTTTCATCCGTATAAAAATCCCTCAACAATTGATCTGCCTTTTCTATTTTCATACTCGCCTTAAGGCTTTGCACCAATTTAATAATGTTGCTCTCACCAACATTCTTGCCTTTAATCAAGTACAACTTCTCATACCATTTTACAGCTTCTTGATATCTATTCATATTAAAATAGCTATCGGCAAGATGTTGTATAACTTCCAAAGAAGGTCTCTTTTTTTCCGTTGCCAGATCGCTATATAGTTCAATTGCCTTATCAAATTTGAAATCGGCAAAATAGGCATTGGCCCTTTCTTCTTTGCTTTGGGCGGAAACGCTAAGGTATGCGCCCAAAAATAGGTATAGTATTGTTTTTTTCATGGTTGTCGGTTTTTAGAAAAATCTGGGTGACAATGCTCTTTTCTTAGCATCAAATAAGTTGTATTTGAGAATAATCTCATGCGAACCATCATTATAACTTTCTAAACCAGTTATGGAATAATCATAGGCATATCCTAAGAAGAAGCTTTTAGAAATATGCAACCCAACTAATGCACTCACCGCATCATCATAGCGGTACGCCAAACCCAAAGCCAAGGTTTCCTTTATCAAGAAATTACCGGACACATCTACAGTTATAGGCGCTCCGGCCACATGTTTTGTTAGAATGACCGGCTTGAATTTTAAATTATCGGAGAGGTCCATAACATAACCTGCCATGACATAATACTGACTTTTTCGATCAGTCACCTCTATCTCGTTGTCATTGTAGATTTGAGAATTTAAAAAGTTGTGCGTAGAAACCCCAACATACCACCTATCACTATGAAAGTATGCTCCTGCACCAAATACAGGTCGTAATTTATTTACGTTTTCGGCAAAAATAGGATCTAGTCCGTCTTGGTAACTTCCTTTGGACCAGTCTACTTTTAAAACATCTATACCTGCATTGATTCCCAAAGACAACTTTGTAAAATAGCCCGTAGGAATCTCATAAGAAAAGGTTCCGTTTACATCTAAATTATTAGCTGCCCCAATGTTATCATTGATAGCTGTAAGACCTACTCCTACTCTTTCTCGCAATCTACCCTGAACAGAAAAGGATTGTGTCTCTGGGGCTCCATCTATACCAACCCATTTCGAACTATGTAAAAGCGTAGCCTCTAGAATACCTCTAGACGAGTATCCGGAATTTAAGGCCGCTGTATTATACATGTATTGGGTATATTGAGGCGGTTGTTGGCCATATATTCTGCTCATATTAAAAACAAGATAGCAGAGCATAACTATCTTTATAGTGGTGCAAAGTGATTTCATAACTGGTAAAGGTTTGGTGTGAATAGTTTAAAGAACTTCTTATTATCTAGCCAATTGAAGCCAGCCAACAAGGTTTCTTTCTAATTCAGGAATCTTAATGGAATAGTAGTATGTTCCGGATGGCAAATGATCTCCGTTGTTCAGAACACCTTTTACGTTAGCTAGACCGTTCCAAGTATTGCGGTAGTCTACCGTTTTGTAAACAAGGTTTCCATTACGATTATAAATTTCTACGGTATTTGAGTAATCTTCAATACATTGAACCGTGAAAAAATCATTGAAACCATCATTGTTAGGAGTGAATTCATTGAAGACTTTTAAGCAAAATTCTTCGCCCAGAACCATTCCACAAGAGATTGTCTCAACGTTTAAGGACATCATTTTACTTGGGCTACATATTGAATCATCTGTATACGAAACACTAATTTGGGTGCCGGTTAACTCCGTCCAGCGAACGGTTACAAAGTTATCCGTAGAAGTTCCTCCTTCTGTAATGGTACCACCAACTACAGTCCAAACATAATCTTCTTTGTCAGCATTGGTTTCATACGTATACGAACGCCCTCGGCATACTTCCTCAGATTCTCCGGTTATAGTAATAGGAGAAATACCATCAGCAAATATATTTGCCATAATTCTTAATCGCTCACTACTTTCGCAACCATTTTCAACAGCGGCAACATAATACCAACGGCCATCTTCTATAGGTGTTGAAGGGTCAATTGCGTTTCCATGTAAACGGCTATCATAAAAAACAACATTGGTTTGATCAACTTGAATATCTCCCACCGTAGGGTCATCGCTTTCACAAAAAACCTGACTACTAGAATTTGTCGTGGGCATAGGAACGTCATTCACCTGTACCGTTATCTGCACCCTAGCTAACACGGATGAAGGTATACCTGCAATTCCTGCAAAATAAACTTCACCATCAACCAAAGGAGTATTAGCATTTAATTGCAATCCTGCCGTAAGGTCATTAAAGAACACAATATCATTAAGACCTACTTCCAAATCTGCAACAGTAGCAAAATCAGAGGCACAAAAAACTTGAAAAATATCATCTATAATTAAATCCGGAAGGTCTACAGGAATTTCTTCGGATACGGTACACAAAACACCTTGTACAAAAGCTTCAAGCGTATTATCTATATCTGAAACCAAATCTATAGCATCTACTGCAATGCTGAACGATGAATCTGCCGCTACGACACCATCAAAAAGATTACCGTTAATACTTAAGGATATAGTTTCACCAACCATAACATCACCAGAAACAGTTCCGGTTACATTTACTGAATTGTTACCGTTAAATATATCAATTAGACTATCTAGGCTAACCATTGGGTTGGAATCAATAGATACCGTTTTTGTAAAATCAACAACATTAACTTCAACCGATTGTAAATCGCCCGGAGCATTTTCACAACCCGCCAAATCATGTTTAACGGATACAAAATACGTGTATGGGCCACCTGCTTCCGTTAATCCCGTAATGGTCAGTACACCATTGGAATCTATTTCATAAGTAGCTCCTCCAGAAACCAGACCGTCTGTAATCTCATTGGTTTTGTTTGCATCAAAATACCATGAATATGTACCATCTACAGAACTGGTTGGAACCAATACCACATTATCCGAAGAACAAATGGGGTTTTCATTTCCTAAAACAGTTATATCATCTGCTGTTGGAACAGACTCCACATTTATCGTAACCTCGGTTCTAGGTGATTCTTTAAGACAACCTATTTCCGCAGCTGCTACATAATAGGTAGTATCCGAGTTAAGTATAGGTGTAGTGAAAGCTTGACCTGAGTCTAAGGTTGCCAATAGATTTCCGTCTTCTTCTGAATCGTACCACCTTAACTCAACATTATCGTCGTTCTCAACTTCCGCAACAACGCGAGTGCTAAAACCGGCACAGATATTTAGGTCATCCGAAGTAGAAGTTATTACTGGTCTTGCAGGAGCCCTAAACACATCATAAATTAAAAGTTCCTGATCAATACTGACACCTAGTAAGGATGATAAACGTACAGTTACCCGATCAACAGGGATTGTAGGGTCAAAACCTATTACTGCCGGCTGGCCACTTTCTAACAGACCCAATACATCTAAATCCAATAAACTTGATAAATTATCTGAGTATATAGATTGGCCCGCGCCATCTTGACCAATTACTTCAATTGAATTAGCTATACCCAATTGTAGCAAAGACGGGTCCATTGCCATCTTTATATAATAATTATCCCCTGTATCTTCCGGACTATCAAAATAAAATGTCTGCTCAATCCCGGCTAAAACGTCAACAAGGCCTAAACTTAATTCAGAAAAGGTAGTATCATCACCATCTATGGCAAACTCGGGATTAGCAACTCCGGCTCCGCCTAATCCTAAAAGATCTAGCGTTAGGCCTTCTCCACTAAAAGAAGTATAATTAGGTGCACCGCATGTAGTATCTCCTTCTCCATAATAGGCCCCATACACATTAAGGTCTCGTTCTTGGCCCAGTCCTATTAAGGAGCCAACACTATTGGTTATACTAACCCTATCATAAGGACTAGATGGCGTAAGAGCCAGAAAATAATCTCCGTTCTTATCCTTTACCACACGCGCTTCATCTGATGAAAACGCATTAACAAGTCCTGAACTAGTCTGAAGTACACTATTATCAATATTGAACGCCTCTACAGAAAATTCTTGATTACCAACAAGTAATGTTCCAACAATATCAGAAAGTAGACCACCTAGGCTACCACCCAATAGACTGGATAGTATATCATCTTCAGTAGCAATTTTTATAAAACTGGTAGTGTTTGCTGGTACCGTAGTAGGGTAATTAAGTTCCAAAAGACCGTTATAATTACCAATACCCAATACAATTCCGGAACCGGCCCGTACAATTGCATTGGTTGCTAAATCCGAATCTATGGCGTTATTTGGTTGGGTAACTGAACTTTGGTTTGAAATGGCGTCGGCATAAACCCTATCCTGTGCATAGGAGACCGAACAAACAAAAAATAGCCAGATTAAAAAGTTTTGCTTCAGCGTAGTTTTACGTATCATAGGCAAACTGTGTAGGTTAAGTCTTATAAAAAACTCAAATACGAGAAACATTATTGTTTATGCTATTATATACCCTCGGTGAAATGCGTATTTATTCGATGAAAGGATTTCTTATCGATAAAATGTAGTTTAAAAGTGTCATTTATCGAGTTCCAAAACCTATAAATATTTTATTTACTGATAAACAACACTTTACAATGTTTGTAAAGAGAATAGCCTCAATACTATTCAATGCTAATAAAAAGGACAATATGATTTCCCCATAATTAATGCATAAAAAAAGCCCCCTACTTCATGCGAAATAGGAGGCCTTATATTATAAGGTAACTAAAGATTAATTCAACTCTCTTGTTCTATTTAAAAAACAACTGTGTAAAATAAAGAATACCATTCTCATCTGCAGTAACACTAACCGCTGTATAATTAAAATCACCTTCCATTACTTTCTTATGTGTTGGGCTATTTTTCCACGCTTCAAGAATATCATCAGCATTTGTAAAATCCATACCTAAGTTCTCAGAAACAAAATCCGCATTAGCTTCTACTGATAATTTAGAAGCCCTTTTATCAAAATTATCATGACTGATAACTCCTTCGGAAATCATATACTCGTTGTGTGCATTTGCGTAACCATATGCCACACTGTTAAACTCTACTTCGTTTAAACCAACAGAAACTCTATACTCGTTAACAACATCAATAACCTCCTGCTCTATAATAGATATTTCTACTTCTTCATTTGTTGTTGCAACCACCTTGTACAATTCATCCTCTTCTGTAGTAGAAGTAGAACATGAAGTCATTAAAGTTGCAAGAGCGATAAGCAGTAAAATATTGAATCTGATCATAACTTAAGAGAATTAATTTTTGTAATTCGTTTCCTCTATTTATGAACGGCACATTGTAGGATACTTGACGAAATTCTCTTAAGTGGTACGTTTTACTCGTTAAAGTGTAAAAAACTACTAATCAAATAGTTACACTTACATAAAGTGTGTTTTATAACGGTAAAAAGATGTGCTACACCGATGATTTGACACTTAATCGTAAAAAGAAATTACTTGACCGATAGGCTAATTTTAGCAAACCCGACGAAGTATTAAGAAATGAGGATGAAAAGCACATTAGCCAAAAAAAATGGCGCATTCTAAACTTGTAGGAAAGAAAGTCTCTTGAAATCACGAAACCGGCAATAGATGCAAATTTTACTCTGCTCCCTATCGTAAATATAAAATGCGATTGACATCTACATAATCTAGAGACAATCGCATTTTATAAAAAAGTTGTTTTTTAACTACTTGAACGCTACATACTAAACCTCAGCTTCTTTTCAATAGCCATGATCATTTCATTGGCTATATCCTTACCGGTAGCATTCTCAATACCTTCAAGACCCGGAGAAGAATTAACTTCCAATAATAACGGTCCTTTGTTTGAACGGATAATATCCACACCCGCTACGGCAAGGTTCAAAACCTTGGCTGCTTTTTGAGCAAGTTTACGCTCTTCCGAAGTTATTTTAATAATAGAGGCTTTTCCTCCTTGGTGGATGTTAGCCCTAAACTCTCCTTTCTCTGCCTGACGTTGCATGGAAGCTACCACTTTCCCGTTTACCACGAAACAGCGAATATCCTGCCCATTGGCCTCTTTAATGAACTCTTGCACCAAGATATTGGTATTTACACTTTTAAAGGCGTTTATAACACTCTCCGCCGCCTTGTTGGTCTCGGCAAGCACCACTCCTTTACCTTGTGTGCTTTCCAACAACTTTATGATCAACGGGGCACCGTTAACCATTTTAATAAGGTCCTTGGTATCCATTGGCGATTTTGCAAAACCAGTAATAGGAATATGAATATCGTTCTTGGAGAACAACTGAGAGGCAAAAAGCTTGTCCCTAGATTGGGTAATGGCTTCGGCCGAATTTTGGCAGTATACCCCAAGATTATCAAACTGCCTGATCAAGGCGCAACCATAGAAGGTAACCGATGGCTTTATTCTAGGGATGACCGCATCAAAAGCGTTAAGAATATTTCCTCCCCTATACCGTATTTCGGGTGATCGGGCATCTAACTTCATGTAAGCATGCTCTACATTAAGAAAAACGATTTCATGGCCACGTGCTTCCGCGGCTTCTATAATGCGCTTATTGCTATACAACTGCGGATTGCTTGCCAACAAAGCTATTTTAAGACCTGACTTTTCTTTAAAGTAAGGAGCGTACATTTTGTTTACCTCCTCATCATTAAAGTCCTGTACTTGATAGTTTATAGCCGGATTTACAATATACCTTTCATTAATGGCTTCCCTACCCAAAAGCATACGGAACTCCATAGTATCCCGGTTGGCCAAGGTAAGTTCAATCTCAAAAGTATCCTCTCCTATGGTTACAGGTGTGCGTACCACCAAACGCTCTTCGGAGATACCGGAAGAACTTTTAACCATCCTACGGTCCACCAATCTGGCCTGACAAGGAATGGCTATACTCCGGTTCTCCTGCAAAGGGCTTACCTCGAACTTTACCCATTCTTGAGTACCCTTCATAATTATCTTGAGGTTGGTTGCTTGTATTGACGATGTTTTTGCCCCTGAATCTACCCTTGCCTTAATGGCAGGAATACCCAAGTTTTCAAACACGCACCATTCTTCACTACCTATAATCTTTAAATCAGTCAAACTATACTTTTTTTCTAAGTTCAAAAATATCTTTTCTCCTATCTTTTAAATTGCGTACGGCTCCAAATTGATTGAGTTCCCTAAGTAAATCTATATCTACATCAGCAATCAAAATCATTTCGGTATTAGGAGTGGCCTCTGCTTTTATTCCATTTGTTGGGAATGAAAAATCACAAGGTGTAAATACCATGGATTGGGCAAATTGAATGTCCATATTCTGAACATTGGGCAAGTTGCCTACGCTACCTGCAATAGCTACATAGCACTCGTTTTCTATTGCCCTTGCCTGCGCACAGTGCCGCACTCTTGAGTATCCGTTCTGGGTATCCGTTAAAAACGGAACGAACAAAATATCCATTCCCTCTTCGGCCAATAAACGGCTTAACTCCGGAAATTCCGAATCATAACAGATTAAAATTCCGATTTTTCCACAATCCGTGTCAAAAGCCTTTAACTGGTTGCCCCCTTGCATACCCCAAACTTTAGCTTCATCTGGAGTAACGTGTAACTTTTCGTAACGCTCCATACTCCCATCACGTCTGCACAAGTAACCAACGTTGTACAAGCGGCCATCGATCATTTCGGGCATACTTCCTGTAATGATATTGATGTTGTACGAAATGGAAAATTCCGAGAACTTCTGTACTATAGCACCGGTATGTTTTGCCAACTCCCTAATAGCATCAGGGGTGGACAAATGGTTATCCTTAGCCATTAACGGTGCATTGAAAAACTCGGGGAACAGCGCAAAATCCGACCTATAGCCAGAAACGGCATCAATAAAATACTCTGCCTGCTGTAATAATTCCTCTAAATCTTTATACGGCCGCATCTGCCATTGTATAAGCCCCAGACGAATAACAGTTTTCTTTGCCGATGCTTTTTTGGAAGGCTTTTGGTAATAAATATTGTCCCATTCCATTAAAATGGCAAAATCACTGGATGCTTTATCTCCTTCCAAATAGCCTTTCATAACCTTGGCAGGATGAAAATCATTACTGATCTGGAAATTTAGTACCGGATCTGCAATTTCCTTTCTACGTACCTTGGCAATATATTCTTTTGGAGTAAGCTCGTCTTTATATTTATGGTAATTGGGCATTCTACCTCCAAAAGCTATGCTCTTAAGGTTGAGTTTTTCGCACAGTTCCTTACGGTAGTCATACAATCTACGCCCTAACCTAAGTCCACGAAACTGCGGCTTTATAAAAACCTCTATTCCATAAAGAACATCACCATTGTCTTCATGCGTGGCAAAAGTATAGTTACCCGTAATCTGCTCATAGGTATGCTCATCATCAAAATTATCATAATCTACAATAATGGACAGGGCCACACCGGCCAACTGTCCATTAATCTTTATAACAACCTGACCTTCCGGAAATTTATCGATCAGCGATTTAATGTGCTTCTCTTTCCAGTATGAGCCGGGCATATTGGTATATGCGGATATCATTGCAGTTTTAAGCTCTTGATAATCATCAAGGTCCAAAAACTTTAACTCTATATTCTCTATTTCTTCTATTTTCATTGAACGGACATTATATAATTACTATCTCTATCAACAAAACCTTGGAATAGAACAAGGGGGTTCATAAACCTATTAACGATATTAGTCTTCATCGTCTTGAGCCATGTCTTCTGGGTCAGGCTCCACTACCGCTTCTGGATCATCATCATCAAAATCTTCATAATCATCCTCGTCATAATTCTCCATCGTATACTCAAGCTTGGCACTGATCTTAACCAAATACTTAGTATCCTCCGTTAAAACCTCAACCGCCTCAATACGTTCTCCACTGGCATTTTTGAACGATATTATATTTCTATCATCATACCCATCTGGATATGCCTCTACCAACAGCTTAAGGACTTCAGGCGTCAACTTTTTAAAGTCTACTATAACGCGCTTTAAATTTGTATTTTCTTTTCTGTTACTCATAGGTCAAGAAGATAAGCAAAAATTAATGGCGCAACAATGGTTGCATCGCTCTCAATAATAAACTTAGGGGTATCTATATCTAATTTACCCCAAGTGATTTTTTCATTGGGAACCGCACCGGAGTACGACCCATAACTTGTTGTAGAATCACTAATCTGGCAGAAATAGCTCCAGAAAGGTGTATCCGTTCTTTCCATATCTTGATAAAGCATTGGCACTACGCAAATAGGAAAATCTCCTGCTATACCACCACCAATTTGGAAAAACCCGATTCCGTTTTCGGAATTGTCAGTGTACCAATCTGCCAAAAAGGTCATGTACTCAATACCTGATTTTACGGTGCTTGCCTTCAATTCTCCTTTTAGCACGTATGACGCAAAGATGTTACCCATAGTACTGTCTTCCCAACCTGGACAAACAATAGGTAGGTTTTTCTCGGCGGCAGCGTACATCCATGAATCTTTTAAATCAATTTCATAATGCTCTTCAAGAACACCGGAAAGTAACATTTTGTACATGTACTCATGTGGTAAATAACGTTCTCCCTTAGCTTCGGCTTCCTTCCAGATCTTAACAATATGCTCTTGCAACCTTCTGAAAGCTTCCTCTTCCGGGATACAAGTATCCGTTACGCGGTTCAGGCCCTTTTCCAATAATTCCCATTCATCTTTTGGAGTTAGATCTCTATAATTAGGTACACGCTTGTAATGTGAGTGTGCTACCAGATTCATGATATCCTCTTCAAGATTGGCACCGGTACATGATATAATTTGCACCTTGTCCTGACGGATCATTTCGGCAAATATTTTACCTAATTCTGCGGTACTCATAGCACCTGCCAAAGAAACGAGCATTTTTGAGCCTTGCTCCAGTTGTGCTTCGTACCCTTTAGCAGCGTCTACCAAAGCAGCCGCATTAAAGTGCAAATAGTATTTTTCTATAAATTCTGAGATCGCTCCCTTAGTCTTCGTCATCTTCAAATTTTAAACCGTTATTGCCAGATTTGCTATCAACATCATAGGTATTATCATATTCATCATCTACCGCTTCACCCATAAATTTATAGCTAAGCATTTTATAATACAATTTTGCGGCAAGGAAATCCGAAGATTTTTCGGCTGGGTTAGGGCAAAGTTCAACAATATCAAAACCTACCACATTCTTTTCCTCAAACACCTGTTTTAAGAACTCCAATGTTTCATACCAAAACAAACCGCCTGGTTCCGGAGTACCGGTAGACGGCATAATGGAAGGGTCAAACGCATCAAGATCAAAAGTAATTAGAACATTATCGGTCATTGCTTCAATAACCTTGTCCATCCAGTATTCATCTTGGGCCATATCATGCGCAAAGAACGTTTTTTCCTCATCCATGAACGTTTTCTCAATGGCATCCATAGAACGGATACCCACCTGAATTAAATTCGTGGTCTGGCTGGCTTCATGTACCGCACAAGCATGGTTATACTTTGTACCCTCATAAGACTCACGTAAGTCTGCATGGGCATCTATCTGCAAAACGGTTAAATTATCAAAACACTCGTTAAATGCTCGTATTGTACCTATTGAAATAGAATGCTCTCCTCCAAAAAGGGTAACGAACTTGTTGCGTTTAATGTATTTTTTGGTTCTCTTGTGCACGGCGTTTACCACAGCTTCCGGAGAACTGTTTTCCTTAATGGCTTCGGCTAAATGAATACCCTGCTCGTAAACCTCTGTATTGGTCTCAATATCATACAGCTCCATATTCTCAGAAGCTTCTAAAAATGCTTGAGGGCCTTTATCGGCTCCTTTTCCCCAAGTACTTGTTCCATCGTATGGCACAGGTATTAAAACTACCTTGGCCGTCTCTAATTGTGCGAATTTATCGGGAATTCCCGCATAATTCTTTGTTGTGCTCATCTTGATTAAATGAAGTTTATAGGTTTGATGTAATTTTTTGTGAAATGGTCTCAACACTACCGTTCTTAGCGGTTTTTTCGGTTTCGTAACCCAATATACTAAGCAAGTCTTCTGCTTTTTGTTGCGGACTGAACAATTCATAGGTAAAGTTGCCATTGGCATCCTTATCTATCAATATGTGTTTGGGTTGCGGAATCAAACAATGCTGTAAACCGCCGTAACCACCAATGGTCTCTTGGTAAGCTCCAGTATTAAAGAACCCTATATACAAGGGCTTGTCCCGTCTATATTTAGGCAGATAAATGGCGTTCATGTTTTGTTCGCTGTTGTAATAATCATCGCTATCACAAGTTAAACCACCCAATAAAACACGCTCATACTCATCGTTCCAGCGGTTTATAGGCAACATGATAAAACGTTTGTTAATGGCCCAAGTATCCGGTAATGTGGTAATGAAAGAAGAATCTATCATGTTCCATTTTTCACGATCGTTCTGCTGCTTTTGGTACAGAATCTCATAAATGGCACCACCGCTTTCGCCTACGGTAAAACTCCCGAACTCCGTAAAAATGTGAGGCACGGGTACATCTGCCTCTTGGCATGTAATATTGATCTGATTTAGAATCTCATCGATCATATATTGATAATCGTACTCAAAGGCCAAAGAGTTCTTTATAGGAAAACCACCTCCAATATTTAAGCTATCCAAAGACGGGCACATCTTTTTTAGACGTGTATAGACCTTAAGACACTTTAGCAGTTCGTTCCAATAGTAAGCATTGTCACGAATTCCGGTGTTTATAAAAAAGTGAAGCATTTTTAGCTCTACCTTTTCATTATCCTTAATCTGGTTCTCGTAAAAGGGTACAATATTCTTATAGCCGATGCCCAGTCTAGAGGTATAGAACTCAAATTTTGGTTCTTCCTCAGAAGCTATACGGATGCCTATTTTGTAGGTATCATCAATTACTTCGGACAGCAGGTCAATCTCCTCATAATTATCAATAATGGGAATACAGTTCCTATGACCGTTATTAATAAGTCTAGCAATATTTTCTATGTACTGCTCACGTTTAAAACCGTTACAGATTACATAGGCATTGTCCTTTAATTTACCATCCTTTTTTAACTGCTCTACAATATTAATATCAAAAGCGGAAGACGTTTCAATATGGATATCGTTCTTTAAAGCCTCGTGTAGAATATGTTGAAAATGCGAACTTTTAGTACAGTAGCAATAATGGTATTTACCCTTGTATGCGTTCTTCTCAATAGAATTTGCAAACCAGTTTTTTGCCTTATTAATATTGTCAGATATCTTAGGCAAATAAGTGAATTTTAACGGGCTACCATATTTCTCTACCAGCTCTTTAAGCGGAATATCGTGAAATTTTAAGTGCTCGTTCTCAAGCGTAAACTCTTCTTGAGGGAAAAAGTAAGTCTGATCGATTAGATCGATATATTTATTATTCATTGTTAATTCTTGTGAATGAAAATCGGTATATTTTTTTTAAGTAATGCGTTTGTACGCGTTATGAAATTGTTACCGATGGTATCATATAAGAATTTGTTCCTGGGTAGTAGGAATAAAGAAGTAGTTGTGCTGGCTTTGCACAATAGAAGTGAAAAAATCGGAAGTTAGCTTTAAAATCCGGTCGCCCATCTTATGGGTTGCTATGAGATTTGACTTCCTAATCTCCCATAGCCCGAACATAGAAACACACTGCATGTTGTTCAGCTAAAAGCTCATAATGCCTTCAGTTTTACGTCGCTAAAGACAGGACAAATGAAAACAAAAAAATTGTAAAAACAAGCGTTTTCAAAAAATTTACGATAAAACGCGAAAAAAAGTTTTTACAACTACCACAAAATCAAAAAATGTCAGCTAATTATCTTATTTTTAAGACATTAAAACATCCTTGACAAATGAAAAAAAACAGCATACCCCACCTAAAAAGCATCAGTTTATGCTTACTCTTGGCCCTTACAAACATATTATATGCGCAAATACCTTCAAACACTTACTTTTTTGAGGAAGAAGTTGATGCAAAAAATATCACCCATGAACTCAAAATTGATGGTGATTATTTTACACATACCGTCTACGAGAAGAAGCCGGCCCAATTTATCATGACGCGCGGCGGTTTTGTTCAAGTAAAAGATAACGAACTCGTATTACAATTGGAATTCAACTCTAATTATGAAAATGACCAATTAAAAACGCTCAATATTCCTTTTAAAACCGAAGGTGAAAATCTCATCCTTGAAATGAAATCCAAACAAACCTTTAAACCCATTGCCCCGTTAGAACAAGAGCTGGATGGCAAGTGGCTTTTCGCTACCCGTGGCCCAGATACGGGACAAGAACGAAGGGGAGAGGAAAACCCCAGAAAAACACTAAAATTTCTAAAGAACGGTCGTTTTCAATGGATAGCCTACAATACGGATACCATGAAATTTTTTGGCACCGGCGGCGGAAGTTTTTCTTCTAAAAACGGAAAGTATGTTGAGCATATTGAATTTTTCTCAAAAGATAATTCCCGTGTTGGTGCTACCCTAAATTTTAATTATGAGCTAAAGAATGCGGACTGGCACCATACCGGAAAGAACAGTAAAGGAGAACCTATGTATGAGATTTGGGCCAAGAGAAAAAATTGAAATTATTCGGTCTTAAAACAAGTTATCAACAATTCTTATGATAAAAATATCATAATTCATAAAAATAAAACACAATGTAAGCCTTCATGCGCCGTTATAAACGGACAATCATAATAATGATGGTATGAACCCCCTTACGAAAGAACAGATAAAAGAACTTCAGGAAAAGCTAGAGGAAAACAAAAAAAGGATAGACGAGTTGGTGAAAAAATTTGACGTCTATAAAATCTAGTAAACCATTTCCAAGAAAAGTGACCCCGGCAAGAATCGAACTTGCATCTAAAGTTTAGGAAACTTCTATTCTATCCATTGAACTACGGGGCCAATTAATCCAGAGGGCAAAAATAAAGTTTTTTTAGAAGTGCAGAAACAACCGGACAACTAATTTTAAACCGTTTCAGGTAAAAAGTCTTTGACGCTTACTCTGTTATTTCCTTTACAAAATTAACAATCAACGGTAAGGCCGGATAGACCATGATATGGCCATAACCATCAAGTTCCATGAGCTGTACATTTGGGTGGCCCAAAACCTTCATCATCCTATAAAAGTAAGCTACCTCTTCATAACGTCCTAGCAGCTCCAACTCCCGATTGCCGGTTACCAATAACATAGGCGGCGCATCTTTACGAACATGAAATAAGGGCGCATATTTATCTACAATAGGCTGGGTTCCTTCTATTCCCATTTCTTTACGAATGGTCATATGCGTTATGGTATGCCCGCTTAACGGAGCTAGGCCTGCAATTTTATTGGCATCTACACCATGTTTTTCCAAGTAGGATTTATCCAGCCCAACCATACTTGCCAAATATCCGCCGGCAGAATGACCGGAAACAAAAATCTTATCAGAACTACCATTATACTCAGAGATATTCTTAAAAACCCAAGCTACTGCCGCTGCCGCATCTTCTATATAGACGGGGTGTTTTACTTTGGGATGCATCCTATAATTAACGGCCACCACTATAATACCCTTTTCCTCCAATCCCTCCGGAATATTCTTCTCTCCATATTCCAGCCCGCCACCATGAAACCAAACCACAACGGGAGCACTAATACTATCTTTAGGATAGTAAACATCTAACTTGCAACGTTCTTTTAGGTATTGATCTTGGGGTCGGACGGTTTCCGGGTAATAGGGAATATTCTCCTTTAGGATATATCCCTCTTGACCAAAGGCGGTAGTAACCACCATTAATAAACAGAAAAAAACAACCCTTGCCCTAAATACCATATGCTCTAGCTTTAATCTATAAACAGATTAGGTAAAGCTAACGAAAACCAAGGAAACAAGGTTACCAGAATGAGTACCAAAAAGCTGACCAACAAAAACGGCATACCCGCCTTACTTACCTCCCCAATAGATATTTTACCGATACTAGATGCCACAAAAAGACAAACGCCAACAGGTGGAGTAGTTAAACCAATAATTAGATTCAATACGGCTATTACAGCAAAATGAATAGGGTCAACATCTACTGCCAAAGCAACCTTTAACAAAATGGGAAAAAGAATAAGTAATGCCGCAATAGTTTCCATAAAGGTCCCGACCACTATGAGCAGTAAATTGATTAGCAATAGCACTACGTATTTATTGTCCGTGAAACCTAAAATCTCATTGGAGATACTTTGTGGAATCTGCTCCGTAATCAATATATAACCGAATAGATTGGCAAAACCAACCAGCACCATAAGCGATGCCGAAGTTTTCATGCTGTCTAAAAAAACCACTTGAATGTTCTTGAAATTCAAGCGTTTATAAACAAATTTACCTATTACTAAAGCGTACACCACGGCAATAATAGAAGCCTCGGTAGGAGTGAAAATTCCGCCGATAATACCGTATAGAATAATAAAAGTCATTAAAAGCGACCAAAACGTATCTACAAAACCACGTGCCACTTGCTTAAAACTGCTACGGGCATGTTTGGGGTAATTTTTCTTTTTTGATATGAAATAAGCCGTCAACAATAACCCTATTCCCAAAAGTAATCCTGGCAGCGCACCGGCAAGAAACAATTTACCAACGGAAAGTCCGCTTAAAGTTGCCGCAATAATCATGGGCACACTTGGCGGTATTATAGGCCCTATAGTAGAGGAAGCCGCAGTAACCGCACATGAAAAACCAGTATCGTAACCTTCCTTTTTCATTGCAGGAATCATAATAGAACCCATGCTTGCCGTATCTGAAATAGCCGTACCGGAAATACCGGCAAACAGCATTGATGCTCCAATGTTCACCAAGGAAAGCCCTCCTCTAATATGCCCCAACAAATGGTTACAAAACGTGATGATTTTTTCCGTTAGTCCGCCTTGGTTCATAAGATTTCCTGCCATAATAAAACCGGGAACACTTAAAAGCACGAACACATCTATGCCTGCATACATTTTCATAGGAACGATAATCAATGGAATACCTTTCATCAAAATATAGCTCAAACAAGAAAGTCCCAGCGCAAAGGCTATTGGAAAACGCAGCACAAGACACACGATAAATACAATAACAAGAACCCAAATCATACTTTAGAATTTTTATAATTTCTTTGAATCCTTTTCCACAGGTAATAACTAATAGAAGCAGACATAATGAACATACTAAAAAACGCAATGCCCATATTAAAACCCATACTGGGGGACTTCTCAGGAATACCCAACACTACAAATTGTATAGAATAAATAGCCATGAGTACAAACAAAAGCAAGACTATTACGGGAATAATCTTAACCAACGTACGCTGCATACGTACAGGAAATCTGCTAAAGAACATATCTAAATGCACATAATATTCGCTCTTCATGGCCAGACCGGCACCAAAAGATGTAGCATAGATAAAAAAGAGCCTTGAGGCTTCTTCCGTCCAAGAAGGAGTTGCAAGCGGAGTAAACCTGCAAAAGATTTGTAATAACACCGTGGCAATCAGCCCCCACGTACTTAGTAACGCACCCACTTTTAGAATACGTCCAATAGCTTTATGAAGCATCTTTCTCTGTTTTCAGTTGATCGTAAATTTTTTGCATTTCAGGCGAAAGGCTATTGTAAATAGCTTCTTCACATTTTTGTTGAAAAGCATCTTTATCCACCTCTATAAATTCCATTCCCTTGGCCTTTAGCTCTTCCTGAACACTTTTTTCGTTTTCCAAAAAAAGATGGTGTTCATAGGCCTGCATATCTTTGGCGGCTTCCATAAAAATTTTCTTTAAGTCCGGAGGTAATCTTTGAAACTGCTTTTCACCCACTACTGGGTACACCCAACTTACAACATGGCTCGTTAAGTTCAGGTACTGCTGTACTTCGGAAAAGCCCGCATTGTTGATTAATGCAAACGGATTTTCCTGTGCCTCTATAGTACCTTGCTGTAAAGAGGTAAACACTTCGGAAAAGGCCATGGGCGTGGGTTTTGCCCCAAGGGCTTTCCATAACGTAACAAAGGATGGAACATTGGGAATTCTTACGATGAGCCCGTTTAAATCATCCGGATGCCGGATAGGACGGTTTGACGTTAAATGCCTAGGGCCACGTTCAAAATGACCCAATGACCGTAGGCCGGCCTTGTTTATCATTTCTTCTTCCATCAACTTACCAATAGGTCCATTAATATACCTATTCATATCCGTTGAATCCTGCATCAAAAAAGGAAGCTCACAGAAAGTGGCCACCTCAAACCAATTGGTTAGGATAGAACCCGTGGTAGTCATATCTATCACATCGGCCTGAATGAGCCTAATGGCTTCAACCTCTTTGGCCAACTGTTCGGAAGGGTATATCTCTACCTTTATTCGTCCTTCGGTTCGTTCTTCTAGAATCTGCCCAAAATATACAAAAGCCTTATACCAGGTATGTTCTTCGTTTACCAAAAGGGCCGTTCGTAACAAAAATTCCGGTTCGGGTTTATCGGGTTTACAACTATTGAAACACAAAAGGGTAAAAAGACATAGCACTGCCTTCTTTAAAATATAACTTAACACTCCTTGATTGCACATAATCTAATCTTCTACCTCAACCACCATTTCTATTTCCACGGCAATATTGCCGGGTAACGAACCCATGCCAACTGCAGCACGTGCATGTTTGCCACGTTCGCCAAAAACTTGGACCATTAGATCCGAATATCCATTAATGACTTTGGGTTGATCGGTAAAATCCGGAACGGCATTTACCATACCGCGTACTTTTACAATACGCTTTACCTTTTTAAGATCACCTAATTCCGATTTTAAGACCGAAATTTGATTGATGCCCGTTATCCTTGCAGCCTCGTAACCCTCTTTAATAGTAAGGTCTTGCCCCAACTTACCTGTAATATTCTCACCATTTGCCTTTGTTGGTCCTTTACCGGCAAGAAAAATAAGATTGCCGGTACGTACCGCATTTACATAATTGGCCATGGGAGCGGAGGGCTCTACAAGTTCAATTCCAAGTTCTGCAAGTTTAGCTTCTGGATTATATTCGGCATCATTTTGAGCATTACCCATAAAAGGTATAACTAGGGCAATGGCTACAACTACAAAGAAGATTTTCATAAAGTTTCAATTCGCTGTTGAATGCACAAGATACACATTTACAACTTTCATTAAAACCTTGAATAACAGAAAATAAACTACAAACAAAAAATAGTTTGTTTCAAATATGAAACTAGTTTCAAACTCTATGAAGCTTATATGGGTAGATTCCACCTGCATTCCATTGACATACGTATAGGTTTTTATCATTATCTACACATACATCATGACAGTGCTTAAAAATGGGCTTTTCTTGGAACATTAATTTCAATTTCCCGTTTTCATATGTAGGTTCCGTGCCTCCTGGGTTGGACACTACCTTATTATCCTTATCCAAAATGGTTACAAACCCCTTATTGGCCTGCATATTATAATTGCCTTCTTCCATACCAAAACAAACTCCCGAGTATACATTTTCACCATCTATGACAGGTCTACTCACAAACAAACCGGGCATGTAGTAATCTTCTATATACTCCCCTTCCAAGGAAAATCTCTTGAATGAATTTTTAATACGTGCCGTGCAAAGTAGCGTTGGGTTTGAAGGATCCCTATTATCAATAGCAACACCATGCGCCTGTTTAAATTTTTCAGGCGAAAGAAAACTGTCTCCCCCAAATTTTCTAATGAAATTACCCTTGGGGTCGTATTGCAGAATGAACTGTGACCCATATCCATCGGCAATATAAATATTACCATTGGGCCCTATTGCGGTTTCCGTGGGTTTGAACGGTGCATTTTGTTCATATATACCCTTTGAAGCAGGTGATGCTATCTCTAGTACCACACCTCCATCTAGGTCAGTCTTTATTACCCTTCCCAAAGACGGATCGGTAATGTACAGAAACTCCGCGCCTCCTTCCTCGTGAATTGTAAGGCCATGTGCCCCTGGTAAATTTAATGTCCAGCTGTGTAGCAATACCCCAGATTTATCATATACCAACATATTGTTCTTGGCATGATCCGTAAGCATAAATAACCTTCCCTTTTTATCCATCACCATTTCATGGCAATTATTTACAGGGTGTTTCTTAGGGTCCAAGTCTCCCCAACCCATTTCAACCCGGTATTTAAAATCACCATGTCCAATAATCTCTTCGCTGAGGTTAACTTTTGAATTATTAATATAGAACGGCACAGTGGTCATGGCTAAAATACCTCCCGTACCCATGGTTGTTTTTTTCATGAATTCTCTTCTTGTTGGCATGCGCATTAAGCTAAAATATCTTTTACTACATGACCGTGAACATCGGTCAAACGGTATCTTCTACCTTGGTGTTTAAAGGTAAGCTTTTCATGATCTATACCCAACAAATGCATTATGGTGGCTTGGAAATCATGAACATGTACCCCGTTCCGGGCAACATTGTAGCTAAAATCATCAGTTTCACCATAGACCATTCCCGCCTTGACGCCCGCACCTGCCATCCACATGGTAAAACAACCTGGGTGATGGTCTCTTCCATAACTTTCAGCAGTTAATCTACCTTGCGAGAAACTGGTGCGCCCGAACTCTCCGCCCCAAACTACCAAAGTATCCTCTAAAAGTCCGCGTTGTTTTAAGTCCGTAATAAGCCCAGCAGTAGCTTGGTCTGTGCTCAATGCCTGTCTTTTAATTCCATTGGGGAGCCCGCCATGTTGGTCCCACCCCATATGGTATAGCTGTATAAATTTTACATCTTTTTCCGCTAGACGCCTTGCCTGTAAGCAATTGGCAGCATAGGTGCCCGGAATTTTGGCATCCTCACCATATAATTCATACACATGGTCCGGCTCATTGGAAGTATCTACCGCATCCGGCACCGAATTCTGCATGCGATATGCCATTTCATATTGATTTATTTTAGATTGAATTTCCGGATCTTTCCAGATATCATACTGCTGATTGTTCAAATCCGAAATATAGTCCAGCGCCCGCCTACGGTCGTGATCGTGTACCCCATGGGGATTATTCAAATACAAAACCGGATCTTTGCCCGAGCGAAATTGTACTCCCTGATGGTGGGAAGGCAAAAACCCATTCCCCCAGGCCGCCGAGCTTAAGGGTTGGGCACCTCCTCCTTTGGAAAGCATCACTACAAAATTGGGCAGATCCTTATTATCGCTCCCAAGGCCATAACTTAACCATGACCCAATTGAAGGCCTACCACTTAATTGAGAGCCCGTTTGCATAAACATAACCGCAGGTTCATGGTTAATAGCTTCGGTATACATTGACTTTATAATACAAAGGTCATCTACAACACCAGCGGTATGCGGAAAAAGCTCACTCACCCAAGCACCGGATTGACCGTGTTGTTTAAAATCGAAGATAGACTGTACCAGGGGAAAGGTGCTCTGTGAAGTCACCATTCCAGAATTACGCTGTGTTCCCCTAACCGAATCAGGTATTTCTTGACCATGCCATTTGGCCAAGGAAGGTTTATAATCGAACGTTTCTATTTGAGACGGACCACCACTCTGAAACAAATAAATAATCCGTTTGGCTTTGGCGGGAAAATGGGTTCCGCCCAATGCACCTCCATGAGCGTTTACCAACGAAGGCCTTTTAGAAACCAGCAAATCATTGGCAAAAGATTCTGTTGGACCCAAAAGACTGGACAGTGCAATGGACCCAAACCCCAAGGACGCTTTCTTTAAAAAGCCCCTACGGGTATCTTCAAACTTCTTTTGTTCATGAATATCTTTCATAATCTTCTTCTTATCGTATGGTGAATCCTTCGGTAGTATTCATAATTCCGTTAATAACTGTTGCCAATGCCGCCACCTTCACTGGGTCCGAGGTGTTTTTTATTTTTGTTTCGCCCATATTCAAATAGGCAATGGCATCCTCTTCATGCTCCAAAAACCGGTGGAGTTCATCATCAAGAAACTTCTTCAAAACACCCATTTCCTCCTTTTTGGCTTTTCTACCCGTACTTAGTTGAAACGCCTTTTGCAATAGTCGTTCCGGGTTATAGGCGGTTTCCTCAATCAAACTTTCGGCAAGGACGTACGAAGCTTCTATATATTGAGGGTCGTTCAATAGCACCAAAGCCTGTAACGGGGTACTGGTCTCCCTTCTTTTAACGGTGCACACACTTCGGTCTCCACCATCAAAGATTTGCATAGACGGCGGTGCCGAGGTTCGTTTCCAAACGGTATAAAGACTTCTTCGGTACAAACCCTCCCCAGGCTCCTGTTTGTATCTGTAGCGCCAGGGCTTGTTACTGATTTCGTCCCACAAGCCTTCCGGTTGATAGGGATAAACACTTTCTCCACCAATTTTAGAAACCAAAAGCCCACTGATAGCCAAAGCATTATCTCTCACCATTTCTGCGGTCATTCGCATACTAGGGCCTCGCGCCAATAGGATATTATCCGTATCAATTTCCAACAATTCCGGGGTAAGTTCCGAGCTTTGTTGATAGGTGGCGGACATAACAATTAGCTTGTGTAATTTTTTGATATCCCAACCGGACTCCATAAACGCTACGGCCAGCCAATCCAATAATTCGGGATGAGATGGCAAGCTGCCTTGGTTTCCAAAATCATCCGAAGTGGACACTAAGCCTTGACCAAAATGCATTTGCCATAAGCGGTTTACAAAGACCCTGGCCGTCAACGGATTATTTTTATCGAACAGCCATTGTGAAAGTCCCAACCTGCTTTTTGGCAAATCATCGCCAAAGGGCATTACAACTTCCGGCACATTGGGCTGCACCTCTTCCGTAGGAGCATCGTACATTCCGCGATCAAGAATATAAGTAGGTCTGGGCTTTGGCAAATCTCCCAATACCATAATTTCTTTTATAGGCTCTAATTCATTAAGCTGTTTTTCTCGTTGTTCCTTCAACTTAATTCTTGTCTTTTCCGCCACATTGTCTATACTTAGGTAGTAGAAATCCGTCAATAATTCCTTACCGTTACTCCTTGCTTCTTCTATTGCCGTTTTTGGAGCCATGCTGTAAAGCACTTCCAAAGGGGACAGCTGTCTGTTATAAATTTTGAGATTATCCACCCCACCGTCCTTAAAGGATTTAAACTTTCCACTTACGCCAACAGTAAAACCGGTAAAGGCATAATTATGTGCATTTTTTTTGAATAAGATTGACTTATAAAGGTTGTCTATTTCAATTTCTACCGGCACCTCCTTTCCGTTCAAATACATATGAACTCCTTCCGCTTTTCCCAATCCATCATAGGACACGGTTACGGAGCTCCACTCTTTCTCAGGAATAGATTCCTTTGTTTTTACCTGAATGGCATTGGACGGCCAGGAACGCGCAATTATAAACTTAAGCTTGTTATTCTCTAGGTGCATAGAATACCCTTTTAATCCTTGCCTAACTTCTTCGGAATGCGTGAAAATTGCGGCCTCTTCATAGTTTCTATCCGGTTTTACGGCAATGGAAATGGTAAATGGATCAGATTGATCGAACCACCCTACTTTTCCGGGCATTCTCATGGTGGTATAATCTCCTAAAAAAACTGCTTTTCCGTTTAGACCCTTGTCTATAATTGGTTCCCTGACGGTTATCGACTGTTTGCCTCCCCCGTTGTTTTGGGTGCTGAACGATTTTTTATCCCGAGGTAAAAACGAATCAAAATTTAAACTGGCCTGCAACCCTTTTTTTAAGCTTTTTTGTAGCGAAGTCTCTAGAAACTTAGGATTTCTTGACCAATTGTGTAACTCTTCCGGTGTTTCTTTTTCAACCGAAATCAATTGTTTATGTGTTAAATCGATATCTCTATCTATAAATTCCAACACTTCTTTCTGCTCATCATTTGTCAGCAAAAGTGAAGGTCCTGGTACTTGACCTGGCCCGTATACTGGCGTCCCAATTTCATTTGTACTATTGAAGAAGGCAAAAAGTTCATAATGGTCTTTTTGGCTGATAGGGTCATACTTATGGTCATGGCATCTGGCACATTCCACACTCAATCCTAAAAATGCTTTACCAACAGACAAGGTACGATCTGCCACATACTCCACCCGATATTCTTCAAAAACAATTCCCGCCTCAGAGTTCTTTTTGTGCAAGCGATTAAAGGCGGTTGCCAAAATACTTTCTTGCGATGGGTTTTTAACAAGATCTCCCGCCAACTGCCATGTTACAAATTGCTCGTAAGACATGTTCTTGTTAAAGGCTTTTATGACCCAATCCCTATACGGACTAAAATCGCGATGCTTATCATCCAAATAGCCATCGCTATCCGCATAACGGGCCACATCCATCCATTCGGCAGCCATACGCTCACCATATGCCGGAGAGGCTAAAAGGCGGTCCACTACTTTTTCATACGCATCCAGCGATGTGTCGTTTAGAAAATCCTCAATCTGTAACAAGGTTGGTGGTAATCCTACAATATCGAAACTGAGCCGGCGAATAAGATGCTCTTTTGTAGCCCTTTCAGAAGGGCTTAAATTTTTACGCTCCAAATTGGCCAAAACAAATTGGTCAATAGTATTCTTAGGCCATTCTGCGCGGGTCACTTCCGGAGCTTCTTCTTTTTTGGGCTTTATAAACGACCAATGGGGTTTGTACTCGGCACCTTGCTCGATCCATTTGGTAATCGTTGCAATTTCACTTTTGCTCAAAGCCACGTTAAACGCTACAGGTGGCATCTTCAGTTCTGGGTCATCGGATAAAATTCGAGTTATCACCTCGCTCTCTCCGGGTTTTTTAGGCACAATAGGATGCTTCCCCGAGCTTTCCAATGCTTCGTAAGCACTCTCGGCTATATCCAAACGTAGTCCGGCTTTTTGGTTGGCCATATCCGGACCATGGCAAGCAAAACACTTATCCGATAATATAGGTTTTACGTGATAATTGAAATCTACCCGTTCCGGTAGTTTGGCCATTGCTTCCTCAATTTCTTCGGGTGCGTTCCATCCGCAACTGCTCAAACACAGGCAACAGATAACTAAAAATAGTCTCGATAAAAATCGCATTGGTTTTGGAATTTTTATCAATATACAACCGCATTTTAACTGTTAATGCGTTAAAAAACTGTTTCGTTAACTGTTAATAATTTTAATTATCTTTAAAAAATTCCTTCTTTGAAGCAATGAATTCCAAGGATTACACTTCTTATGTCAACAAGATAATTTCAAGCAAGTCTTTTGGTAATTCCACTACGTACGCCAACCTGTTGCGATACCTTGTACAGTGTACTTTGGAAGATGATGTACCCAAGGAAACTACCATTGCCACAGAAATATTTGCCAAGAAAGAATTTGACCCCTCACAAAGTACACTTATTCGAGTCTATGTCTATAACCTAAGGAAAAAACTCAAGGCCTATTATCAAAATGAAGGGTTAAACGACCCCATCTTGTTGCGTGTACCAAAAGGGAGCTACAAAGTAGAATTTGAAACTAAAAAAAAGACACCGAAAGAATCCAACGGACTTCTATCTAGAAAACAGATACTACTTCTACTTGGCTTTCTCTTATTGACCTCTGTTATTGGAAATTGGATACTATATAGAAACAATAAATCTGTGGACCAATTTTCCGATTCTGTAATTTGGAACGGTATTTTCAATTCAAAAAAGCCCATGATCCTGGTCTTGGGAGACCTTTTTATTTACAGAGAAATAGATACTTCTTCCCATCGTGAGAAAGTGATTAGGAATGCGCTCATAAACGCGGAGACCCAACTTTACGATTCACTTCCTAAAATTGGTAGTGAAGGGTATGTATACGAGCCTATGGAATACAGTTTTCTAATTAGAAATAGTACGGAATGGGTAAAGGATATTAGCAAAGTTCTTACTTCTAAGAACAAAGATTTTAACGTGCGTACGGTTTTACGTTTTGGTCCAAAAGAACTTCCGGAAAACGATTTTATGGTTGTAGGAATGGCGAAGACCCTTGGAATATTTAAAGACTATATTGAGAAGAGTAGTGTGAAATACAATCCCCTTGGCGATACTTTTTCACCCAAAGGGTCCGACACTATTTACCGCCCCAGTGGAGATGCCCAAACATACCATAAAGATTACGCCATAATTATTAAAGCACCAGGCCCTAACAACAATGCCATCTATGTTTTTGCCGGATTATGGGATACAGGAGCATCACAAAGTCTAAAAAACTTCACCAACCCTGTTTTAATAAAGCAATTGGAATCTCGCATGAAAACCGACTTAGGGGATATACCCCAGTTCTTTGAGGTCTTCATGGAAGTAAACGGCATTGACCGGATGGAGCTAAGCTCTAAAATAATTCACGTAAAGGCACTGGAACTGGATTAGAGATTTTAAATCCCTTTTAGGCCATACGCAGCATCGTTCCAGCGTAGTTCTTGTTTAAAGCGATAGAGGTCTGTTTTTTCATCAATCAATAAAAACTCTATATCCATAATTTCGGCGAAGTCCTCAAGTGATTCTGCGGAGATATTCTGACTATAACAGGTATGATGAGCCCCGCCACCATAAATCCAAGCAGCTGCAGCCGTTTGAAGGTCAGGTTTGGCATCCCAAAGCACTCTAGCAACAGGAAGGTTTGGCATATCATTTTTAATTTCTAAAGCCTCTACTTTATTGACCAACATTCTAAAACGGTTGCCCATATCAACAATGGATGCATTTAAAGCATTACCCGCGCCTGCATTAAAAACCAAGCGTACGGGGTCTTCTTTTCCTCCAATTCCCAAAGGATGGATTTCGCAAGAAACATCTCCTTTAGCAATGGACGGACATATCTCCAGCATATGCGAACCCAAAACAGTAGAGTTACTAGGATCAAAATGATAGGTATAATCTTCCATAAAGCTGTTTCCTCCTTCAAGGCCAGAACCCATAACTTTCATTGTACGTACCAATGCGGCAGTCTTCCAATCGCCCTCGCCACCAAAACCATAACCGCTGGCCATTAGTCTTTGTGTTGCTATACCCGGTAATTGCTTCATTCCGTGTAAATCCTCAAAGGTATCCGTAAAAGCGGTATAACCGCCCTCCTCTAGAAAAGCGCGCATACCCAATTCTATTTTGGCCGCATCCTTTAAAGAATTACGCATACTTCCATCAATCTTTATTTTAGATGCAATGATATACGAATCTTTATACTCCTGAATCAATGTATTAATTTCGCTCTCAGTAACTCCGTCTATATATTTAACCAAGTCACCTACGCCGTACCCGTTTACTTCGTAACCGAATTTTAACTGAGCAGAGACCTTATTGCCTTCCGTGACCGCTACCTGGCGCATATTATCTCCAAAACGGGCTACTTTCATATTTTTTGAATCGGCAACGGCACAAGCTACACGGCACCAGTTACCAACTTTTAACAAAACGGACTCACTTTTCCAATATCCAACTATTACCTTACGGTTCAAACGCATCCTTGAAGCCAAGAAACCAAATTCTCGGCCTCCATGAGCCGACTGGTTCAGATTCATGAAATCCATATCTATGGCGTTCCACGGAATATCACGGTTATATTGGGTATGCAAATGCAAAAAGGGTTTCTGAAGTGCTTGCAGGCCAGCAATCCACATTTTTGCTGGAGAAAAGGTATGCATCCACATAACCAATCCTACACAAGTATCTGTATTATTCGCTTCCTTGCACAAAGCACTAATTTCGCTTGGGGTTTTTACCACAGGCTTAAAAACGACTTTAACAGGGATTGTTGGGTTTACATTATAATATTTTGCGATTTCAGAAGAATGTTCCGCTACTTGGGCCAAAGTTTCCGGCCCGTATAGATGTTGACTACCCGTTACGAACCAGATTTCGTTCTTGCTTAAATCGATCATTATTTTTTAAACTTTAATTTTTAAGAAAAATACACGTACATGCCCACTACAATGGAACATATTACAAAGCCAACGGGCTTGGCAAATTTCCATGGAGTAATATCTACTTGCTCCGTATACACCTGTACATACTCATTCTCTCTTGGCCAAAACTTGCCTATAACGAACATTAATAGCACCACCAAAACGAATAATATACCCATAACATGCAGGAAGCTAATATCCGGCTTAACAATATAAAGGGTTACCAAATACGTAACAACGGCGAAAACAATACCAATGTTGGCAGCAATACCCGGTACCTTTTTAGTTAAATACCCTACTAAGATTATAGCTAAAATTGGCACACTGTACGAACCGTTCAATTCTTGCAGATAGTTAAAAATACCACCTTCAACTCCAAATAATAATGGAGCAATGATCATAGAAATTATGGCCAAGAACATTCCGAATAACTTTCCTGCTTTTACCACTTGTTTCTCCGTAGCCTCTTTATTGATGTATTCTTTATAAAAATCGAGACCAAAAAGGGTAACAGAACTATTTAGGGCACTGTTGAAAGAACTAAGTATAGCTCCAAAAAGGACAGCTGCAAAGAAACCGATAAAAGCCGTTGGCAACACCTTTTTAACCACCATAGGATACGCTTGATCTGCATTGGTCAATTCGCCATTAAAAATCTGAAAAGCAATAATACCCGGCAATACAACAATGAAAGGGCCTAAAATTTTTACGAATGCGGCAAGGCTTAGTCCTATTTGACCTTCACGTAAGTTCTTGGCACCAAGCGCTCTTTGAATAATCGCTTGGTTGGTTCCCCAATAATAGAAGTTTACAATGACCATACCTGTGAAAAGCGTCCAAAAAGGCACCGAAGAATCGGGTCCTCCTAAAATGTCGAATTTTTCCGGGAAATTGGTCGTAAGCACGTCCATTCCGGCAAAAAGACTTCCGTCACCTACATACAACAATCCAAAAATTGGTATAAGGGAGCCTCCAATAATCAAGCCTATTGCATTTATAGAATCGGATACAGCAACCGCTTTCAATCCACCGAAAATGGCGTAGATACTTCCAATTAAGCCTATTCCCCAGACGGTAACCCAAAGAGCTCCTTCTTCGCCCATACCCATTGCCTGCGGCAAATCAAACATGGTATTAATCGCCAAAGCACCTGAATAAAGAACGGTAGGAAGCATTGAAATGGCATAACCTCCTAAAAACAGAAGAGACACCAGTGTTTTTGTTGATTTACCATATCGTTTTTCTAGAAATTGTGGAATGGTAGCAATTCCCCCTTTTAAATATCTTGGCAATAATACCAAAGCCGTAAACACCATAGCTATGGCCGCCAAAACCTCGTAAGCCATAATGAGAATCCCCTCGCTATATGCGATACCGTTCATACCTACAATCTGCTCCGTAGAGAGATTTGTTAGAAGCAATGATCCTGCAATTACCGGACCTGTAAGACTACGACCACCTAGAAAATAACCGTCCGAAGAGGTCTCATCTGTTTTTCGGGTTGATAAATAAGCAATTATTGCCACTAACAATGTAAACCCGATGAACGTTGCTATTCCCATAAACTATATTTCAATTAAAACTTAACATCCTTGTCCGTAATAGGCGTCCTTACCGTGCTTGCGCTCAAAATGCTTTTTCTTTAAAGCTTCCTTTAGCGTTGCAGCATTGGGATTTATCTGTAAAGTTAGATGTGCCATTTTAGCCACTTCTTCACAAACTGCGCTATTATAAACTGCCTTGGCTGCCGTTGCTCCCCAAGTAAATGGAGCGTGACTACCAACCAGTATCATGCCTATTTCATTATAATCCAAGCCTCTGTCTTTTAGACAATCAATTATTTGATAACCCGTCATATGCTCATAATCGCCTTGAATATACTCATCTTTCATAGGAGGAGCACACGGAATATCAGCAATTAAATGATCGGCATGAGTGGTTCCGAAGATAGGAATATCTTTAATTGCTTGTGCCCATGCCGTACCATAAGTTGAGTGCGTATGTACGACTCCACCAATTTTATCCCATTCCTTGTAAAGAACGGCATGCGTTTTTGTGTCGGAAGAAGGTCTCATTTTACCTTCCACAATTTTAGCGTCAAAATCACAAATAACGATATCCTCTACTTTTAACGAAGCGTAAGGCACACCACTTGGTTTAATGGCAAAAACCCCTTTATCTCTATCTACGGCACTTGCATTACCAAACGTGAACAGGACCAATCCTAATTCCGGAAGTTGCATATTTGCCTCAAAGGCCTCTTCTTTTAACGCTGTATACTTACCCATTTCTATTGGTTTCGTTCATAATATGTTGTTCCATAGTCTCGCACAGTCTACTGTAGTCGCCATACACCTCTAAATATGCTCGTGCATCGGTAGGGTCAGGTTCGTATATGGTTTCAAAAGGGCTTCCCATTTGCTCCATGGCTTCGGGAACGCTGTTGTACACCTTGACAGCTACAGCACCAAAAACAGCCGCACCTAATGCACAAGCCTGTTCGGAAGCCACTACTTTAATAGGCATGTTTAGCACATTGGCCATCATTTGCATGATAAATGGCGATTTCTTTGCCACGCCTCCCAGCGCTATAATCCCTTTTATGGGAATACCTTCGGAAAGGAACCGGTCCACTATTTTCTTTGCTCCAAAACAAGAAGCCTCTACTAAAGCCCTGAATATTTTAGGTGATGTACTACCCAAGTTAATACCTGCAATGACCCCTTTTAAATTCTGATTGGCATCCGGGGTACGCCGTCCGTTCATCCAATCCAACGCCAACTCTCCCGAAGCTCCAATAGGTTCTTTACTGGCCGCATCACTAAGTTCAGGAATAAGGTTGTTGAGCGCCTCTTTAATCAGTTTTTGTTTGGTATCTTCATCAATTAAGGACGACTTGGATATCAATTCTTCAATTGGCCATGCCAATACCCTGCTATACCAAGCGTAAATATCACCAAAAGCTGACTGGCCGGCTTCTAGGCCCAACATATCCGGAATGACGGAACCATCTACTTGTCCGCAAATACCCTTGACCAATTTTTCCTCGCCTTCCATAGGAGCTACCAAAACATCGCAGGTAGAGGTACCCATAATTTTTGTTAGGTAATACGGTTCTATTTTTGCACCAACAGCGCCCATATGGGCATCAAAAGCCCCCACGGAAACCACTGTATTCTCAGGAATTCCCAATCGCCCTGCCCATTCGGGACTTAAGGTACCTACAGGAATATCCGAAGTATATGTTTTATTAAAAAGCCGTTCCCTTAATCCATCCAAAAGCGGGTCCAAGGCCACAAAAAAATCATTTGGTGGTAGTCCGTTATAACTTTCATGCCAAAGAGCCTTGTGTCCTGCGGCACATCTACTGCGTTTCATTTCCTGAACATCTTTACCTCCGGTCAACAAAAAGGGTATCCAATCACAATGCTCCACCCATGAATAGGCAGCTTTATGCACCGCAGCATCTGTTCTAGACACGTGTAATATCTTGCTCCAGAACCATTCAGAAGAATAGATTCCCCCTTCGTATTGTGAATAGTCTATATCCCATTTCTCACAAAGTTCATTGATTTCGTTTGCCTCCTCAATACCCGTATGGTCTTTCCAAAGCACGAACATAGCATTAGGGTTCTCTTTAAATTCATCTAGCAAAGCTAAAGGGGTACCATTCCGGTCAACCGCCACAGGAGTACTTCCCGTGGTATCTACACCTATACTAACGATTTGAGCGGTAATTTCAGGCCCTACAGCGCCAACCACGGATTTTATGGTAGATTCTATTCCTTCAATATAATCTAGCGGGTGCTGACGGAAACGGTTCTCGGAAGGATTGCAGTATTTACCCTCTTTCCAACGTTTATAATAATGTACGGCAGTAGCAAGTTCTTCGCCCGTTTGGGTGTTGACTAATAGCGCACGGACAGAATCCGAACCAAAATCCAAGCCTAAGCTATAGGCGTATTGTGACCTCATGTGTATTAACTTTAAAATTTAGATAGCGTTTTAGAGTAGGCCACCTTGTAAAAGAGACTAATATAGAACTTTTTACAAGTGTTTCAAAAACACTTAATACCTAAATTGTAAAGTTTTTTGTTTTATTGTACTTTTTTTCGTCAAAACGATATAAAAAAGCCCCCTTTTTAGATTCCGACATGTCCTTTTCGTTCAATTTCACTAAAAAGTCCATTGTAGCAAGTTTCTTTCTAAAGTTGCGCTTATCCATTTCCACTTGAAAAATACCTTCATATAGCTTCTGCAGCTGTGGTAAGGTAAATTTCTCCGGGAGTAGATTAAACACTATCGGGAATGTACGTACCCTTCTTTGAAGACGCCTAATGGCCGATTCTACCATATCCTTATGGTCAAAAATCAAATCCGGCAACTCATCTATAGGAAACCATTCCGCACGGTACTCCTCTATCAACTCCTGGTTATATTTTTCTTTAAGGATCAATGCACTATAAGTAGTAGAAACCACACGCTCATAGGGGTCGCGGTTGGCTTTGCCAAAAGTACGCACTTGCTCCATGTACACATCCTCTAAACCGGACAGGTCTTTTAACACCCTATGTGCTGCATCATCCAAATCTTCATGGTTTCCAACAAAACCACCCATAAGAGACCACCTGTCCTTTTCAGGTTCAAAACCTCTGTGCACCAAAAGTACCTCCAGCCTATTGTCATTAAAACCGAATATGATACAATCTACGGCCAATGTAATTTGTTGTATATCTTTATATGTTCTATCCATCTTATTCTAAACTATTGTTAATGGTTCCTTCAAAAATACGCAAAGAATCCTTGTACAAGTGTATGTATGACATTTTCAAATATCCTCGGTGAGAAAATCTTCTTGAAAAACTTCAATATATCGTCAAATATGTACTAAAAAAGAAAAATTATCAAGTTCTGAAAATCAATATTTTAGCAATTTTCTGCAATTCCTTCAAAAATGACAAAATATCCTCTAATCCATCAATTTATTCCTAAAACAGCCTTTTAGAAATTAGCTATCTGTGAATTTTCGACATGGACCCAGTTTTTCTCTACCAAACACCTAGTTCCCATTTTATAAAACTGTTTTATTACGGTATCTTGCGCCCCCAAAACAACTATATAGTACAAAATCAAACCTAACCATATGATTACTGAGAGCAAAAAAATTCTTATTACCGGCGTTGCCGGCTTTTTGGGCTCAAATTTTTTAGTTAAGTCGTTAAACGAAGGACACCGTGTTGTAGGGATAGATAATCTCTCTATGGGTTCTCTAAAAAATATTGAAGCTAGCCTTGACCACAAAAATTTTGACTTTATCAAGGGCGATGTTTTAGACACCACACTAATAAACCGATTGGACGATGACTTTGACGTTATCGTTCACTTAGCGGCATTTAAAATACCTAGATACGGTAACGCTGTTGACACATTGAAAATCAACTCCAAGGGTAGTGAAAACATGTTGGAATTTGCCCGAAAACTGAAATGCAAATTTGTTCTTGCCTCCACTTCAGACGTGTACGGCATGAGTCCGGATATTCCGTTTAAAGAAGACGGTAACTGTCTTATAGGCGATTCAAAAGTGCCCCGTTGGGCCTATGCTGTTTCAAAGCTTTTTGATGAACACTTAGCCTTGGCTTATATGGAAGATTACGATTTTCCTGTAGTTATCCTTAGATTCTTTGGTTCATACGGACCAAATCAAAATCTATCATGGTGGGGAGGCCCACAATCTGTTTTTATAGATTGTATTTTGAACAATAAAGAAATCCCTATTCATGGGGATGGGCTGCAAACCCGGACATTCACTTTTGTAAACGATACCGTTGAAGGCATATACGCCGCAACCATTAAACCCGAAGCAAACGGTGAAATTTTCAACATTGGTGCAAACGAAGAAATTACCATTCTAGACCTTGCAAAATTGTTAAAAGAAATTTCTGATGAACCAACAACTTCTGAGGTAAAGTTGATTCCGTATAACGAAATATCTGCAGGCAGAAAATATCAAGACGTAATGAGACGTGTACCCGACAATTCCAAAGCAGAAAGGATTCTTGGCATAAAAGCGAAGACTTCGTTAGAAGAAGGGCTCCGAATTACGTTTAATTGGCAGAAAAATGTTTCTTTGCAAAAAGCTTAAGTTTTATGAAAATAGCAATAGTTGGAGGAGGGTTAATGGGACTAGTATTGGCCCAGAAAATATCTTCCTCAACCAAAGCAACCGTTAAAGTACTAGAACAGGATAATTTACCAGGTGGGCTCTCTACATATCACAATTATGGAGATTTTACTTGGGATAAGTTTTATCACGCCATTACACCAACGGACACAGATTTAATTGACTTTCTAAACGAGATAGGTTTAGAGGACCAAATACAATGGCGCCGTTCACTTACTGGATTTTACGAAAACAAAAAGTTTCATTCCGTAAGTAGTTCGTTTGAATTTCTACTGTTTCCCCTTCTTGGCCCTATTGATAAAATGAGGTTAGGGTATACGATTCTTAAAGGTTCCAGAACTGATGATTGGAAAGCACTTGAAAAAATTCACGTAACCGATTGGCTAATTAAATTGGGTGGCAAAAAGACTTATGACAAGTTTTGGGCGCCCATGTTGCACGCCAAATTAGGAGAAAACCACAAGAAAGTTTCAGCCGTTTTTATCTGGACTTACATTAAAAGATTGTTCAAAGCCAGAAGCTCTGCAGCCAAAAAAGAGCACATGGCCTATGTTAACGGTGGATACAAGACTATTTTTGACCGTCTTGAAGAAAATTTAAAGCAAAAAGGTTCTAACCTGCTTTTAGACAGCAAAGTTGAAAACATCTCTCCAGATCCAGACGGAGGAATGAATATAAGCTATAACGGCACTACTGAACATTTTGATAAAGTAGTTTTTACTTCCCCACTTAATGTGATGGAAAAGGTAACCGCTCCTGAGCTCTATAACATCTCAAAAAGCACGAAACCTATAGATTATCTTGGTGTAGTTTGTCTTATTTTAGTTACCAAAAAACCCATTACACCATTTTACGTGCTGAATATTGGAGATAATGACACTCCTTTTACGGGCGTAATCGGTATGAGTTCTTTGGTAGATTTAGAAGAGACCGCAAATCAACATATTACGTATTTTCCAAAATATGTGGGCCAAGATAACGCACTTTGGTCAAAATCAGATGAAGAAATTACAGCTGACTTCCTAGATGGGGTTAAATATCTTTATCCGGATTTTGATGAAGCTGATATGATTTCCTCCCATGTACACAGAGCTTTTAAGGTGCAGCCCATGCAGGTGCTTAATTACTCTGAAATTGTTCCCAAGGTGAATACACCTCATCCAGATTTTTATGTTCTAAACACCTCACAGTTTGTAAGTGAGTCCGTAAACAACAATTCGGTAGTTACACACGTGGATAAATTCATGAAGAATTTCAAAAGTGACATAGAATCGTATTCAGAAAAAAGTATAGTCCAATAAAATGAGTAAACCTTTTGCGAGTCTTTCTTTGGACATGGATAACCAATGGTCCTATATGAAGATACATGGTGAAGAGGGTTGGGAAAGCTATCCTTCATACTTGGATATCTTTGTACCACACGTTTTAAAAGTTTTAGATGAATTAAATCTGAAGATTACCTTTTTTATCGTGGGTCAAGATGCTGCTTTTGAAAAGAATCATAAGTACTTAAGAGATATTGCAGATGCGGGTCATGACATAGGCAACCATTCTTTTGTACACGAAACGTGGCTTCATCTCTACTCTAGAGAAGAAATGACCACCGAAATAGATACGGCCCATGATATTATTGAAAAAGTAACAGGAAAAGCCCCAACGGGTTTTAGAGGGCCTGGATTTAGTTGGAGCCCTACTTTGCTGGAAGTTCTCGCAGATAAAGGTTATGTATACGATGCATCCACATTACCAACAGTCATAGGCCCTTTGGCCAGACTGTACTATTTTAGCACATCTAATCTTTCTAAGGAGGAAAAAGAGGATAGGAAAGAAATTTTTGGTAAGTTTTCCGATGGATTCAAAAAGCTGAAGCCTTATTACTGGAAGACCAAAAAAAACCAACGGTTGTTGGAATTACCGGTAACGACCATGCCTATATTTAGAATTCCCTTTCACCTCAGCTATCTTATTTACATAAGCAATATCTCAATCCATTTGATGTCGCTTTACCTGAATATAGCTATTTTCCTTTGTAAGATAACCAAGACTCAACCTAGCTTTTTATTGCACCCGTTAGATTTAATAGGAGGTGATCAAATAACCAGTTTGGCTTTTTTCCCCGGAATGAATGTTTCTAGCGAAAGAAAGGTATTCTTATTTAAGAAAGTAATGAAAAAATTGGGCAAACACTTTACCCTGACAGATATGAACGGGCATGTAAATAGCATACTTGATAAAAAGGGGTTGAAAACAGAGCAAGTACCTGGTTAACAAGTAAAAAAAAAAACAAAATTATCATAACTCTTTCTAAGCAATAATGGGAATTTACCGTGTTGAGACCCCTCTTTGTCGGTGTCCGTACACTTTCCCTAGTAATTTTTCATAATTTTGAACTTGTTACCATTATCACATACGTAAAACCTATACTATTGTGTGCCTGTACCTACCTGAAAACAAGATACCAATATGCCTACCACCATCAATAAAATCGATTTAAAACAATCTCTTGTTTCTATCATATTACCTGCTTTTAACGAAGAAGCAATACTTGAAAATAACGTATCCCTCCTTTATGACTATTTAGAAACTCTAAAGGATTTATACGCATGGGAAATTATTATCGTAAACGATGGTAGTACGGACAACACGCGATTCATAGCAGATGCTTTAGCGGAAGCAAAATCCAATTTAAGCGCCTATCACCATATCGTAAATAGAAATTTAGGAACTGCGTTGAGAACCGGTTTCAAGCATAGCAACGGTGACTATGTTATTGTTCTGGATATTGACCTAAGTTATTCCCCAGACCATATAGAAAAATTATTATCTGAAATAAAGACCACTCAGGCTGATATGGTTATTGCCTCTCCTTATATGAAAGGGGGCAAGAACACCGCGGTTCCAAAACTGAGACTATTGTTAAGCAAGACGGTAAACTTTATGATGCGAAAAGCTTCAAGGCTTAACATCTACACTTTTACGGGTATGGTAAGAGCCTATAATGGCGATTTTATACGTTCGTTAAACACAAAATCTAGTACTTTTGATATAAATACTGAGATTTTATTGAAAGCATATATTTTAAGAGCCAGAGTTATAGAAATACCTGCACATCTAGATTGGTCCGAACAACAAAAGCTTGGTAAGATACGTACCTCAAGTTTACGTATTGTTATGGGCATATTTAATGGTTTGGCTAACAGTTTTATGTTCAGGCCCTATATGTTCTTTTGGATATTGGGGCTACTTATCTTTCTCCCTTCCTTTTACATGATTTTATGGATTGTTATTGATGCAATTCAACTTTATCCAATGACGGCCGAGCTAACCAAAGGTTTCGGTCATAGATTTGCCGCTGCTATTTCTGAAGTGTTTCGCCAAAGGCCATACTCATTTATTGTAGGTGGTACCGCAATGATAATTTCTATTCAACTATTTGGACTTGGGTTTATATCGCTCCAAAAGAAAAGGTATTTTGATGAATTGTTTCATCTAAACTCTGAAATCCTTAAAAAAACAAAAAAATTATAATCAAAATTAGTACTAAATGAAAAAAATAATTTTCTCAAGAGAACAGTTTTTCTTTTTTCCGCTTTTAGGAATTTATTTGATTATAATAACCGTTTTTTCATCAAACGAGTTGGTTGGTGACGAAATGCGACATATGCATTATGCCAACAATTTAGTTCAGGGTTACTATACAAGTGCAGAGAACCCAGAAATAGGTAACGGACCTGGTTATCCTATTTTTATAACTCCATTTGTCCTTCTAGATTTTCCTTTAATATTAATTAAACTATTAAATTCATTACTTCTGCTAGGTGCTGTCTTGTTTTTTTTTAAAACGCTTAGACTCTATATTTCTCTTCAAAAATCTCTTATTCTTGCATATATATTGGGACTGTACCCCCCATTCATAAAGTACTCTGTTTTACTTTTGTCAGAGCCTTTAGTTTTATTCTTAATATGTGGGTTCATCTACAATGTCATCAAATTGTACAAGTCAAAACACATAAACTATACTAATTTATTTTTGGCTATTATATTCCTAGGATTGGCAACATTAACCAAAGTTATTTTTGGGTATGTCCTTTTATTTTGCCTGATTGTTTATTTAATTCATTTCATTTGGACAAAATCAAAAGAATCAAAATTAGCAGTATTAACATTGACTGGAGCCCTAGTCATTTGTTCACCTTTCCTATTTTACACTTACTCCTTAACAGGTAAACTCTTCTATTGGGGAACACAAGGCGGAAGCATATTGTACCATAGATCTACACCATTTCCAAATGAGGTAGGAAACTGGATGGATAAAACATTAATTTATAATACTGAAGATACTGAACATTTTGGGTTAAATACATTTGGAAAGAACCACAAAGCTTTTCTTGACAGTATTTCCCTATTAACTCCAGTAAAACAAGATAGTCTTTACAAACAAAAAGCTATAGCGAATATTAAAAAACACCCTCTTAAATATTTAGAAAACACAATTTCAAGTGGAGCTAGACTTTTTTTTAATTACCCTTACTCCTATACGCCACAAAAAACTACATCTTTAGTATACATTATACCTAATACACTTTTATTGACTTTACTCTTACTTACCCTTTATTTGATATATCACAATTTAAAATCAGTTCCTTTTGAGATTTATTTCCTTGGACTTTTATCAATTATATTTATGGGTGGATTGACCTTATTAGATGGAAGAGTTCGCCATCTATCACCAGCAATTCCCATTTTACTGTTTATAATTATTGTTATAATTAATAAATTTATTTCGTTAAAAATAAAGAAATCGGACTAGCTCAATCTTACTGTTTAATTTGGAGCCACCAAGGAATATGCGTCTTTTTTATAATCCTTATCACCTGGTTTCCTTGTAACTATTCTTAAGGAGCCCATATAAGTTTCCATAGAATTAATTCCTTGTTGCTTAGATTTGGCCACAGCATTCGCTTTGGCCCAAGGCCATTTGTAAATGCCCCATTTGGCATTTCCTCCCCATGGATATCCCGCTATTAATGTAGAAACCTGTTTATCATAAACGAGATTTCCATCTATCCAGACTTGTAAAAGACCCTTTGAATTATCCTCCCAAATAGCGTGAACTACAACATCTATAGTTTGGCCCGCTCTTGGGACAACTCCTGTAGGAGTATAATTTAAAGATCCTCCTGCATTAGTAACATATATTTCACCAGCTTCATGATCCCTAAACTGATTCTCATGAGTAATTTCCAATCCTATCTGAGGTGGCAGTCCAGTAACTCCAGGATGAACCTGAAAAAACTTCCATTGGTTGTTTTTATCAATTTCATAGTTGTTTCCAAAAGTATAACTCCACCCGAACCATTCTTCAGTACCTTTTGGAAGCCTAATATCCCAAGGTGCAGTTCTTATTTCAGCTCTCATATTATAATCTCTTCTACACCAACTTCCTGTAGAAACATTATTTGTCGGGTCCAAGCGAAACCTTAATCTACTACCACTCTTGGTTATTTGATTTTCATTACATTCCGAATCTATGTACAGTTCCTCATTGGCCAATGGAATACCTTGACGACCAGAATAACTAGGTATATCAATATTTTGCCAACACCATACTTTTTCACCTGTTTCCCCAGCAGTTTTACCCCCAACGCTACAATCAATAGGGCCTTCTACTTTGGGCTGAGTTACATCTACACTTAATGATGTAATACTAGTAAGCCCTTCTTCATCAGTTACAGTTAGTGAAACATCATAAAACCCAGGAGCAGTAAAGACATGTGATGGGTTTACTTCATTAGAATAATTTCCTGAAATATTCCAATCATAACGAGTAACTCCTTTATCATCTGACGAGTCGCTACCTGTAAAACTTACAGCCAACGGTGCTTCACCTGAAAGGGTGTTTGCATGTGCTACAGCAACCGGAGGGTTATTGACTGGCGCCTGAACATTAACAGTTATTGTTTCCTTATTTTGAAGTCCGTCAACATCAGCAACTGTTAGTTCCACTTCGTATGTACCGGCTGAATCAAACGTATGTGACGGATTGGATTTATTAGATGTTGAACCATCCTTAAAATCCCACATATATGCTGTAACCCCTATATCATCGCTTGAGTTACTTCCAGTAAAATTAATTGTTAAAGGTGCCTGACCCGATTGCGTACTTGCTCCAACTTTTGCTATAGGCGGTTGATTTGCAGGAGCATCAACCCTAATAGAAACAGTTTTCGTGTCCTTAAGGCCTTCTGCATCCGTAACCGTTAGCTCTACTTCATATGAGCCAGCAGAGTCAAAAGTGTGCAAAGGGTCGGACTTATCCGAACTATTCCCATCCTTGAAATCCCAAGAATAAGCGGTAACGCCAGTATCATCGGTTGACCCGCTTCCCGTAAAGTTCACCGTCAAAGGAAGTGTTCCAGAGGTTTTACTTGCACTTAGCTTGGCTACTGGAGCTCCATTTTCCTTTGATTCTACAATAATGGAAACAGTTTCCTTATTCTTAAGGCCCTCTTCATCCGTAACCGTAAGCTCTACTTCATATGAGCCAGCAGATTCAAAAGTATGTGAAGGATCGGGCTTATCCGAACTATTCCCGTCCTTGAAATCCCAGGAATAAGCGGTAACGCCAGTATCATCGGTTGATCCGCTTCCCGTAAAGTTCACCGTCAAAGGAAGTGTTCCTGAGGTTTTACTTGCACTTAGCTTAGCTACAGGAGCTCCATTTTCCTTTGATTCTACAGTAATGGAAACAGTTTCCTTATTCTTAAGGCCTTCTGCATCCGTAACCGTAAGCTCTACTTCATATGAGCCAGCAGAGTCAAAAGTGTGCGAAGGATCGGGCTTATCCGAACTATTCCCATCCTTGAAATCCCAAGAATAAGCAGTGACGCCAGTATCATCGGTTGATCCACTTCCCGTAAAGTTCACCGTCAAAGGAAGTGTTCCAGAGGTTTTGCTTGCACTTGGCTTGGCTACAGGAGCTCCATTTTCCTTTGATTCTACAGTAATGGAAACAGTTTCCTTATTCTTAAGGCCTCCTGCATCCGTAACCGTTAGCTCTACTTCATAAGAGCCAGCAGATTCAAAAGTGTGTGAAGGATCGGACTTATCCGAACTATTCCCGTCCTTGAAATCCCAAGAATAAGCCGTGACGCCAGTATCATCGGTTGATCCGCTTCCCGTAAACTTCACCGCCAAGGGAAGAGTTCCAGAGGTTTTGCTTGCACTTAGCTTAGCTACAGGAGCTGTATTCCCCTTTGATTCTTCTACGGTTATCATTATTACATCTGAAGCAGAGATTCCCTCTTCATCCTTTGTTACCAAAGTAACCTCATAAGAGCCGGCTTTATCAAAAGTGTGTTCAATTTCCGCTGTATTACCTGTCTGGCCATCCTCAAAATTCCATTTGTAAGAAACAATAGCTTTATCATCTGAAGAATCAATACCTGAAAAAGAAACTTTTAAAGGAGCTTGCCCATTTACCGGAGAAGCGTTAGCTATTGCCACAGGAGGTTCATTTTTTGGAAATGGAGTGTTTGGAAGCGCATCAATATTAGAATCTGTATTGTCCTCTCCCTTATTGTCTGTCGTCGTATCTTGGTCCGGCTCGTTTTCAGAGGCATCGGTAGGAACCTCCTGTGGAGTTTCCTCGTCAACATCTACTTCCTCCTCCTCTTCTGTTGTAGGCTCATTTTGCTCTGAACTATCTTCCTCCTCTTCGGCAGGAACCTCTTTTGGGGCCTCTTCTACAGTAGTATTATCTTCTTCTATGTTATTCGGATTTTGAGTCTCATCGTCAACTTCCTTCGGAGACGTTACAAATAATGCAATATCATCTGCACCAATTGGCACTTCATATTCAACTACTAAACTACTTCCTGCTTGACTTTCATGTTCTTTTGAAGCAAATGCCAAATCATCACCGTCCTTATGATCTAATATAAAAGTAACAGGCTCCAACTGAAGTTCCCCAACTTCCAAATCAATTGAAACTTCCGTTCCTATTCTATATTCTTGCTTGGCAACCCCTAACAAACCTCCTGTCTCGGGAGCAGATTTTTCACTAAGATCAGTTTCCGACCAATTACTCGACTCACCCCTATAAACATCTACTTCGCCATTTCCATCATCCGTATTAATCGTGAACATCAAGGTTGCCGCATTAATAGTACCCCCAATAGAATCTATTGGGCTAAAATCAAACATTAGATAGCTTGTTCTTCGCTCCTCTTCGAGCCTAACAATTGGCTCATTATACCCCTTACCATTCTGTAGATATGCATCGTTTATTGGATAAAAAACAAATGTCCTAATTTCGGTTTCAACTATAACCGAGTCCTTAACCTGTGGTTCTTCAACTTCTACCTCAAGACTATCTTGCTGACTACCGGAAGGTGTTTCTTGATCTACAACAGGACTGATATCTTTGCTAATTACAGCTTCTCTTAAAGTTTCTACGTCTTTACTACAGGCAAGGTTTAACAAAAAAGTAAGGCCTGCACAAAAAGAAATATAAGCGAACGTTCGTTTGGGGCTAATGTTCATAAGTAATCTGGGGAAATTTATTTTTCATAGATAGGTTCGAGCCTATATACGAAACAAGTAGTCATTTTGGTCGACCAAACGTATGAAAAAATCGTTTAACCGCACAAAAACTATAGAATCTCCTAATTTACCTATGAAAGCTAACTAGTGTATCTAATTCCTCTTTATTATCGGCTATGTATTTCTCTGGTTCTTTATGATGCAAACCATCTTTACTCTCCTTATCATCATAGAATACTACTGAACTGAAATAATCGGTCAAAAGATTTTCAGGATTATTTTGTTTCATATTAGCCATAAAGCCTTCGTTTGAAGCGGGAAGTGGTGGAGAAACCATTTTGTATTTAATCTGCTCACTTTTACAGACCGAATCAATCTTTTTAAGATATTTTAAATTTACCTCTGATATTTTATAAGGTGTGCTCATTGTATCATTCATAATATCAAAGGCATCCTTTAGCTCAAAGTTGGAAAACTTATATTTCAAAACATCTTCCGATGGAAAGGTATTTTCAATATAGGTTAACTCATTAAATTCCAATCTATCAAGTTCTGACTCAAAAGGCTTGACAAAATAATTATATGTATATGGCTGATTAAGTGACGATACTAATGTTCTTGGATTTATCACTAAGATTAAATTCTTAAACGTGGATTTATTCTCTATCAGATTTAATAGAAGAAGGTAATTACCAACAACTTCATAGCTTTGATTTTCACATAAACAATAAACATCATCGCTTTTTTTACTACCAAAAAATTGACGGCAAACAGAATCTCCCAACAGAACCGTTGTTGAGTTAACCGTATTGTTTTTTACCTTCTCAACAAGATCATACACCTCTTTGGACTCATTTAATTGTAAAGCCAATTTTGTATTAAAAAAAGCAATTACCAGACCCATTGGCACAATAAAAAATATGACGATATGCTTGAAAAAATTCCTCAAAATTGAAAGTATATAAATGATTTTTGCCCTCCAAATTTGGCCGTTATGAAAATTAATAATACTACTGATAACCCAAACCAAAAAGCTTTGTTCACATGAGATAGGCGTTCATCCTTTCTAAAAACCCATTCCAATAGCACTAAAGGCAATATATAATAGAACAGATAATACTTATAGGACACGTGAACAGAAAATTCAGAAAAAATACGTTTAATGTAATCAAATGCCTGCAAAGCGTTTTCACTTCTAAAGAAAACCCATGCAATTACCACAAAGAAAAAGTTAACCCCCATCTGCCAAATTTCCTTAAATGACGGCAACAGACTATCTTCTGCCACTACTTCACTCAGATACTTTCTATTAGTTTTTAGTACAAACGATGGAACGTAGAGAAACGCATGAATAAAACCCCATATTACGAACGTCCAATTTGCACCGTGCCAAAAACCACTAACTAAAAATATGATAAAGATATTTCTAAGGGAGAACCATTTCCCAACTCTAGAGCCCCCTAGTGGTATATACAGATAGTCTCTAAACCATGTTGATAAAGAAATATGCCATCTACGCCAAAATTCGCCGATATTACGTGAGAAGTATGGAAATTTGAAATTGGACATTAGCTCAAAGCCAAACAACTTAGATATACCTATAGCAATATCTGAATAACCGCTAAAATCACAATAGATCTGGAACGCAAAATAAATGGCCCCCAATAAAAGTGTACCTCCGTCAAACGCTGTGTAATCCGAAAAAATATTGTCAACTACTGGTGCTAAAGAATCTGCTATTACTACCTTTTTGAACATGCCCCACACTATTAAACGCACACCCTGTTCAGCAATTTTAGAATTAAACACCCTTTTATTGAGTATTTGAGGCAGTAAATTAGTTGCGCGCTCTATTGGACCTGCAACCAGTTGAGGAAAAAAAGAAACAAAAGAAGCAAAAGAAATGAAATCTTTGGTAGGCTTTAAGTTTCCTCTGTAAACATCTATCGTATAAGACATTGTCTGAAACGTGTAAAACGATATCCCTACTGGAAGAATAATGTTCAGCGTCCAGCTATTCTTCATTTCATACCCAAACCAATGGAACATTTCAACCCATGATTGGACAAAAAAGTTATAATACTTGAACACTCCCAAGACCCCAAGATTAAACAACATACTCGCCCATAGGAGGTATTTTTTCTTACTTAAGTCCGATTGCCTTTGAACCTCTATACCTACAAAATAATCAACAATAGTAGAGAGGATAATAAGAAGAAGAAACCGATAATCCCACCAACCATAAAAAACATATGAACTAACCAAAATCAAAAGATTTTGATACTTCAATTTTTTACTGAAAATAAACCAATAGAGAAAAAAAACTATTGGTAAAAAAATAAGAAATTCAATTGAATTAAATAACACTTCTTAATTGTTAGGCCCTTTGTTTAAGCCATTTTAAACAGATAAAGTTTAAATTTAAACCTACAAATCGGGGAATTTGTTACAAGCGTCAAAACTAAGGTTAATTTTTCAGTTTTTCAGATAAGAAGAACCGTTTTCACTATTCAAATTTAGTAGGGCAACTTTGTTTGACTTTAAGAAGTCATAGTTTTATAATTTTTAACCAACATTAGTTAGGTCTGACTATTTCATATGCATCTTTTTTATAGTTGGAATCACCAGGTTTTCTAGTAACTATTCGCAAAGACCCCATATAAGTTTCTAAAGATTCAATACCCTGTTCCTTAGATTTAACAACAGCATCGGCCTTGGCCCATGGCCATTTATAAATACCCCATTTGGCATTACCACCCCAAGGGTAATCTGCCAAAACCGTTGACACCTGCTTATCATAAACCTTTTTATCGTCCATCCATACTTGCAACAAACCATTCGTATCATCTCCCCATACAACATGAACGACTATATTGACTGTCTGCCCCGCTTTAGGAACAACCCCTGTTGGCGAATAATTTAAGGATCCTCCTGCATTGGTTACATATATTTCGCCCCCTGGGTGATCCCAGAATTGGGTCTCGTGGGTAATTTCAAGGCCTATCTGAGGTGGCTGTCCGGTAATTCCAGGATGTACCTGAAAAAACTTCCATTGATTATTTTTGTCTATTTTATAATTTTCTCCAAAGGTATAGCTCCAACCAAACCATTCTTCAGTGCCTTTTGAGTGTCGAATATTCCAAGGAGCAGTTCTAATTTCCGCCCTCATATTAAAATCTCTACCACACCAACTTTGAGTAGCGGGATTCGTAGGGTCAAGTCTAAACTTCAACATATCTCCACTAGATAATATCTGCTTTTCATAACATTCGGAATCTATAAATAAATCACCACCGGCCAACTCCACACCTTTTTTATTGGAATAATTTGGTATATTTAAATCGTTCCAACACCATATTTTCGCCCCCGTTTTATTGGCTTTGCCTCCTCCTTGCCCACATTGAATTTTGTTAAAACCTGTTTTTGAAGAAATAGAATCATTTGATTTTTCTGTAAATCCATCTTGAATTTCTAAATTTCTTGCATCATTATTATTGTCTAACGTTTTATTGATTCCTAAATCATCCTTGCCACAAGAAAGGAATATTAACAAAAGGACTACAATTTGCAAGGACTTCATAAGGCAGCAGTTTTAAATTATAAAGTGAAAACCGTACTACCAATGCACTAACACAAGGGCAATAAGCTCAAAATTTCCCACAACCAATCCACAATTAAAATTGCTTAAAAGTATCCCTAATTAAAAACGGGATCATGGTTGAATAGGTGATATAAAACGAGTGCAAATATTATTTAGTGCTGCTGAGAAGTGCTATACATCGAAAAGTAGTGTGCCGTTAATCGAAAAATATCTTAATGTGAAGTAGATAATTAAATCTAATATGAAGTAGAGACTTCTTTTAATCTGGGACCACCAAGAAGTAAGAATTTGCCCCATAGCCTTTGTCATCTGGTTGTCTGGTAATGACACGAAGAGGCCCCATATAGGTTTCCAGTTTTTTAATTCCTTGACTCAGAGACTGTTTTACACGGGTTTTATGCTTCCACGGCCATTTGTAGATACCCCATTTGGCATTACCTCCAAAAGGATGAAATGAGAATACGGTTCTTCCCTTTTCTGAACAAACCTTCTTGTTATCTATCCACACCTCCAAAAGCCCCTTTTCACTATCTCCCCAAATAACATGCACCACAATATTTAAGCGCTGATTAGCCTTTGGAAAAAATCCAGTAGGAATGTAAATATTAGGTCCTGGATTATTTGCGGCATTTACAACATAAATTTCCCCAGGCAAGGCGCCTTTAAAATTCTGAGCATTTATCTGTAAAGAAATCAGTGGGTTTTCCCCAACTATACCACCGTGAACTTGAAAAAACATCCATTGATTGTACTTATCAATTTGATAATCCTTTCCAAACGTATAACTCCAGCCAAACCATTCTTCAGTACCTACTGGGTGCTGAACATTCCAAGGAGCAGTACGAACCTCTGCCCTAAAATTAAAATTATTGGAACACCAATTACCCACATATGGTTCCTTATGTCTAATACTAAACTTCAATTGACCGTTTTCTTCAGTCACTTGCTTTTCATAGCATTCAGAATCGATAAAAAGCTGTCCGTTGGCCAATTCAACACCAGTCTTTGAAGAATATTCAGGTATCTCAATGTTTGACCAACACCATACTTTTTCACCACTTTCCCAAGATTTTTTACCCCCTACCTCACAAGGGATATTTGCAGTAACAGTGTCATTTTGATTACTAACATGAATATTTCTTGCTTTCGTTATATCACTTTTCCTTCCCCTTTGAACCTTTATGGGAAACTGCACTTTATTTGAATAAAAAACTGAATTTAATCCACTTCTATCACCCTGTGTACTGTTAAAAGAAAACACCAAATAAAGTAAAATATATAGTTGCATTAAAAGTAATATTAATCAAACAGCTAAATCTCAGACAAAAAATGTGTTCCTCTGATTATTTTCTAGCCAAAATACTATAAAAAACCATCCCGCTCCTTAAACGGACAAAGAACAAAAATTGATTTGAATGACCTTTTATTTTAGATTATACTTACTATCAAAAAAATCCAACAATCTGCTGCCATGTATTTTATAATCAAAATTTCTCAACCCTAACTCTTTTCCATTATGACCAATACTCTTGGCTTTCTCAGGAAAATTCAGCACATATTCCATTTTTTCCGTAAAATCAGAGACCTTGTATTCACTTGCCACCAAAGCGGTTTCGTTATCCTTAAAGTATGTTTTTATCTCTCCCACATTTGTTGTTATCACCGGATTTCCTGAAGCCAGATATTCCCCTATTTTATGTGGAAAGCGAGAAGTATCTTGTAATGTGGGTCTCAATGGTATTAACAAAGCTATAGCATGTGTATATAAATGTACTAACTGACTGTAGGGTATACGGGTAAATAAAGTTACTGGTGCCCCCACAAATTCATTGTTTATTTTATCTTGAATTTCCTGAATTTTTTCTTTAGAATCTCCACTCACCACCATATACAATTTTGCCTTTCCCTCTTCTAAGTTCTTATAACATTTTAGTATAAAATTAATCACCTCCAAATAATTAATGCTACCACAATACAAGAAATATGGAGCTTTATTTTCCCTAGGTATCTCAAATTTTTCATAATCACACAGAATAGGCAATTTTAAACTAGGTTTGGATGGGATTATACTCCTATAATAATGATTGAGTTTATCACTTATGGGTAGTGCTCCACTAAATAGCTTCAAAGTCCATTTATCGAGGACATAATTATTTATTCGTTTTAGAAATGAAATTTTATTTTGAAATGATGAAGCCATCTCTACCAAGTTATTTACAATAGGAAAGCCAAAAATAAGAGAGTACATATAGTACCGTAAAATGTGAATATTATTTCTTTCACTTACAATCGCCAAACTAAGTTCCTTATTTTTTTTTAATTTTTTAATAAATTGATACTCGCCATAAATCCCCTTAAGTTTCGTTAAATTTCGCTTTAAAAAACCATTTGGTTTTACAGTTGTTTTTGAAGAATATAGATAGTTAATTCCTTCATAATTCCCTTTATAGTTTATATCCGGATGCTCGTTCTCCCTCCAAACACCTTTCCTACAAATAACCGTAACGTTCGCCCCTGCACTAATTAACGCCTTACTCATTAAAATTGTTCTTTGAACGGAAGCTAAACCATAAGGAAATCTAGTTTCTCCTAGAAAAATTATGTGCTTCTTACCTTCGGTCATATCTTAGATTAAAGTTAAACGCGAATTTAATCTAAATTAAACCGCAACCATAAAACTATACATAGATTTTTCTCCATAAAGTAATAATCTAATAAACGTATTTAACGCAGCACTCCTTCAAATAATCAATACCTCTTTCTCTTCATTTACAAATCTATAATTCGTAATTTTCACCCTTTTTTGCAAAGGATATTTTCCAAATCATTGGCTTAACACGATTTCATGACCAAAATGAAAGTTTTACTACTTAATGACAACCTTAAAAAAGGCGGGCGAGAGAGAAGAATGATAGAATTAATAAAAGGCTTATTAAAGTTTCCTTCTATTATTCTTGAAGTAGTACTATTTAAAGATGAAATTGAATACCCCGAAATACATAACTTAAATATTCATATTCACGTAATCAAGCGAAAAAATAAAATACTTGCACTGAACGACCTTTATAAGGTTACGAAAGAATTCCAACCCGACATTGTTCACGCATGGTCATTAATGACCAATATTTTGTCTCTCCCCACTATAATATTACAGGGGTGTAAACTCATAAATAGTAAAGTTGCAAGCGCACCCAACCATTTAAAATGGTATCATAAAGAATATTTACTCTCACAAATTTCGTTTTTATTATCAGATGTTATTATTAGCAATTCTATGGCAGGACTTGAATCTTTTAATGCTCCGAAACACAAAAGCATCACCATATATAATGGTTTTGATTTTAATACCCGCGTGAAGAACTTAACTTCTCCAGAAATCATCAAAAAAAAATACGGAATAGAATCTGAAAAAATTGTAGGTAAGGTAGCTGCTTTTGCAGACCGAAAAGACTATCTAACTTTCATTCAAGCTGCCATACAGGTGCTCGAAAAAAACAATGGTGTTATATTTTTTGCTATTGGAGAAGGTTCCAATCTAGAACAGATTAAAAATCTAGTACCAAAAAAATATATCAATAAGATTATCTTTACAGGTCGATTAGACCATGTTGAATCCGTAATTAATATTTTCGACATTGGGGTTTTGTGCACTAACAATGTAATACATGGTGAAGGCATTTCAAATACCATATTGGAATACATGGCCTTAGGCAAACCAGTCATCGCTACGGAAGGCGGCGGCACCAATGAAATTGTAGTTAATAAAGAAAATGGTTTTCTCGTTCCAGCAAGGTCACCTCAAATCGTTTCTAACAGAATACTTTATCTCCTAATGAATAAAGATCAAGCAGCTGACATGGGTAAGACCGGGCAAAAAAATATTCAAAATAAGTTTAGTCTTACTGGTATGACCAAAAAATACTTGGATGTTTACACAAAACTTTTAAACTAAGTATAACCATTTTTTTCACTATAGAGCCGATTTTTAAGAAGGACTAATAATACAAAACAATTATTTAGAGATAAAGACGTATACTAATCTTTCATTTCGCGCCATTCAACATCTTTAAGTTCGTCATCATAGCTTTGTGACCCCTTTATAATCCCTAACTTACTTAAAGTTTTATTCCCTAACATCACTGGTCTATTTACAAATGCGGGCCATAATGGGGAATACCCTGAATAGGTCTTTATTGACAAAGACTTAGGGAGACATTTGAAAACCGCTTTAACTTTAGCCCAGTTCAACATTTCTTTAGCGGACTGTTGAAACAAGTAATCGAACATACCTTTGTTCTGAAAGAAAGGCTGAACAACAGTATAAAATTGCGAAGCCATAATCGTACCTCCATTTACTATATAGCGAGCACCCCTACCATAGAGCATTTCAAACAATAAAAATTTATGAGTATCTGGAATTGCTAGGTTCTGAATAACATCAAGTGAATTATACTGATGTAATAACAAAGAGAACTCTTCTGAACTTAGTTGAGCGTATCTTTGTTTCAACACCTTTTCCGGGGTGAAATTTTTATATATACTGGACACAAAAATCTTTTGAAAGTTACCCTTGAATGAGGTGTGATTGAAATAGGTACCCCGTAAAAGCACATCACCAAGATAACCATCATAGAAAAAATCCGCCTCAGGAAAACAATTCTTAAGCTTTCTATATACAACCAATAGTTCTGCGAATGGCTTTTGACTTATACCATCAAATATAATACTAGAATAATCCTTTACTTTTTGCTCATAAGTCAACTCCTTAAAGGAAAATTCGTCATAATAATCAAAGTATTCCCTGAAATTCCTGGCTACAGGTCTATCTCCCGTATCTCTGGGGCCAAAGGTATAGCCGTAGCTAAATTCATGAACACCCAAAATAAACCTTGAATCAAGACCTCCGCTAATGGGTAAAATGGACCTCTCCTTATTATTCCCAAAACCGTAATTGGCAGAAAATGCATCCATAGCATCTTCTAAAGAGTTCTTCGTATTATTAGCATAGTTAAAATAACAACTTTTTTTTTCTTTGTCAATTTCATAAACAAATCCAGGACTTAAACGAAGGATTTCGTTGTATAAGGTCAAGTCCCCAAACAAATGATTTTTTTTATTTAAAATACTTTCGCACAACTTATTTACAGATGCCCCTTCTTTTATAAAAGCTGGAGATGGCGCAATTTGATCAATTTTTTTGTTGTCAAACCTAGCGTAGTGTGCGGCAAAACCCCAAGGATCTGTCACTATATATTCCGTTTCTTTTATTAAAAGGTATATTATAAAGTTACCTGAGTCAAATTTAAGTTTACCAAAAGGTTCTTCATTCTTTAAGATTTCCCTAAAATCATTTAATATTTCCTCTAAGGGGTTCATTTTATTATTATACGTAACCCAACCATAAACGACTAGAGTATCACCATTTTCATCAACTAATTGACTAGACTGTCTATTGGCCGATACAATTAAGTTTACTTTTCCTTCAGATACGATTTCGGCATCTCTATTTACGCAAAACTTAAACTCATCACATATATCAGTAATTTTAGCAACGTTATAGTAAAGACCTTTCATGTACAGTTAATATTTTAAACGATAATAGAACCTTTAAAAATTCAGCAACTCCAAATTGCCTTATTCTTTTATGGAAATTAGTTTTTTAAGTAGATTTCATGCTTTCTGTATAAATACTCTCCAATCTTTTACGGACTTGCTCTGGAGCAAAATGTTCCTTTGCATATTTCATATTATATTCTCCCATAATTTCTCTCAAGTTTGGCTCTAAGAACAATTTCTCAACCTTTTTCTCTATATCCTTAGCATCTTTCACCTTAACTTTAAGCCCCATTGCTCCATCCTCAAAAAAGTCTTTAATAGCCCCTACATCTGTTGTAATAACAGGCTTCCCCACTGCCATTGCTTCAAGAACACAAATAGGCATTCCTTCCGTGTAGGATGCTAGAACAAAAATATCTGATTGAACTAAAGCTTTAAGTTTTTCTTCTCCAGAGATCCACCCCAGGAATTCAACATTTTCTAGTTTGTTATCTTTAACATACTCTTTTACGTTTTCGAGCTCACTTCCTGTTCCAGCAATTGTTAATGATATTTTTGGGTATCTTGCCTGAAGGTTTCTAATACTATCAATAGTTTCAAATATACCTTTAGGTCTTTCCACGCGTGACAAAAACAGAACATTGACAGCTTCTTTACCCTCACCTACAGTATGCCGTCTTGGCTGAGGTTGACTGTTGATTATGTAATCTTCCACCACTGTAGACTCTGTATAGATAGGCTTTCTATACCTATAATCTATAAGCTTATTAGAAAACTCCTTTGCCAAACATATCATTGCATCAGCTTTTCCAAAGGTTAAACGGAAGAAGGGTACAATTTTGTCTGCATACTTTTTTTGAAACTCTACATTCCAACCATGCCAATACACAATAGTTTTTGTTTTGGACAACGCACTGATTAAAGTAAAAATACTATCGCGAAAATAGGACTTCAGATTAAACGAAGTATTGATATGAACAACATCATATCTTTCCTTTCTCAGCTGCCGATAAAATCTGAAGTAATCTCCAAAATAGCGTTTTAGAAAATCAAATTTAGACTCTTTAACAGGTTCTAAGGTCCCGTAATAAAAGTAAGATATCTCGTTAGTAAAATACTTGTCAAGCCCTAAAAGATAGGATTGTTTGCCACCCGGTATGTTTAAACTACGTGTATGTATTAAAACTTTGATTTTCCTATTCATGTTATGTGTTTACCAACAAATACCTTCATAATTCGCACTCGGTACAATATCTTTTACCTTAACAAGATCTATAAAGTGCTTATTGGAAAACCTCAAATTAACGTCTTTAAACTCAGGAACGTTATGAGAAATAATAATTGTTTCCGAATCTTCAATTACTTTTTTCAAATCATCTGAGATAAGTTCTGACAAATGAGGAATATGCTTATCTATATAAGCTTTATTGGTTCCAGAAATTTTTGAAATATTTACATTTCTGTCATAAATTGATACTGAAAACCCTTTTCCAAGTAAAGACTCCGCCAATTCTACCACTGGACTATAGCGCAAATCATCCGTGCCCTTTTTAAAACTTAAACCTAAGATACCCACCTTCTTAGATTTTTTGTTTAAAATTAAATTAAGTGCTTGATTTTTTTGACTTTCATTGGAATCCAATATTGAGTTTAAAACTGGGCTTTCTAAATAAAAATCATGAGCCATAGTCTTAAACGCTTTAAGGTCTTTTGGCAAGCAAGAACCTCCAAACGCAAAACCTGGTTTTAAGTAGTAAGGAGATAAGTTTAATTGCGTATCCATACAAAAAAGATCCATAAGCTCATGGGAGTCGATATTCATTTTTTTACAAATATTACCCACCTCATTAGCAAAAGATACTTTTAGCGCATGAAACGAATTATTCACGTACTTGATCAATTCTGCTATTTCTATATTAGTCTTTTTTATTGGCGCATTGATTCCTTCGTACATTTCGGATATCTTTTGAGACGCAAAATCACTATCAGTACCAATGACTGTAACTGGCGGATTGTAATAATCTTTTACCGCAGACCCTTCTCTCAAAAATTCCGGATTAGAAACTACCGCAAACCCTTCATTCCTTTTTTTACCGCTATGCTCCGCTATAATATTTCCTATTTTTTCATTTGTTCCCGGCAGAACAGTACTACGAATAATGGCGATGTGAAATCCATCTTTTTCTTTTAAAGCCGCACCTATCTGCTCTGCTGTTTGATATATTGCATTAAGGTTCAAATGTCCGTTTACGTCAGAGGGAGTTCCTACGCAAATAATTGATATTTCAGTATTAAGTACAGCTTCCTTATAGTTTGAAGTAGCAGAAATGTTCCCTTTTTCCCAATTGGCCAAAAGTATCTCATCTATATCCTTTTCGATTATAGTTGCCTTTCCCTTATTGATCAGGTCAATCTTATGGGGCACTACATCAACCCCGGTCACATTATGACCATTTTCCGCTAAACAGGCCAAACTAACACAACCTACATATCCTAATCCAAATATTGATATCTTCATTTTCAAATTAATTTTCAATAATTACTATTTTTTTAATTTATTCAATAAAAGCGTGGTAACATCATCCCACTCTTTTAGAAGCTTCTGCCTAAAAACATCTTGCAACGGAAAACAAATTTCCCCATTACGGATTTTTGAAACCGTCTCAACAATCTCAGATGGATTTAATTTAAAAAGCATATCTTTTTTTATCATTATAACATTTGCCGGCATATCACGAATACCGGCATAAATTGCTGGCACACCTAACATAGCCCCTTCCCTAGCCACACTATCTCCAGAAGAAATGACAACCTCACTGAAATACATTAACGAATGAATATCTTCTACGGGCTCTTTTAAAATAATCCAACTTTTGGGAAACTGATTTACCAATTCCTTATTTTCCAAAGAAAGTACCACCTTTAAATTTTCGGGAAACTTATCCGCTACGGATAAAATGGCCCCTAGATTTTGAGATAGATAATTAGAGGTCTCCGTAGACACTTCTCTTATAAAAATGTAATTTTTAGCTTTCAGACCATACTCATCCAAAACAGAAACCGTTGGTTTGAAATATTTAGGGGATAAATAAGACCATTCTTTTAATGCGTTAAAATACTTAACCCCTTCAAATTTTTGATCAAAAGGAGGTAAGTACACATCATCTGCTGAAAACTTTAAAAGAGGAAAAACAAACCTTCTAGGGTCATCTATAAAGGCAACATTGGGAATCCCGCGAAGTTTGGCCACAAAGTTTGCTTGATAATGGGCCGTGATTACATATCTATACTTCGAAGCTTTGATTAATTTAAACAAAGTAAAAATCCTAGGAATAATAATCTTAAAGATCATTGTAAACATTCCTTTGTTATGTTTATAATCTCCTATGCTGATAATATTGTATTCAGGCAATTCATATTTCATTATAGGCAACAGCTTACCCCTGTTAACACAACATATATCCACTTCAGAAGGGTCAAAACTTCTAATGGTATTTCTGAATAAATTGTATTGCGGCAAGTGATAAATATCAATTAAAATTTTTTTCATTTTTTACTTTTCTTTTTCAATAACCTAATCATAGTGTTTCTCTAAAACCTACTTGATCTCAATCAATAATTCATTAAAAAAAATACCAGCTATAAGGTGTTATTTGGCCCATATACCAGTATCTTTTTTTGATAATATTCTACTTACTTGAATTGGTGAAATTATAACTAACGGAACAAGACTTGCCACAGTCCCTAAAACAATTCCCACCACACCCAAATCAAGAACTTTTACAAAAAAAACAGAGGCTGGAATATTAATCAACGCCGCAAAGAGCCAAGCGTACATCTGCAACGCAATTTTACCGGTTCCGTTCAATACAATGTTAAACATATTGACCCATGTAGTAAGACATATTGAAACAGCTACCACAATTGAAATTTCCATAGGCACCTCCAGTCCTTGCTGCAACCAAAAACTATATACAAAGGGCGAAACCAAGACCATGACCGTAGCCAAAGCCACGGTACCCAACCATACCTTCATTACAGTCCTAATTGACTTTTTCATCCAATCAAACTCTCCTTTCGCATAAGCTTCTATATTTGAGGGCCAAAGTTGATTGTTCATTATAACGAACAAGAGCATAAAAATAGACAGGTATTTATAAGCCGCTTCATATTGGGGAACTCCCTCAAGAGAAACCAAACCAGCAATAAGCATATTATTGGTTTGATGAATAATGAGCATAGCTATTTTTATAAGAAAAAACTTAGATCCCAAAGAAAAGAGATCTTTAAAATAATCCCTGCGAACTTCCTTTAAATGTGGTTTAAATTTTTGGAACTTTCTGTTAAAGTAGAAAAGCCCAACACCAAGAGGAACTAAAGCAAATGTTAAGGCCTTAGCAGTACCAAACAACAAAAGTGAATCTTTGACAACATAAGGTATAACCAAGATTAAAACAAGAAAGGAAATTTTAGTTATAAAAGTAAAAAACTCTACGTAAGCCATTTGCTGTGTAGCAAAGAAAATTTCATAAACGTTACGGGCCACAAACCTGATCCCAAAAGCCACAATTATTATGGCTCCTAGTATTACTACCTCTTCTTTAAGGTTTGGGGAAATATTGATCCAATCCGTCCAGGGTAATGCAAAATTCAACACAAGAAGTACCAAGGTTACGATTGAAATAATAATTCCTAAAACAAAATAGGCGGTACTTACGTAGCGCACAGCTTTAATATCATCTCCCACCGCTACGGACTCTCCAAATTTATTCCTAAGCCCCGCCCCAATACCAACATCAAAATTCAGAAACCAATCAACAATTGAAAGAAGAGTAAGGTAAATCCCAAACTTCTCAGTCCCAAGGTAATCTAAGGACAAAGGGAAATAAAGAAAACCTATTAAAACCCCAAGACCCTTGACTATAATAGTTTGAAGAATATTTTTCTTAGCTCGAGCAGATCTAGCACCACCGCCTTTTATGAGCGTTTTTACTTTTTCTAACATTATAAGGATTCGTTGGGTCTAGCTGACAACACTTCGGTTTTACTTTTTGTATAAATGAGAGACTGTTCGTCAATTTCTTTGGTACCCATTCCTATACCTATATGAATCGCGTATAAAACGGAAAGGTAGGAGATAAAAAGAAAGCTATTTGTCATATTTCCAATCATGAAAATAACACTTACAGCAAAAGGAATCATATAGTATAAGTTTTTACCAAAGAATGTGGAATAATATTTAACGGATAGAGTTGTAAACAATGTAAAGCATAGCAAAGCCGGTATACCATATCTAAACAAACTCGAAAAATATCCACTATGAAGACTACCACTTGCTGCTGTTGCCCTATCCCTATCCTTGGTAATTAGAAGCAAATTCTCATAATACACCTCGTTCTTTAAATCTCCAAAACCTAAAAAAGGCCGTTTATGTATATTGTCCAACACCATAGTATAGTACCCTTTTCTATAGTCTACAGAATCATTCAACCGATCCTGAACAAGTGAACTTTTCATAATATCATTAGAGTAAATAGTAAAAATGACAAGAATTACTGCAATACACGTTCCTGCTGCAAACAAAAGTTTTTCAATTGCCGTTCTATTGACTACTATAAAGTATACTAACAATATTAAGATAAGGAGTAACCAACTCATACGCATAAAGGACGTGGCAACTCCAACGGAGAACAAAACAACCAACCCTATTCTTAACATTTTATTCTTTATTGTTGTCAACACCCATACAATTGCAATTATAAGGTAATAAGAGTTTAAATATTCTGCGCTAAAAATACCATTGGACCTAATTAAACTACCAAATGCTCTGCGATTATCCCCTATTCGCATAAAATATGGGTTATTCACTAACTGGATCAGGCTGATAATGCTCGTGAACACCCCCGTTATTATCATAGATTTCCCGATAATATTGTACGAAGGCTGATCTTCTATTTTTCGTAATCCAAACATTATAATTATGAAAGCAACTGCATCAAGTATTGTCTTTAGGGCCTCATTAACTGCAATATTTACCAAAGCTGATAATGAAAGAAAGAATACATAACCAAAAAGTGCAATTTCAAACCAAGCTACTTTACGGTCAAAAGATGCTTTTGACTTACCGATAGAATACCAAGTTTTCCTAATTATCAAAAACAGAAGCATCAAATAAATAAAACGGACCGGCTGTATCTCAAAAAAACTTACACCTGGTATTTTAAAAATCAGCAGTGTATTCAAATTACCGGACAAAAGGTAGAACGATAAAAAAAACATTTCAACCTTATATTTTGACTGACTTTTAAGCACCAAAAAACCAGCTACTAGCGCAGAAATTATTAAATACAAATAAAAATGCTGGAAATTTACCCGGCTTAACTCAAAATTAAAATAAGATTCGTACTTACTCATATTTTAAGAACCAAAATGTTACAGTATTCATTTTTAAACTTTTAAGGAGTCGCTAACCAGTTGCTCTTCTTCATTTACACCATACTTTGACCTATAACCATATTTATGGTTGTCTGTTAACGCATCATTAAAAATTATATAACTTTTCTTTCTTTTTTCTCTTGGAATCAAATTTTCTAAATCTCTCAAAAAGCTAATCTTAGAAACGTTACGACGCACAACAAACAAATTAATGTCCATCACATCCAAAAGCAGTAAAAAGTCCGAAACTAAACCAACCGCCGGAGTGTCAAGAATTACATAATCATATTGTTCTTTAAGATTTTCTATTAACGTAATTATTCTATCTCCCGAAAGTAGTTCGTGTACATTACCTTCTATTACCGAAGTAGGAATAAATTTTAAATTATCAATGGTCTTATGAGAATAGATAATCTTTTTAACCTCATCTATTTCTCCTTTTAAATAATTTGATAAGCCCTGACCTTTTACCTCACTAATTTCACCTACCAAACTAGGGTTTCTTAAATCCGCATCTACTATGATGGTTTTTTTACCCGTTTCAGCAAGTGTTATACCCAAATTGATAGCGCTGTAAGTCTTACCTTCTTCAGGCATAATTGAGGTTATTCCAATGACTCCTTTATTACTAGGGTTCACCAGCTTAAGATTTGTACTTAAATCACGAAAAGATTCTTTAAGTTTCCAAAGCGATACCTCAAAATAAGAATCAGTAGGTTTAAACCTTTCATTAACATAGTCTAATAACGTATTCGCCCCCTTAAATTTCCTTATCCATTTCTCCGCATTAAAATTAACATAAGGTACGGTATATGATTTTTTAGAAGGCCCATTATCATAATGTACTATGCTCGCAATAATGGGCATCTCACTATTAGCGACAATTTGATGTGCATTTTCAATAACTTCTTCCTCAGGAAAAAACACTAATTTTCCCAAGGGTACCAAAGCCCCCATAGTGACTGCCAATGCCATTAGCAATGATTTTTGAGGCGCAATGGGACCATTACCTTCCATTCTAGCCTCATCAAGAACTCTAGTATCAGATGTGCTTTCTGCCCTTGCAATACCCGTTTTAGCCAATTCCTGACTCAAATACTTGTATAGATTTTCGTAAAGTGTGTTCTGACGTTGAATATTTAATAGTTGTATCTCTCTTGTAGGCAGAGAACTTATTTCTTCATCTATACTCGATAGTTGGGAAGTTATCCCCCCTAAAGCCGCCTGTGAAGACCTTACCGCACTCTTTAAATTGCTAAGTAAAATTTCGGTAGATTCTTGAATTTGACCGTTCAGAATGGTCATTTCTTGATTATTACTCGTAACAAAAAACTTTTTTCTTGATCTTTCTGCATAAAGCTCTTTTAACTCAAGAATATTTTGATTGATAGATGCGTCTTCAATACCAATACCCGATGGCATAATAAATTCATCCCTATTTTTATTGTTCCTAACACTACGGATAATGGAGTTATAATAATTGATATTCATTTTAATCTTGGCCGCCTCAACTTGTAAATTATTGGTTTGGTCCAAAGCATTGGAAGCTGTTGCCCCTAGGTCTACCGCCTTTTTATCAATTTTAAAAGCTTCTAACTTTACTTCAAACTTTGTTAAAGAGTCAGAAATAACCATTAATTGATTTCTAATAAATGCTTCTTTACCCGCCGCTATCTCATTTCTGGAAAAAAGTTCGTTCTGCACATAGTTTTCGGTCAATTTTTTCAAAAAATCAACTTCTTTACTAACAATTGGACCTACAGATACTATTTTAAATATACTAGCTTCTAAATCTATATTATTTGCTTCAATTTTACCCATGTAGCTTTTGGCTACATCTTCAACGTCACCAATTACAAAACTTAGGTCATCTCCATCAAAATCCTCCAAATTTACTGAATACTCGGGCTTGCTTAAGCTAAAGGAAAAAAACTCATGCTCTACAGACTCTCCAAACTTAAACTCCCCTGAAAACTTGAACCTCCTTTTCACATCTCTTGTCGTACCATTATTAGGGTTCGACACAGAAAAATCATCGGCATCAATTTTAAGTTCATAAGTAGAATCAGTAAGCAACTCTATTTCAAAAGGCACTCCAAAAAGCTGAGGTTTAGCCCTATTTAGTTCTACTTCAAACGGAAAATATCCGTACTCTTCACTTTCGGAAAAAAAACTTTTCTTGTGATAGGTAACGTCGAAATTTAAATCCTCAATAGTCTGCTTAATCAAACTAAAAGATTTTAAAATCCCAATTTCATTATATAGATTTTTTTCAATCTCAATTAAACTAACCCCCCCCTCAACATATTTACTATTCCCTAAGGCTCTATTCCTGCCCTTGGAGTCTACCAACACAGATGTAGAAACCTCGTAAACAGGCGTGGACAGTACAATATAAATTAATGCCAAGATTACAAAAAAACCAATACTTGCCATGAAGAACATTCTGTTCTTATATATTTTTCGGAAAAATAATTTTAGGTTAATCTCTTGTTGAGTATTAACCATATTATTCTTTTGCTCTTTCATTTTTATAAAATTATTTTTTCCTGAGGTTCAATTACCGTAATGAGCTACCGCCTTCTTACGCAAAATTATAACCTCAAGCAATAAGACTTTTAAAAATTAATTTGAATTAAAACTAAGAACCAATATAGTAGTTGATATTGCAGATAAAACAAGACTGAACACACCTAAATTTTTCTGGAATAGATTCTCCTTAGAAGTTTCTACGTACAGTACGTCATTAGGATGCAAGAAGTAGTAGGGTGATCGTATAATTTCAGGGCTTGTTAAATCCAAATCAACCACAATTGATTTATCTCCTTTCTGACGGATTAATTTTACGTTCTTTCTCTTAGCTGAAATGTTTAAATCTCCCGCAGCACTTAACGCTTCAAATATGGTAGCCTGATTATTATAAATATAGTTGGTGCCGGGATTCTTAACATCACCTAAGACCGAAACTTTAAAACTAGTTAGTTTAACCGAGACAATAGCATTTAGCAGATATTTGTCTATTTCCTTCTGTACGATATCCCTAATTTCCTCTACTCTTAAATTACGAACTTCAAGCTCCCCTACTATTGCTAAATTAATTTTACCTTCTTTGTCAACAGTATATCCATTTAAAAATAGTGACGCTGGGTTTGCCTGTAAATTTCTATTTTCAACTGTACTAATATTAAAAAATGCCGCCTGATCCGGATCTCTACTTTGAACCTTTATATCTAACACATCATTTGGCTGAACACCATATTCGGTTGGGCGCAATTTTATGGTCATTTCACTATCCGGGCTTTGAAGGTAATTTACACCTTTAGTTGTATAGCAAGATGTCATTACCAACGCCACTAGAACTACACTAATTCGCTTGAAGGATAAAGCCCCATATACACTTTTCAAAAAGAAATGCCCTGAGTTTTTTATACTTGATTTAATTACCATATTGCAAAGTTTACTTTTGTCTATTTTTTTAATTGGAACTAACATGTTTGTCAATCTTGGTTCAACATCACATGGAAAAGACTATAACTAAAAAGCTTTTTTATGATGACTTCCAAAAAGTGTTAAGAAGATAATTTTCACATCTAACCAAGGGCTCCAGTTTTCTATATACCATAAATCATGGTTTACCCGTTGATTTTTCTGCTCGTCGGTTACAGTAGGCCCTCGCCAACCATTAACTTGTGCCCAGCCTGTAATACCTGGCTTAATATAACTCCGCACCATATAATAGTTTACACTTTTCCTAAAGTCGTTTTGTAAATTAATTCTATGGGGCCGTGGACCAATCACACTCATTTCACCTATCAGCACATTGTAAAACTGTGGCAATTCGTCCAAATCTCCCTTTCTTAAATATTTACCTATACGCGTAATTCTTGGGTCGTTCACAACTGTGGACTTCGCTCCATGTAAGGGGTCCTCGGTCACGGACATAGTCCTGAACTTGTAACATTTAAAAGTCTTACCTGCCTCACCCTTCCTATACGGAGTATAAAAGATTGGGCCCTTTGAATCAATTTTAATTAAAGCTGCTATAATCAAGAAAATTGGAGACAACAACACCAACACTATGAAAGCAAAACAAAAATCAAATAAACGTTTTAGAATTGTTGTGCTAAAATGATCTAAAGGCGACTCCCTTAGCTTAAAAACAGCAAGGTCACCCATGGTAACTGCTTTATAATTCTTTGATTTAAGCAATGGATTTTTAGGGATCAATTTTACCCGAACCCCAAAACTGTCCGCTATTTGAATTGTTTCCATGATTTTCTCATGTTTCATTCCGGCCATCGCTATGAAAATATCGTCCACACGGTTGTTTGTTAATACTTCAGATAAATCATCAACATTGCCAAAAACACTAAAATCAAGAATATTATTTGCTTTCTTCTGTTTATTCTCCAAGTACCCCATGATGTTATAACCAAACTGGGTCATAGCATTGGTAAAGCTCTGAATATTGTTTTCATCATAACCTGAACCTATAAGCAAAGTGTCCGAGAACAGATGAGAAGCTCTTTTTTTCAAATATTTCAGTAAGTATTTATGGCTAACCAGATTAAGGTATGAAAAAATAAAAATTGGAATAATAAACGTAGACCTAGCAAAGTATCTGATTTTCAATAATATAACCACACTCATAACAAAACCTACGAAGAAAAATAAGGAAGTTACAATGCTCTTAAAGTACCCAAAATCCGGATTAAAATAGAACTCACTATTACGTATGTACATAATGATTACCAACCATGTAACGTTGTAAATAACCATTAAACGAACCATATTCCAAAGAATAGCTGTATCGCTAAATGAAAAATCTGGTAGTTTGAACATAAAGCATATGGTCAAAACCACATTGAGCAGAACAAACTCAAAGGCAAGTAAATTTATTAGAATAAATCTATTTTTTGAATTCATGGGGGGATTATGTCGGTTTTAATAGTTTATAAAATCAATCCTATAACTAGCATCTTGTCCAACAGCGGCCAAATATATGAATCAAATAATTAACATTTCACGAATATCACATCTTCTGCGGCAATTGACCTAAATATTAGTCAATCGACATTTTATTAGACAAAACTTTAATGGATATTTAGTGTATTGAATTCGAACATGACAAATATCTCGCTACAGTTTCCTTAAATTCCAGAACGGGTACTACGCAAAATTCCAACCGAAACAAGATAGCATATTTAACACACTTATTTAACTATTAGTCAAACTATTAGACCAAAAATAAATTCACTAATGAAAAATCAGGATGTTCCTACAGTATTATTCTACAGTATTATTCTACAGTATGCTATTTATAAGACGCAAATATTCAAGGTTCACTTTCTTTCTTGAATCTTATTTTCATCTTTAGAAATGTCCAGAATCACAAGAACCCGCTAGTTCTATCTAATACTATAAGCCTCTTAAAAATGACTATAACTTTCCAATAAAGATAACTGGCTACTACTCCACTGTTTGTAATAGACCGAGCATTATGGAAAGGACAATCCAAAAGTTTTAGCCATTATTTACTTTAATTGTCATGATTAACATTTCCCCAATAGATATCTACATACTTTTTCTATGAATTATGCTATAATCATTCATTACCTGTACAGCAATATCTGAACGGTAAAAATATCTTGTTCATTTAAGTTTAAGAGCTGAACAAAACCTGAACAAACTGGTTATCTCAGCAAATACCCTTAAGCTCCTTTGGTTCTTAACACCCCTTGAAATCAACCTAGAATACAGGAATAAGGTAATTTACCCTAGAACTTTTCCATAATGAAAATGTAGACTTCATAAAAATTGCTCACCCCTACAAAACACGTTCTGAAACTCTCCCAATATCCTCAGAGTTCAGTTAAAACCAATAAATAATTTGAAAATAGAAAAGCTATGTCCAGTTTTTATTGAGGACGTATTTTATCACCCAAATTCATAATCTGATAAATTTATACCTGAATTTTTTTCAATAATTAAATACTTAATCCATTTCAATGACATATTACTATTGTCGTTAAAATGCCAACTACCTAATTCATTATTATGAAAGGACAAAAACCAAGATTTATGAAAATGAGCGCCCTTCTGCTCTACTTCCTGTTAGGAATAAGCTGGGCGTACGCACAAGAAACCATTTCAGGTGTTGTAACAGACCAACAAAAAACTCCGCTTCCAGGTGTTTCTATTGTTGTAGAAGGCACTAGCAAGGGTGCAGTAACAGATTTTGACGGTAAATATTCAATTACCGCCTCAGCGGGTGAAACATTGGTGTTCTCTTACCTAGGTTTCAAAACCGAAAAACGTTCGGTTTCTGCCAACAACAAAACTATAAGCCTATCTATGGAAGAGGATTCTCAACTTCTAGAGGAGGTGGTTGTTGTAGGGTATGGAACTCAAAAGAAAAAAGAGGTAACCGGGGCCGTTGCGCAAGTCGCGTCCGAAGAATTGGTTAAAATTCCTGTATCCGATATTGGAGCCGCCATTCAAGGAAAAGTTTCCGGGGTAAACATTCAAGCTGTTAGTGGACGTCCGGGAGAAGCTGCCAACGTTCAAATTAGAGGTTTGGTGTCTATAAATGGCGGAGAGCCCCTTTATGTGGTAGATAATATTCCTCAAGAAGAAAATCCTAACCTTGCACCAGAACAAATAGAATCCATAGATATCCTGAAAGATGGTGCTTCGGCTTCTGTTTATGGGGTTCGTGCAGCTGGTGGAGTAATCCTAATTACAACCAAGAGAGGTAAGAAAGGTAAAATGAAAATAGACCTGAATACCTTTACCGGGATTCAAAACATTACTTCAGGAACACCCTTATCCAATACGGTAGATTTTCTCTATAACAGAGAAACTACTGCAGAAGTAGGAGGAGATGAGCCACAGACATTTTTATTGGATGCAAACGCACTGGACTGGGATACGAATTTTGTTGATGAAGTTCAAAATGACAATGCTATAATTCAAAACGTTTCTTTCAACTTATCTGGCGGTGCAGAAAATTTGACTTATAATTTCAACACCACTTACTACAAACAAGAAGGGGTTTTAATAAGTTCTGATTTTGACCGGTTAACAAACAGAATTACGGGACAATTTACCAAGGGTAAATTTAAAGCTTTTGGTTCTGCTAGTTTAACTACTGAAAACAGAAAACAAGAACCATGGAATTTATTCGGTTTTGCCATACAAAATGTACCGCATAGTGCTCCTTTTGATCAAATAAATAGAACTGGTGAAAATACCGTACTCATATCTGCTGCCAATGAAATCTTCTATGGCTTTCTTTCAAGGCAATTAGATAATATTGATGAAAGAGAAAATAAGAGCAATAGTATATCTCTTAATTTAGAATATGAGGTTTTAGATGGCTTAAGTTATAAATTAAATTTAGGTCGTAATGAGGGACAGTATTTTAGAAAGTTCTTTCAGCCACAATACCTTGCTTTAGATAGAAATGGAAATTTAAGTCCTGCAGCCTCTACCCTTAACGCAGAATTAGACTATAACTATTGGTTCTCCAAAAGAGAAACCATTGAGCATATTTTAAATTATAAAAAATCTTTTGGGCTACACAACTTTGATCTTTTAGGAGCCGCTTCTTATGAAAAATATAGGTGGCGAAGTCTTAACGTAGGAACTGTATTTGCCGATGACGCATCAAACGATGTTCAAGTATTAAATGCAGGTGCGGACCCTAAATCCCCTAATGAATTCCAAAACGGTTATACGCTTGCCGGTAAATTGGCCAGATTACAGTACAACTATGATGGAAAATATTTATTAACGGCAAGTTTTAGACGTGACGGTTCTTCCAAGTTCTCCCCAGAAACAAGATATGGTAACTTCTATGGATTTTCTGCCGGGTGGAATGTTACTGATGAAAAATGGTTTAATGTAGATGCCATTAACAATCTAAAAATTAGAGGAAGCTGGGCCCAAACAGGCTTTAATGGAATACCGGATTATGCCTTTATTCCATCCATAGAAGCAGGGGTTAATTACCCTTTTGGAACGGACGAAAATCTTGTAAACGGTCAAGTTCAACGTAGATATGCCAATCCAAATGTGGCATGGGAAACAACTGTTTCTAAAAACATTGGTTTTGAGCTGGGTCTCTTTCAAAACAAATTAAATATAACTGCGGATGTCTATAAAAATGATAAACAAGACATGCTAATTAACGAGCAGACCGCTCCTTCTTCCGGTTTGTGGCAACCACGTGCTCAAAGTACTTACGGTAGTGTAGCCCTTAATGCTGGTAACATGGTAAATAAAGGTGTGGAGTTTGCAGCTAACTACAAAGGAAAAATAGGAGACAAATTAAACTTTGGCATATCAGGAACATGGACTCTTAATGATAATAAAATCACCAATTTAAATGGTAAAACACTTGGGCAGTCCGGAGGAACTATTAATAGAGATAACACAACCTTCTTAGCCTTAAATAATCCGGCCGGTTCTTTCTTCCTGTTACAAAACGATGGTGTAATTAAAACCGAAGAAGAATTGACGGAATACCAACAGTTAGATTTAAGTGCTATTAGCTCTCCACAATTAGGTGATTTACGTTTTAAAGATGTAAATGGAGATGGAGCTATTAATGACAATGACCGTGTATTCTCTGGTTCTGGTATTCCACAATGGGAAGCCGGTCTAAATCTAAATCTAGATTATAACAATTGGGATTTATCCGTACAAAGCTATATGGCTTATGGTACTGAAGTATACAATGGTAATAAAAACCTAGCCTATATAGGTGGGCGCCATCAAGATCAAGTTTTCCAATGGACACCACAAAACCCGGACTCGGACATTCCAACATTTAGACAAAATGAAGGCCATTCTAATGTAAGAGGGTTTTCTGATTGGTTCTTAGAAGACGGAACTTACCTACGTATCCGGTCCATATCCTTAGGGTATACGATTCCAAACACTCAAGACTACGGAGTAGACAAAATAAGACTCTATTTAAACTCTGTAAACCCTTTTACTTTTACGAATTATACGGGGTATGATCCTGAAGTAGGTGGTGATAGTCTATTTCAAAGAGGTGTGGACAATGGCAACTACCCTATTGCTCGCCAGTTTATGCTAGGAGTTCAATTAAGTTTTTAAAAAAATAACTATGAAATCAATGAACAAAATAATAACAAAAAGTCTTGTACTTCTTGCACTAATTATTGCTAGCTGTAATGAAAGTACATTTTTAGACGAAGAAAATCCAAATGCTCTTACAGAGACAAATTTTTGGAAAAACGAAGGACATTTTAACGCTGCTCTCGCGGCGGTTTATGGCGCTCTACAATATCGTTCCGTTAGTGGTGCCGAGTTAGTGCAGGAATTTGTGCTAGGAGATATTGCTGGTACTGAATCTTGGTATAGGCCTTATCCGTTTAGAAATCTAACCTATACAAACGGGCAAATTCACTTAACCAACAAATGGGAAGAACTGTATGTTGGCATCTTTAGGGCAAACACTATTATTTCTCAACTAGAAGAAGTAGACGAAGAGACTCTTGATGATGAAGCCAAAGCGCAAATAGAGGGCCAAGCTCGTTTTTTAAGGGCTTTCTTTTACTTCCAAGTTGTTCATACCTATGGAGGAGCTATGATACATGATGGAGTAGCAGAATCTATTCAAGAATTGAGTAAGTCCATATCTACTATGGAAGAAGTAAATACGCAAATAATTATTCCAGATTTAGAGTTTGCCATGAATAATTTACCAGAATCTTGGGAAGCTAACGATGTAGGTAGAGCCACTTGGGGTGCTGCAGCTTCGTTATTAGGTAAAACATACCTCTATGATGAACAGTGGGGGCAAGCAGCCACTTTGTTTAAAGAAGTAATAGATTCTGGAATATATAGCTTAACAAGAAATATTGAAGATAATTTCTGGCACGAAAATGAATTTAATGAAGAATCTATTTTTGAAGTAAATTATTCTTTTGATATAAAACCTGGTAATAGCGGTTTTGCAGAAGATGATACTACCAATGGTGGAGCGGGTGCTGAATCTACTACCCTTAGTACCGAAGTTGGGCACCTACAATACGGAGCTTTTAATACCGTAATCGCTTCTTACAACTTGCACGAAATGTTGGTTTACGATGAAGTAGACCCCAACAATTCTATAAACGACACCAACTTAGAGTCCAGAAGAATGAATGCTACCATTGCACCTAGAAATGGTGAAGGCGACTGGTACCTTGCTCCTTTTGCAGAAGCAAAGGCAAGTTGGGGAGGCGGACAAAGTGCCTATCTAAAAAAACACTCTAACTGGTACCATCTAGATGCAGAACCACCAAGAGGACGTAGTGGTATTAATTTCAGACATATCCGTTATGCAGATGTTTTATTAATGTATGCCGAAGCCGTACTTAATGATAGCGGAGACTTTATGACTGCCATAGAATATATAGACATGGTAAGAAGTAGAGCCGGTGTCTATACTTTACAACAGTATATGGATATGAACGGTGGCATGTTTCCACAGCTGCACGTAAGCAAACAAGTTCATGGAGACCATCCTTTGGTAGTTGCAAATGCACAAACTGTATTAACGCATATTCAACGTGTGGAACGAGCAATAGAATTATGCTTTGAAGGACATCGTTATAAAGACTTGGTACGTTGGGGTATTGTTAAAGAGGTTTTTGATGATTTACGTGCCGATGAAGTTTGGCGTGAAGCTAATTTAGATGTGACCGGACAAGGTGAGGCCCCTCTATTTATATCAGGAAGAGTTAGACCGGACTTTATTCAATCCTCACAAAATTATCGCTCGGCGCAACATGACTATTTTCCTATTCCTACTGGAGAAGTATTAAACAATCCTAATTTAAACAACTAAAACCGCTAGACATGAAAAAATATAATATCTTAAGTGTACTCTTCATCCTAGCTCTGCTTGTCTTCAGTTGCGAAAAAGAAGAGGAGCTGAACATAAGCGATGTGAACCATAGAATTATCGTAACATCCGAAATGGATTTCCAAAACAAAGTAATTGTTGGAGGTCATATAGATTTTGGCGATATCTCTAGAGGAGTTGAAACCAGAACATGGACATTCCCCGAAAACTCTCGTATTTCAGGAGAGAAAGCTAATACCTCATCCAAAGAGGTAGTAAAAGGTGTTTTTAACAAGGCCGGAGTATATGACGTTAAACTAAGCCAAACTTTTAAGGGTAATGTTTTTCGAAATGATGATAGTACGGTTCCAAGCGACACCAAGCAGTTGGACACCACCATCGTGATCACTGTAATTGATTCTATCAAATCTGTACTAAGGGCCTATCATGTAAACCCTGATGGGAGCGTAGGAGCTGAATTGGATTTGTCCAACGGAGCAGAAAATGAAATAGAAGCCAGTAACTCCGTTCGTTTAACCTACACCGCAATAGGCGAACCGGAAGCAATTGCATGGTCTTCGGATGGAGGAAAACCTGCCACTATAAACTCCGGTGCAGAAGAAGAGGTAGACATGCGGTTCAATAGATTAGGGTCTTGGGATCTTGAATTTATTGCCTCAAGGTTTAGACCAACGGATGCGGACACCCTTTCTTTTGAGAAAGTGATAAAAGTAATACCATCTTCCGCTCCGGTAACTTTGGATAGAGTGGCCGAACGTGAAGACAAGATTGCTTTAGAATTCAGCCGAGAAATAGATGGAAGCACGGTAGATCCAGCCGATTTTACCGTTAGAATAGAAAATAACAGAGATGAAATGAATCCTATTCTGATCAATCCTGTTATATCTACGGCGACCATAGACAAGAACGAAGCCAATATTGTTATTCTTGATTTAAGTGGAGAACAACTTTATAATGATGACCAAGTTTACGTAAGCTATACGCCTGGGAAACTTACAACCGTTGATGAAGTGGAGTCAGAAGCATTTACCGATGTTCTTTTGACAGATTTTGACCAATTGGCCAATCTTTACCCTTCTACCCCATATGATTATGGATTAGAAACATCAACTCCTGATAATTGGGCTTACCTAGGTTGGGGAGGTCATTGGGGCGAATATGATTTGGATATTGGTGTGGTTAACACACGCACCGGAACCAAGAGCCTCGATATCAACTTTAGACCCAACGGTGGTATGATCGTTGAACATAGAGATGCCGGTGGAAATCCTGTGGTAATAACCCTTGAAGAAGGTAAAAGATATGAGTTTGGCTACTGGATATATATAGAAAGTGACTTATCAGGAGTTCCTTCAGGTACTGAATCCTCAGATATTAGAATATATCCTTCAAACTGGGCTTTTGAACTGATACCTACCGTATTCACTCCTGACCTACCTACCGGAGAATGGGTATATCAAAAACAAGAATTTGATGCAGGTTTTACAGGTGAAGTAAGTTGGTTCATTAGAGGGTATAACGAGTTCAACCCACAAGCTATTAAATTTCATATAGATGATATGTTCTTAGCAGAAGTTCCTGTTAGACCATAAAGGTATAACCCCCGAATCTTAACCGCTATTTTAAATAGTAAAATGGGCAGTCTTTAAATAGGCTGCCCATTTTTAATTGCAAGTTATGTATTGACTCTTTTAGGTATTATTTATACCACATATTAGAAGATATAGCGCTTTTAAATTGTGGACATAAAATCTATAAGATTTTCTCCTTTTTCTAATCCAAGTTTCTTTCTTAACCTATATCTCGAAGTATGTACACTTTCTATTGTAATGCCCAATAAAGAAGACATCTCCTTACTTGAAAACCCTAACTTTACTAGAGCGCAAAGCTTTAAATCTGTTTGTCCCAAGTCTGGATATTTTGTCCTTATTTTTTCATAGAAGCTTTGGTTTATAGAAGTAAACCGTGCTTCAAACTCCTTCCAATTTCCACCTGGGGAATTTTGAAAACCTTTGAGCATATTATGAATGGCCTTCGCGTCTATGGCATCACTTTTGGAAATATTCTGCTTTAGTTTAGCAATAAATTCTTCCTTTTCAATCAGTTGAAGGGCAGACGCAGTTAATTCCCTGTTTTTTAACATCATAACCTCATTGGTCTTTTGCTTTTCTAGTTTGTGTTTTCTTCTTAGGTTTCTAAACAAAAGAACCCCGTATAAAAACATAAAGACCACTATTACGCCCATTAAGATATTTTGTAAGAAACCTATTCTTTTTTGGTCTTCCAGCTTTTCAATTCGTACTTCTTTAAGTAGTGCCTTTTCTTTTTCTTTTTGAAGTCTGTAACGATCTTTTATTTCAAATAAATGTTTATGATTTTTACTTTTTCTGCCGAATATATTTTCATTTAATTCTTGTGCCTTATCATTGTAGTAAAAGGCTTCTTTAAAACTGTTTTGATTATAATACAGCTCGGACAAAACCTCATAGTTGAATAGCTTGTAACCCAAATGCTTATTATACATTTCCGAGAACTTAAGAGATTCCTTATAGTACTTTATTCCCTCCTCAAAATCTCCTTTTAGTTTATACACCTCTCCTAATAAAAAATAGACAATAGTAAGGTATGAAGGACTCTTCTTTTCAAAAAAGAGTTTAGATTCGTTTAGCGTGTTCAATGCATTTTCATAATCTCCTGCAATGGCATCCAAATAGCCCTTTTCCGTTTCTACGTAATATGATTTTTTATTGGGGTCTATCTTTTTTAAGGACAGTTCACAACTATCTAGATACGTCTTTGCCATTATATAATTATGGTTTACCCTATAACAATTTACAATAGCAAAGTAGTTACTGACCAAATAATCCTGACTTATCTTTTTCTCTTTAAAAAGCTGTTTTTTAAGCTTAAGGGACATATTAAAATAACGCAATGATTCTTCTTCCCTTCTATAGGCGGTATACAACCAACCCAATTCTTGATAAATACGGGATTTTGAAATATCATCATTGGATAGATCGGCTAAAATTAACGCTTCCCAATATCCATCATAAGATTTTCCATAATCCAACACGTTATCATATACTTCAGATAAGTGGCAAAGATTGTTAATTAAATTTATGGTATCCTTTTGTTCCGAATAATAGTCAATACCTTCTTTCAGGTAATAAATAGCACTGTCTAAATTTTTGGCTGTTAGTTGGTTTGCCTTGTCTATATACTTATTTGTACCATAAGGCTCTTGGGCCTTTACAAACAAACAGCTCAAAATAAAAACAGTACTAAGCATTTTTAGCAATCTCCTACGCTTCATCATATCTAAAAATTATTGCCCCACAATTAAAAATCAACTAAACATTAGAAAATACAAGACTGAACACGGGTCTTTTTTTCCTAGTCAAAGTCAATATAATATTTGCTTAGTTGAAATTCATGAAAATTGAACCAGTTTTTAAGAATGTTCAGTTTTTATTCATAAGAAAACCAAAGATTTTACCCACGATTAACCAATATTTGTCAAAATAACAATGGAAAAATTACTGATACATCAATTTTTCGTTCAGATTTCTCAAATAGAAAAAATAGAACCAAAACACATGATTTTAAGTGTGAGTATAAAAATAAACCCAACAAAAACCTAGAAAAGGTAAATATGCAAGTATAAACGTACTAGTCTATTTCCAAACATTTCATAAAAAGTACCATTACGAAACAAAACATGGGCAAAATTTAAATACAACTATTTTACCGGCCCCACTTTAAACGAAACATCAAAATTCATATAAATTAAATAACGCTTATTACAATGATTTCTAGAACCAAAACAATCCTATATTCGTTTCTCTTTTTCGCTATGCTTTCATATCATAGCTATGCCCAGGTTACGACATATGACCAGAAAAAACTAGACTCTTTAGGGGTAACTCAGGCCCAAATAGACCATTTGGGTATTACAGATATAGATCATTTAAGTGCCGCTTCTAAAAGAGCCTTAAAATGGCCCGTAGATTTAGGAAACGAATGGTTTATTCAGTTTTCTAACTTAAAACCGTTGAAAGGAGATTTAGCCTATGAAGAAGGTGTTGTACGTAGAGACCCCAGTGCTGTCATAAAAGAAAATGGTAAGTTCTATGTATGGTATTCCAAAAATACCGGACCAACACAAGGTTTTGGAGGCGATGTTGAAAACGACAAGGTATTTCCTTGGGACCGTTGTGACATTTGGTATGCAACTTCGGAAGACGGCGAAACTTGGAAAGAAGAAGGCTTAGCGGTACCTAGAGGTAAAGCTGGGGAATATGATGACAGATCGGTATTTACCGTAGAAATCATGAAACATGAAGACAAATATTATTTGAGCTACCAAACCGTAAAATCTCCCTATACGGTACGTGTAAAAAACCAAATTGGCCTAGCTTGGTCCAATTCTCCTGACGGTCCTTGGACGAAAAGTAAAGAACCTATATTAAGTCCTGCCGACAATGGTATTTGGAAAGGTGAAGAACAAGATAGATTTGCTGTTGAAAGAAAAGGCGACTTTGATAGCCATAAGGTTCATGACCCTTGTATTATTCCTTTTGATGGCAAGTTTTATCTATACTACAAAGGTGAACAGATGGGAGAAGAAATTACATTTGGCGGAAGACAAATCCGTCATGGTCTTGCCATTGCAGACAAACCTGAAGGACCATACATAAAATCACCATACAACCCAATTAGCAATAGCGGCCATGAAATTTGTGTTTGGCCATACAATGGTGGTGTTGCGGCCTTAATTACTACAGATGGTCCAGAAAAAAACACCATTCAATGGGCACCTGACGGTATTAATTTTGAAATAATGTCCGTCATTCCCGGAGTTACTGCACATGCCATTGGCTTAAATAGAACTGCAGACAATGAAAAAGAACCTACAGAAATATTAAGTTGGGGACTTTCTCATATGTACAATAGCTGGGATTATCAAAGTATTATGAGCTTTACATCAGAAAGAAAGACCCAACATAGGGCCAAAGGAGAATAAAATACGAGTTGAGTTGAGTTGAGTTTGATTAAGCAAGGACAGTATGTTACATGTAGCTACTGTCCTTTTTAATAAGTTGAATATTACTTAAACCTCATTTTTCGTAAAAATGTAACACCATTTGAACATAAAGATATCGCTAAGAAAATAATAAAACCCACTGTTTTATGACAGCAAAGGCTATAATTATAACTGGAACAAACATTGTTTTAGCACTGATACTAGTAAGTTTATCTTCGTGCCAGCACAAAGAACCAGAAACGTACGAAAGCGCCTCTTACAAGCGTTTTCGCGAAAATCAGATTTCTTACGAAAAGTACAATGAATATAATACCCAATTTTCATTTAAAAAACTACAGGGGTTTGAAGACGGCGCAGAACGTTATTATCCCTCTAGTGTAATAGAGATTGATAGTAAATATTACATGTGGTATTCAAAACCTCTATCTAACAGCGAAGTGGTAGGCCCCAATGACGCTACCGATTCACTAAGAGCTTTTCACTGGGATTTGTGCGATGTTTGGTACGCAACCTCTACCGATGGCTTAAATTGGGAGGAACAGGGAGTGGCAATTTCGCGTGGCACAGCTGGGCGTTATGACCACCGTAGCGTATTTAATCCTGATATTTTGTTTGCAAATGGCAAGTATTATCTAGTTTATCAAGCAGCAAGAAGCATTGAAGATGCACGCTGGTCAAAACAATTCAAAACATCCGGAGATTTTACACCCAATGTAATTGGCATGTCCGTAGCCAGCACTCCGGCGGGACCTTGGAAAGCTTTGGATGAACCCATATTAAAACCCGGTTCTGAAGAAAGTTGGGATGCCGAGGTTATACACGAACCCACCTTTTTTGTTAAGGGAGGACAATATTTTCTATACTACAAAAGTCATGGCCGCTTACCATGGACCCCTAACGTATCACCGGGTAAATTTAATAAAGAACATGCCGATATACCCTTAGCCACAGGGGTTGCAATAGCCAATAACCCTGAAGGCCCATATATTAAATCTAAGTACAACCCTGTTTTAATGGGCGGACATGGCAGCATGGTATGGCCATATCGTAACGGTGTATGCGCTACATTACCTGAAGGACCTGAAAGAAACAGCATCCTATTTTCTGAAGACGGAGTAAATTTTTACCCTAAAATTCAAGGTTTAACCATTCCCAAGGGTGGCGGTGCTTACCGACCAGGGAATTTTACCGATGTAAACACAAGCCCAGGACAAGGCATAACATGGGGAATTAGTCATGAATTGTATCCCAATTATCATTTTGTTCGTTTTGAATGCGACTTGTCCTTAGAAAAAGGCAACAGGGTAAACGAAGAATACCAAATGGTCAAAGACTACATGAAAAATGACACCTATGACTATAACCTCAAATTGAATACCGGCACCAGATAAAGGGCACCAACCTACTTATTGCGTCTCCAACACTACACCTGATTTTTAATACCACCTGAAATGGAAATTGAATTTCCCTTAGGTCGGTGAATAGGGTAAACTCTTTTTTACCTTTGATATCAAACAACAATAAATCTGCAAAATATAACTGCAAAAGGCAGCTAAAAAAAGGAAGGGGCCTGGTTTTAACCACGCCCCTAACCCATACTAAACTAACTGAAAACTAACTCAATTTAAACAAACTCTGCACATTATATTTAAAACATAATCCTATGCCAATAGGTTAAGTATTACTATTTCTCTTCAAGTTTCCAAGTGCGTACCCAATCTACACGCATGGTATTCTTAGAATCGTCATTTAGCTCTTCCTTTTGTGGTAAACCTCCCAAATAACACTCTTCAGATGTCCATAGATCAAATATTAACTCTAGCTCTCTTGTAAAGTCTTGGTTAGTGGTAACAACACCAGCTGGCTCTCCATTTAAATAAAACTGAACCGTTCTAGCATCTTTCCACCAAGCACCAACAATATGGTAGGTTTCATCCCACGTTTTTCCTTTGTTAGGATTTGCATCCGATAACATTCTCGTATCAAAATTATCCTCATGCCTTTCCGTAACACCACTTTTAGCAATAAAATACTGTGAGTTCATCTGCGTTGGGAAATCCCACGGAGCCCACGGGTAGTTACTTGGTTTCGTAGTTTGATCACTACACTCAGGAGTTGGGTTTGCATTGCTCTCAACAATATCTATCTCATCCCTATCATCAATATCGCCATTGTTCAGCCAAAACGTATTGAACGCAGAAATACTTGAGGTTTTCATACTACACTCCGTGTACATAGGGTAACTTATTTTAGTTTTGGAGTGCACTCTTGCCGTTTGAAACCATTGGGAACTACCCTCATCCAACGTGGCCTGAATATTTAGTTTGCCATCTACCACGCTAGAGTTTTCACTTCGCATAGAAACCGGGGTGTTACCGTAGTTCCAAAAAGAATTAAACCACTTATCATCGTCCCATGAATCAAATTCATCGGACATGGCTTCCACCTTTACCCACTCCATTCCCTCCGGGGTATCATCAACTACAGAAACAAACGAAGGTAAATCAGGGTCCAAATCAGAAAGTTGAAAAGGTGCTATCTCATCTTCCTTGTCTTCCTCCTTATCATCTACTTGCATGGGGTCTTCAGGACCTTTATCCATTTCTTCATCATCGTCAGAATTTGACGAACACGCAATAAATGCACTTATAATACTACATACCAGAAACACGTTAATCTTCATATGATACTGTCTTTATAATTTGTCTTAATTTAGAAAAGTGCTTTTTGCTGCTGTGTAAGCGAATCAATCTGTCTTATCTTGATATCTTTAAAAAACACCTCTGCAGCTTCACTTTGCAATTGAATTTTCCCTTGGATCAACGGCACTTCCTTACCGTTTTCATCTATATATCTTGAGTTCTTCAAAATCATAACAACCTCTCCGTTTACGATATGAAGACTTTTGCCCTCATAACAGATCAACTCAAGCGTATTCCACTCGTCATGTGGTTTTTCATAATTTCCGCTTCGTAAACAATAATTGTTATACGGACTACCCATACCAATTGGTAAATACTCCTGTGACTCATGCGCCAATGGATCCAAAACAGATTCCGGTTTGTACGCCCTAATATCTATGGCAGAATTAGCCTGGCTCCAAAAATCTCCCGTATGCCCCTCCATTATCTGAAATTCTTGAGAAAGCATCCATGAACGCCAGTACTCAACAGCCATTGGCCCCACGGAATGGTACAATATTCCAGAGTCTTTCAATAAATCTTTTCGGTAGGCCCATTTTTTATCCCCCCATTTGTACTTTAACTGAAAATGATAATTCTTATACTCCTTTTTAGTAATCAGGCAACCATAGTATTCTCCCGTATTCTTGATAATGGTTTCCTCGCCCTCTTTCACCGTTGAAAAAACGGTATAGTCGCTATTGTTTAAACCTATCGGAGCTATTTCTTCCCCATTTTCATCTAGTGGTACGGAACCGTCATAACCGGGTTGGTGCTGATAGCTCAAATAATTGTCCCACTGGGTTAAATCCTTATCTATTAATTCTTCCCACTCGTATGTTTCTTCAAGATTTTTTTTCTCCTCATTTTTTATCTCAGAACAGGAAATCACAAGAAAGAAAAGTGGTAAATAAAGTGTAAAATGTTTCATATTATTTATTGTTGGTTATTGCCGTTTACCCTATTGATTTTTTAGCTGATTTCAAACGATTAAAACCATTCTGACAAGCAGGTTTTAGGGCTACACAAAGCATGCATGTATTGTAATTTTACAAAGAAATATTTACCATAACCTGCGAATTTCCGACCAATAATTAATTGTTCAGTTTTTATTGAAGCGCAGTGCAAAATGTCTATGGTTGCAGGTCTTGAACATTGCAAATGTTCAGTTTTTGTTAAGCTATATTGAGCTTAAGATTATCATATAATATCATAGTTTTAACAAAACGATATTTATTATGAAAGTTATTATGAAGGCTACTACTAGTCACAGAACAAAAAAAAACCACAGTTCACTAAATTCACTTTATAAAATCTGCTTCTTAGTAGCTTTTGTATTAGCAGGCATTAATTATGGTTTTGCACAAACATCAGATTCTTCTCCTAAAGCTATTGAGGCAGCTAGCACGGAAGAAGCAAGGGTTACAGGTTTAAAGTACATTAGTGTGCACGTATTGGAACTTGAAAAGACCCTAAAGTTATACCGTGAAATATTGGGATTTAAAATGGCCGATGCCGAAGTACTTCACGGACCTGGACTTGAAGGAATGCTTGTAATGAAACTAAAGGCCGATGATTTGACTATTGGGCTATCACTAACGGCTCCCGAATTTATAGATACAATAGGTCCTATAGGAAACACCAACCACAACCATTTTATGCTAAAAGTAAACAACATTGTCCCAATTGGCGATAAGCTAAAAGAAGAAGGTTACGAACTGGAAAATGAAAACTACGCTCGTGACAAATACACATTTTTTGTAGGACCCAATGGCGAAATTATTGGCCTTTCCGGTTGGGATTGATTTAAACAAAATTACCTATCACAAATGAAGGTTCTGATGATATAAAAACATCAGGACCTTTTTTTATAAGTCTTGCCTAGACTTCAAGCATTAAATAATTACATACAAGTTAGCTTTTCAGAAGAGAAGTAACCAACGGTCTAATTGGCCTGAAACCCAACGAACATGGCCTAAAACAAAAAAAGCCAGTCTTTCGACTAGCTTTTTGTTGCTCCCCCTCTTGGGCTCGAACCAAGGACCCTCTGATTAACAGTCAGATGCTCTAACCAACTGAGCTAAGGAGGAAAATATTTTCGCTTTGTTTATCTAAGCGGGTGCAAATATAATTGTTTTTTTTATTGTCCCAAATAAATTTTGCAATCTATTTTCCCATTAAGTATCTATATAGGTCATTTCCGTTGGCAAACAGTATCAAAGCCAGCAACATAAAGAAACCTATCATTTGTGCATATTCCAAAAATTTATCGCTTGGCTTACGCCCGGAAACCATTTCGTACAACAAAAACATAACATGCCCCCCATCTAAAGCCGGAATTGGCAACAGGTTTAGAACGGCCAACATAATGGACAAGAAAGCCGTTGTGCCCCAGAACACTTCCCAGTTCCATGTTTCAGGAAAAAGTCCGCCAATGGCCGCAAAACCACCTACACCTTTGTACGCTCCTGTATCTGGGTTAAAAATCTTTTTCAATTGCTTCAAATATCCGGTAAGGGTATTTACCCCTTTGTTGATTCCTGCAGGAATAGATTCGGCAAACGTATATTTTTCAGTCTCTAAACGCAAAAGACCTCTTTTTTCCATTTCGTCCATAGAAACCATACCGGGGCGCACTCCTATTTGGGCAGAGTCATTTATTACTACCGGTACAACTTTACGAACGCTATTGTCACGAACAACGGTCAGGTTAATTTTTTCGCCTTTATACTGCTCTAAAATAGGCTTTACCTCATCAAAATAGGATATTTTCTTACCGGCAATCTCAACTATTTCATCTTTTGGTTCAAGTCCGGCATCCTTATTCAAGGACTCGGGAGAAACTTCGGCTATAACAAAAGGGATACGTGGTCCCAAAAACCTAGCACGGTCCTTATCCTCTATTAAAGTGGCTATGAAATCAACAGGAATTTCCTTCTCTATGGTTTGCCCGTCTCGTTCAATAGTAATGCTACTCCCATTAATAATGTCCATAAAGACCGTATTAAAGTCCTTTATCTTCTGGCCGTCTACCGCAACAATTTTATCTCCGGTCTCAATACCAAGTTCATCACCAATGGTCTTTTCCGTTACATGAACACCGTCTTTTAAACTATCTCCCGGAATATATTGATCTCCGTAAGCGTAGGCCATACCAATATAGATAACCAATGCCAAAACAAAGTTAACGGTAACACCGCCCAACATAATAATAAGTCTTTGCCAAGCGGGCTTACTTCTAAATTCCCATTCCTTTGGCTCTTCTTGCATAGCCTCGGCATCCATACTTTCGTCTATCATACCGGAAATCTTTACATAACCTCCTAAAGGAAGCCACCCAATACCATAAACGGTTTCGCCTATCTTCTTTTTGAAAAGCGAGAACTTTACATCAAAGAATAGGTAGAACTTTTCTACACGGGTCTTAAATAATTTTGCCGGGATAAAATGCCCCATTTCGTGAAGCACTATTAATAGTGAAAGGCTTAAAAAAAATTGTATGGCCTTAATAAGGAACGGACTCATCTATGTTTTCTATAATTAATGAACTCTTATTGAATTCAGCCGACAAAAGTACACTTTTACGGCCGCTTAAAAAAAATTACTGATAACCGCCATTTATTTTTAAGAAACATTTAGCAGCGCTCTTAGCAGTTAGGACTTGAATGCTTGTACTGACTAACGTATCTTTACCAAAAAGATTATGCGCACATTCTTTGCCAAATATAAATTTTTTGGCCTCGTGTTATTGGGGCTCTCGGCGGTAATCATGTATTTGTTCTATAACGCCCTGCAACCCCCCAAAATCTTAACAATTTACCAACCTACCATGGTTAATCCGGAACTGGTGGACAGTACGCTTCAATACAAAAGAAAATACCATACCATTGCAGATTTCTCGTTGATCAACCAAAATGGAAAAACCATAACCCAAGCCGATTACAACGACAAAATCTATATTGCCGATTTCTTTTTTACCACCTGCCCAACTATATGCCCCATAATGACCAAGAATATGGCCAGTATACAGGAAAGAATTAAGGGTTTTGACGATGTAATGTTGCTATCACATTCAGTTACACCGGAGATAGATTCTGTGGCACAACTAAAAAAATATGCAATAGAAAAAGGTGTAGATGATTCTAAATGGAACCTTGTTACAGGCGATAAAAAACAGATATACGAGTTGGCCCGTAAATCATACCTAGCCGTAAAAGACGATGGCGATGGCGGACCTTTTGATATGATCCATACCGAAAATTTTATTCTAGTGGACAAGAAAAAGCGCATTCGCGGCTTTTACGATGGTACCAATGAAGAAGAGGTTGAAAAACTGATGGCCGATTTAAAAATTCTAATGACCCCTAACCAAGAAGAATAAACTACAGGGCAATACCAAATTCCCAAAAGTATGTTCTTGTATTCAACTTACGGGCCTCTCCATTTTCCGCATCGGCTACTACAGCACGCAAACATCCTAAAGTTTTATGATTTTTTGGGATTCAACACACGGCTTTTAGGATAAATTATGCTACTTTTGCCTTACTTATAATCAATCTAAATAAACGTTGGTAATAACGGTCGCACAGCTAAAAAAAGGACAAAAAGGAATCATCAAAGAATTCTCTGACGATTCCCTACCCATTAAATTGTTAGAATTGGGCTGTTTGCCCGGCAACGAGATAGAATTGGTCCAAATAGCTCCTTTTAAAGACCCTATTTATGTAAATGTAAACGGCTCCCATATTGCCATTAGGCGTGAGACCGCACAGCTCATTGAGCTGGAAATTTTAGAAGACACTTCCGTTCTATGAGCAAACAAATTAACGTTGCCCTTATAGGAAACCCTAATACTGGTAAAACTTCCGTTTTCAATCAACTTACCGGTTTAAAACAAAAAGTTGGTAATTACCCAGGTATCACCGTTGAAAAAAAGGAGGGTGTATGCAAGCTTCCCAGAGGCGTAAAAGCACATATACTGGATTTACCGGGAACATATAGTTTGAACACTACTTCTTTGGACGAAAGTGTTGCCGTAGAACTCCTACTGAACAAAAATGACAAGAACCACCCAGATGTGGCCATAGTCGTATCCGATGTAGAAAACCTGAAGAGAAACCTTCTTCTATTCACGCAAATAAAAGACCTTAAAATACCGGCCATTCTTGTCATTAACATGGCAGATCGTATGTCCCGCAAAGGCATATCCGTAGATATTCCGCTTTTGGAAGAAAAGTTGAATACCAAAATTGCCTTGGTGAGTACCAGAAAGGGCATTGGCATTGACAAGCTGAAAGAACTCATTTCCGATTATAAAAACCTTTCTACCGAACAAAATGTAGATATTACGGTTATTGACCCTGGATATTTTAAAAAATTAAAGGACGCTTTTCCTAATGAGGACCTGTATAAGTTGTGGCTTGTGATTACGCAAGACGTAAATTTTATGCCCATTGAGAAAAAACTGTTCAAAGATGCCTCTTCTTTTGCTACCAAATCAAAATCGGAACTGAAGCGCTTGCAGCAGAAGGAAACCATTTTAAGGTACCAGTTTATAAACGGCATTCTAAAAGAGACCTACAAAGTAGATTTGGCCATAGCCAAAGGCTTTAGGGCTTCGCTGGATAAGATTCTAACCCACAAGGTTTTTGGATATATAATTTTCTTTGCCATCCTTCTGATTATATTTCAAGGTATTTATGACTGGAGTGGCTACCCTCAAGACCTCATCGAAACATTTTTTGCCTCCGCCAGCTCGTGGGTAAAGGACACTTTGCCTCCCGGTGTATTTACCAACCTCATTGCAGAAGGAATACTAACGGGTATTGGTGGTATAGCCATGTTCATTCCGCAAATCGCATTTCTTTTCATGTTCATTTCTTTGCTGGAAGAAACGGGCTATATGAGCCGTGTGGTGTTCTTAATGGACCGTCTTATGCGCCCCTTTGGCTTAAGCGGTAAAAGTGTTGTGCCCCTAATGTCCGGTACGGCATGCGCCATACCCGCGGTAATGGCCACTCGAACCATTGAAAATTGGAAAGAGCGATTAATAACTATTCTTGTTACGCCATTTACAACCTGTTCGGCAAGGCTTCCCATTTACATTATTATTATTGCCCTAGTAATACCCGAAGGTAGTTTCCTGGGCTTTGGTTATAAAGCCTTGACCCTTATGTTGCTCTATCTGCTAGGTTTTGGGGCGGCTATTATATCCGCTTTAATACTCAATAAAATTTTAAAGATTAAGGGTAGGTCCTTTTTTGTGGTAGAAATGCCCAACTATAAGCTGCCATTACCAAAAAACGTTGCCTATACGGTTTGGGAAAAGACCAAAAGTTTTGTTTTGGGTGCCGGTAAAATAATTTTGGCGATATCCGTAGTACTTTGGTTCTTAGGCTCCAATGGCTATGGCGATGATTTTAACAATGCAGACGAAATTGTAACCACCCGAGTTAAGACCGAAGGATTTTCTGATTTTAATCAAGTTAGTATTGCCAATGACCTATCCGTTTACAAAACAGCTTTAAAGGACAGTATAAGGAACAATGTCTACCGTATAGATAATACCGCCCTGACCGATTCACTTGCCCAAAAACAGACCCTACTTGAGCAGAGGGCACTTAGCCAAGAAATATCCAGCTACAAGCTAGAGAATTCTTATATGGGCTATATGGGGAAGGCTATTGAACCTATTGTAAACCCACTGGGTTACGACTGGAAAATTGGTATTGCGGTACTTACATCCTTTGCCGCACGCGAAGTATTTGTGGGTACCTTGGCCACCATTTACAGCGTTGGAAACGATCAGGAAGAAACCATCCAAAACCGAATGGCAGCAGAAATAAACCCAAAAACCAAGAAACCATTGTTCAATTTGGCATCTGGTATTTCATTATTGCTGTTCTATGCCTTCGCCATGCAATGTATGAGTACCTTGGCGGTGGTAAAACGCGAAACCAATACTTGGAAATGGCCCGCGGCACAATTGGTATTTATGAGCAGTTTTGCTTATATTGTAGCTCTAGTTGCCTATCAAATATTAAAATAAGATGAGTGTACTTCAACCCATATTGGTTTATATTGTTTTAGCAATCTCCGTAGGTTATTTGGTCAAGAAATTCCTTTTGCCAAAAGCATTGTTTTCAAGTAAAAAAAGCAGCAACAAAGCTTGCGGACAAGATGGTTGTGGCTGCCATTAATTTTTAGAAAAATTTCCTGTACCTTACCCTTGTTGTAAGTCTATTCGTTAATAAAAGAATAAATTGGTATTAAATAAATCAAAAAAACCGTGCTTACTTCAAATGCTATTGCTTTTTTTGAATAGCCATTAGCCGTGAATATGCAAAAGCCATTTTTTTACCTCTTCGCTTTTTTTCTTTTTTCATCTACCGTGCAACATGCACAAAGCTTGACCTCAGTAATTGTCGATTCCGTTTCAAAAAAGCCTGTTCCGTATGCAACGGTCCAATTGAACAAAAAAGGAATGATTACCAATGAAGAGGGCAGGTTCAAGTTTCTACTAAAGGATGATATTAAGGCTACGGATTCGCTTTTTATTTCGTGCATTGGTTACGAATCTATGGGCAAACCCATTTCCGAATTTACGGACAGCCTCATTTACTTAAGGCCAAAGGCTATAGAATTAAGGGAAGTTATCGTTTCCAATAAAAATTATACCCCAAGGGAAATTATTGAATTGGTAGAGGAAAACATACAGAAAAATTACATCACCCAATTTTCTAAAAAAAGACTTTTTCTAAGGGAAACCTACCAGAATAATATCATCAAGACCCAATATGAAATTAAGAAATCTTCCATTGAAGCTTTCAACAAGAATTTCTTGGATAGTGTTATTCAGACCATTCCCAAGAACAATATTTATTATACCGAGATGTTGGGCGATCTCTATGGTGCAGATGATGCCGATGAACAAAAACTAGACCTCATAAAAGCTTCTGAGCTTTATGATAAAAGTAAGGAGCTAGATGTTGAACTCTTGGAGGAAAAATTTAATAAAATTGTAAAAGAAAATATTAAAACCGATTCTTATTTTAAAGTGAAATCAGGGTTGTTCGGAACCAAGGTAGATGCCGAAGACATGGGCGATATTTTTAAGGAAGAGATAGATTCTACGGATATTGCCGCCCTGAACAAACAGCTTGAGGAAGAAAAGAAAAAGAAAGAGGAGCGCCGTGAATTTTTCTTGGAATACAAGCGCAAAACACTGGGCAACCTTTTTGAGAATCTTCCCATTTTTGATGATACGGATTACAATGTTATTTTCAAGCCTAGACGCTATGAACTTACGCTCGAAAACCACACGTACCTAGGTGACCAAGCCGTTTATGTTATCCGGTTTGTACCCGATGGTTCTCCGGAATTTGGTGGAATGCTCTATATCAATTCGGATGATTTTGCATTGATTCGGATGGATTTTGAAAATACGGAATCGCTTCGGGATTTTAAACTGCTTGGGGTTTCCGTGAACGAATATTTGGCAAAAGGAAGTATTCTGTTCGATAAAGGAGCTGACCAAAAGTACCATTTACGATACTACAACATTATAAAGGGTATAAGGGCCGGTTTTAAAAGACCGTTGACCATTATTGAGAAAAATAAGAACGTAAAAGGCAGACGTAAACAGAATGAATTGGCCCTAAAAGTTGATGCTGCCTTTGGGAACATAAATCAATATGAACTTATAGTCTTTGACGAGGAACCAATCAATTCCGGGCAATTTGAAGCCTTTGAGGAAAAAACCGGTGTTTTACCAACCTATATGCCAGACTATGACCCTAACTTTTGGAAAGGCTATGACATTATAGAACCCAATCAGGCCATAAAAGAATTTACTTCGGAAGTACAACTAGAAAATTAGACAAGGTTTCCAATAAAGCTAAATAGTAACAGTGCCCAACCACACACCAGTAATAACCCGCCCAACGGAGTTATTGGGCCCAAAAACCGCATTTTCTTTCCTTTTGCAGAACTAATCACCAAAGTATAAATACTGAAAGAAAACAGAAAAGTTCCAATAGCAAAACAGTACACCATATACTGCTGAGAGACAACATCCATATTAAAATTGAAACCGATTAAAAGCAGTACCAAGGCATGGTACATTTGGTATTTAACCCCAGTTTCAAAACTTTTAAGCTGGTCCTCAGAAAGCAATTTCTTTAAAGCGTGAGCACCAAATGCACCAAATATTACTGCTAAAAGACCATATAACGCACCAATAACCTGAGCTAATAGAACCATACATATATTTTAAAACAAAGATAGGCCTTGGTCTTTCTAAAACAAAGAGCCGCCCAATAGTTGAGCGGCCCTATAGCTTGTAAACTACTATATTGACTTATCCTTTATCATCATAAAAGAACTGCTCTTTTACAATTTTGCCATCCTGAACTTCATATACGGCTATTTCGGACATGGTAGAACGTTGTCCAGATGGTTTATGGGTCGTATCCATGGTAAACTTTACGGAAAACCAATTGTCCGCTACCACTGGATCTGAAGCTTTACTACTGTGTACCTCAAAATTTTCTTGCCACCACTCCCCTTTTTTCTTAATGCCTTCAAAGCCTTCAACATAAGCGCCCTCGGCCTTTCCATCGTTTTCAATACTAACGATTTTATCGCTGTACAATTCTTGATACGGCTTTTCAAAATCACCCGCATTGCACCATGCTACTAATTTTGAAGCTATTTCATTTGTTTCCATAACTGTTTGTTTTATTGATTATGTCAACAAAATACAACACAGACCTCTGAATAGCAAAACACTAGAAATAATTTAAACTGATGTTAATCTTAAAAAAGAACCGAATTGCGTTAATTTAGTTGGGTTCTACCGCTAATTTGCTGGAAAGTAAATTGAACAACTGCTGGGTTTCTATAGAGTCCTTAAGATTAATGAAGAGCTTTAAAGAATCATGATGCACAATCTTGATTTTTTGATTTTCTAAATTATCTACATAGACATACACCTTTTTGTCCGTAAGCGAATCCTTGAACTCCTGAAAAATCCCTTTCTCCTTTTCCAACGCAGAAAAACCATTAAGACGAACCATGGGCGGAATTTTAGGTACAAGGTCTACACTGTCTAAAGCGGAAAACGGAACTTCTTGCCAATAAAACCCCGACACGACCCTTAAACCGGTAGCATCTGTTTTGGTCCAATTTTTGAAATGAAGAACAAAGGCGAACAGACAAATGATCACCGTTAGTACGCCCAAAATATTCCAGAATACATGTCCTTTTTTCTGCATGTCAGTAGTAATTTTTCATTTTGTAGCTTGGTAAGTGTTCTATACCAGTACCAATTACTCTATGAACGCACAAAAGTGGTGAAAATTTCGGATAGCGCTTAATATTTTATTCCCAAGAGCGTTTATCACTTGTTAAGACTTCTTTATATACCTAATTTAGTTTATCGTTTCAAAGCAGTTTAAGAGAATTGCTAACCAAAACTATTAATTTGTTTCATATTATTTGTTTATGACCCAAAATACCAAAGAAAACCAAAGACTGGAAGACCATTATAGCAAGAAAAAAGATTGGCTTAAATGGGGGCCATACTTAAGTGAACGTCAATGGGGAACGGTACGTGAAGACTACAGTGCTAACGGAGATGCTTGGAACTACTTACCACATGACCATGCCAGGAGTAGAACCTACCGCTGGGGAGAAGATGGTATTGCCGGTATTTCTGACCGTTATTGCAACATTTGTTTTTCGGTGGGGCTTTGGAACGGTAAGGACCCCATCTTAAAGGAACGTCTCTTTGGGCTTACCGGTCCGCAGGGAAACCATGGCGAAGATGTTAAGGAACTCTACTATTATTTAGAGAACACACCATCTCATTCGTACATGAAACATCTTTATAAATACCCTCAAAATGAATTTCCCTACAATCAATTGGTAGCGGAAAACCAAAAAAGGGGGAAGCATGATACCGAATTTGAGCTTCTGGATACGGGAATTTTTGACAATAATGAATATTTTGATGTTCATACCGAATATGCCAAGGCGGAAGGAGAGGATATTTTAGTAAAGATTTCCGTTAGTAACCGTGGGCCTAAAGAAGCATTAGCAGTGGTTCTACCAACTATTTGGATACGGAATTTTTGGAGTTTTACCGGCATGGAAGAAAAACCGGTCATCAAGAAAAAAGGAAACAAAAAAGCTCCCCACCTAAGTATAGACCACAGTTACGTGGGCAAGTACAATCTCTATTTTGATGCTCCGGACCGACTGCTCTTTACAGAGAACGAAACCAATATGGAACGCGTCTTTAACGGCACCAACGAGCATCCTTTTAAAAAAGACCTATTTCATGATGCCGTGATAAATAGTGATTTCTCGCTGGCGGAAAAAAATACCAAAGGCACCAAGTGTGCCCCCATGTACGAGTTAAATATAGCTGCCGGTGAAACCAAAACGATTAGATTAAGGCTTTCAACACAGGATATCAACTCACCTATTGACGATTCCTTTGAATCGGTTTTTGAGGAAAGGATAAAGGAGTCCAATGAGTTTTTGAATTCTATAACCGAAAAATCTTCCGAGGAAGAAAGAGAAATTCAAAAACAAGCTTTTGCAGGCTTACTCTGGACAAAACAATATTACAACTACGAAGTAGAACAATGGCTGAACGGCGACCCGGGCACCACGCCCCCTCAAGAAAGGAAACATGGTCGTAACAGTACTTGGACAACTTTTAGAAACCATGATATTCTTTCCATGCCAGATGCTTGGGAATACCCTTGGTTTGCAGCATGGGATTCAGCATTCCACTGCGTTACGTTCTCCATGGTTGACCATGAATTTGCAAAAAAACAACTCTTGCTTTTCACTAAGGAATGGTACATGGCCGCAAACGGTCAGATACCTGCCTACGAATGGAATTTTAGCGATGTTAACCCACCTGTTCAAGCGTGGGCGGCCATTCAGATATACCAGATGGAACAGCGCAAGACAGGAACGGGAGACCTGAGTTTCTTAAAACGGATGTTCAACAAATTAGCCCTAAACTTTACATGGTGGGTAAATAGGGAAGATAGCCTGAACAATAATGTTTTTGAAGGCGGATTTCTAGGTTTAGACAATATTGGGGTGTTTGACCGTAGTAACGGTGTTCCCGGTGGCGGTATCTTGGAGCAGGTAGATGGCACCTCTTGGATGGCGCTTTACTGTTTGAATATGCTGGAAATGGCCCTTGAAATTGCCATTCATGATGATACTTTTGAAGATATGGCCCTTAAATACTTTGGGCACTTTGTTTTTATAGCCGAAGCCTTGAACAAAATTACCGAGGGCTCCATGAGTTCTTGGGATGAAAAAGAAGGCTTTTTCTATGACACTCTTATTCTACCAGATGGTAAAAAAATTCCAATTAAGGTGCGTTCTATATCGGGTCTTTTGTCGTTAGCGGCAGTTCTAAATATTAGAAAAGAATGTCTGGATAAGTTACCAAGGTTCAAAGCCAGTATGGACTGGTACCGTACTTACCGTATGGAAACTCAAAAATATCAAGTTATTGAGGAGTTTAGCCCAGATAAGGACGTGCTGCTATCCTTAGTTCCCCAAGAACGGTTAAGTATTCTTATTCACAGTATACTGGATGAATCTGAATTTTTAAGTGACTATGGCATTAGGTCCTTATCCAAAATTCATGAAACCAAATATGAGATAGAGATTAATGGCTCAACCTACGGTATAAATTACGAGCCCGCAGAATCGTCAACAGATTTGTTTGGAGGAAACTCTAACTGGCGCGGACCTATATGGATGCCTATGAACTATCTATTTATAAGTTCTTTTAAGGAATACCATAATCATTTTGAGGATAATTTAAAGTTTGACTACCCTACAGGAAGCAGCAACCAGCTCAACTTGAAGGAGATAGGATTTGAAATAAGTAAAAGACTAATTGGTATTTTTAGAAAGGACGAAAACGGGAATAGACCCGTGAACGAATTGGAAAAAGAAAAATATACCGATGAGCATTTTAAAGAACTTATCTTGTTCTATGAATATTTTGATGGAAATAATGGTCGTGGTGTAGGAGCATCTCACCAAACCGGTTGGACTGCATTGGTAGCCAACCTAATTGAAGAAATCAATAGATAAGCTAGGCATTAAAGGAACCGAATTAAGCCAGAGAGGACTCTAGAACAATAGGGCTTTTAATGGTAAAGGTAAAAGTTGCACCTTCGCCAACTTGGGATGTAACATGTATGCTACCTCCTAAGCCTTCTACAACCTTTTTTACGGTAGCCAAACCAATTCCCGTCCCTTTTTCCCCATATCTGTCCTTCTCTGATACAACCTCAAATATCTTAAAGATTTTTTCTTGGTTATCCTTATGAATACCGGGACCATTATCCTTTACTGCAAATTCATAAAATCCATTCTCTTCTTTAATTAGCAAATCAATTTTAATCTTGGGCTTATCATTATACTTGATAGCATTAGCTATCAGATTTATCAAAATTTGCTCAACGGCAACTTTATTGGCACGGATTTCAGTCAGTTCACTCGTTACATTTATAGAACATTCCTTTTGACCGCCAAAAAGTTCGTTAATGGTTTGCTGCAAATCAGCTAATAGTATATTGGTCTTATCCTCCATTTTGTACTGACCGGATTTACTGTAACTCAACAAGCCCTCTATCAACTTTTTAAGTGTTTCCGAAGAACTTTTTATGAATCCAATAATTTGCTTGCCCTCATCATCCATTTTAGGGGCATACACATCTTTTAAGCAATTAGACAATGTAATGATATTATTTAAAGGAGATTTTAAATCGTGGGCCGCCACGGCAGCAAAATTATCTAGTTCTCTATTCGCGAGTTGCAAATCTTTATTTGCTTTTTCCAACTCCATTTTCTTCTTACGAAGATTAAGCAGGTTCATTACCTGATCGGAAAGTATCTTTAAAGCACTTAGCTGGCTTTTTGTTAACTGTTTTGGTTCATGGTCAATGACACAAAGTGTTCCTAATGGTAATCCGCTAGCTCCTTTAAGGGTAACACCGGCGTAAAAAATTACATTGGGGTCGCCCACAACTATGGGGTTATCATGAAAACGCTCATCAGCTCTTGCGTCCTCAATTACAAATAAATTGCTCGGTTCATGAATTGTATGGCCGCAAAAGGAATACTTTCTTTCCGTTTCACTTACGTCTAAACCATGATGCGCTTTAAACCACTGTCTATCTTTATCTAAAAGGGTAATTACAGAAATAGGTGTTCCGCAAATTTCGGAAGCCAGTAAAACCAAATTATCATAATCTTCCTCTAGCTGTGTATCCAGAATAGCATAGGACTCAAGAAGCTCAAGACGCTCTGCTTCACGGTCATGATTTTTGGGGGCTATCATAATTGCAAGTTTTTACGGACCAAAGATATCGAATAGAATAACGGTCCTTAATCTAAACGGAATTCATTCGCGAATCTTATAGAAGATTAAAGTTAAAAAATAAACGTAGAACTATTCCTACATTTAACATAATTATGCGAAACGTACGCGCCAAGTAAGCATTTATTTTTGCTAATAACTAAAAACCGAAGCATCAACGGAGCAGTTATCCCAAACCAACATCCAAGGTCATCATAACAATAAATCCCGCAACAAAACCCATTGTGGCTATATCTGTATACTTATCTTGCTGGGTTTCTGGTATGACCTCTTCAACTACAACAAAAATCATCGCCCCGGCTGCAAAAGACAAAGCATACGGTAATATAGGTTGAAAAGTTAAAACCGCCCATGCCCCCAAAACAGCAGCAATGGGCTCAACAATTGCGGAAGCTTGCCCATACATAAAGCTTTTTGTCCTGCTCAGTCCCTGTCTTCGTAATGGCATTGCCACCGCAAAACCTTCAGGAAAATTTTGTAGACCTATTCCCAAGGCCAAAGCTACGGCTCCTCCGATACTAGCGCCTTCAAAACCAGCGGCAACACCACCAAATAATACACCTACGGCCAAACCTTCAGGAATATTATGAAGGGTTATTGCCAATGTTAACAAAGTAGTACGGTGCCAAGGGGTTTTAATTCCTTCTTTTTCGCTTTCCTTAAAATTGATATGCAGATGGGGCAGCACCTTGTCTAAACCAAAAATAAAGAACGAACCCAAAAGAAACCCAACAGCGGCGGGAATCACTTTTACAAAACCCTCACCAGGGCTCATTTCTATACCCGGAGCCAACAGACTCCAAAAACTGGCTGCCACCATAACCCCTCCGGTAAAGCCCAACATACCGTCCAAGAGCGCACGGTTCATACCTTTAAAAAGAAAAACCAAAGCTGCACCAGCTGCGGTCAGGCCCCAAGTAAAAAGCGTAGCATAAAAAGCCGCTAAAACGGGATCAATAGATTCAAAATAAGTAATAATCTCTTGCATATTATTCTGTTATTTTTAGATACAGGTTTGCTGCAATTTGGTCCGAAATTCGAATATCATCTCCTTTGACCTGAATATGCAACGACCCGTCAAACTCCTCCCTCTCCATTACCAAAATGGTATCTCCCAAGGCTATTTTATTTTTATCCAAAAATTTAAGAAATGGGGCTGATGAATCTTTTACACCAACACATGTACCACTTGCACCAACAGGTACCTCGTTTAACAATTTTTTTACCGCTTTCTTAAACTCGCCACTTTTAGAAGGAATAGGGTCTCCATGTGGGTCAACCTGAGGAAAACCAAGTAGTTTATCCAGTCTATCCGTTAATTTTTCGCTTTTAATGTGTTCCAATTGTTCAGCCACCTCATGTACCTCGTCCCAAGCAAAATTCAACTTTTCAACTAAAAAAACCTCCCACAACCTATGCTTCCGCACAAGGGTAAGTGCTACCTTCAGGCCATATTCCGTAAGGCAAACACCTTTGTATTTCCTATAGTTGGCCACTCCCTTATCAGAAAGTTTCTTCACCATATCCGTAACGGAAGAGGGTTTTGTATTCATCTGTTCCGCTACCTCGTTGGTAGAAACCAAGCTGTTTTCACCCTTTCCCAGGTGATAAATGGCCTTTATGTAATCTTCTTCTGAAAGTGTCATAAAATTTCAATCACACAAAAATACATTTTTATATCCAAAAACAAATATTTAGTTTTGTCTAAATTTTAGTTTAAGCTGATGAAAATAAATTTAAAGCCGAGTCTATATTTCATATGTTTCCTAATAACCGGACTCGCATATGCCCAAAACAATACAATTGCCGGAACCTTTTCGGATAACAGTGAGACCGTTCCGTTCGCAAACATTTATCTAAAAGGCACCAAAATTGGCACTTCTACATTAGAAGATGGCTCTTATGTTTTAAAGAATATACCTGCGGGCACTTACAAATTGCAGGTTTCGGTATTGGGATATCAAGATTTCTCCACAAAGGTTACTTTCAAAAACAACGAAGATAAAACACTTGACATAACAATAAATCCGGCTTCCGAGCAATTAGAAGAAATGGTGGTAACTGGAACCCTAAAGGCAGTTAGCCGATCGGAAAGCCCTGTTCCTGTAGAAGTTTACAGTCCTACTTTTCTAAAAAAGAACCCCACCGCCAGCATTTTTGAAGCTCTACAAAACGTTAATGGCGTACGCCCGCAAATCAATTGTAATGTTTGTAATACGGGTGATATTCACATTAACGGACTTGAGGGCCCTTACACCTTGGTTTTAATAGACGGAATGCCTATTGTTAGTGGCTTAGGTACGGTTTACGGTCTTTCCGGAATACCCAATTCGCTCATAGAACAGATTGAAATTATTAAAGGGCCTGCCTCTACACTTTACGGCAGTGAAGCAGTGGGAGGATTAATCAATATTATCACTAAAAACACCTTAGAGACCCCTGATTTCTTCGCAGATGCCTTTGTAACCGGCTGGGGTGAATTTAACATTGATGTTGGGGCCAAAATTAACTTGGGAAAAAAGACCGATATGCTTCTAGGCATCAACTACTTTAATTACGATAACCCAATTGATAATAACGGTGACAACTTTACCGACCTAACTTTACAAGATCGTATTTCTGTATTTCAAAAATGGAACTTTCAACGAAAAGAGAACCGTATTTTCTCTCTTGCAGGGCGATTTTTCTATGAAGACCGCTGGGGCGGTGAAATGCAATGGACTCCGGAATTTAGAGAGGGCAATGAAATTTATGGGGAAAGTATCTACACCCGTAGATGGGAGGTTTTAGGAAAGTATCAACTACCTATTAAGGAAAAAGTGCTTTTTTCTTTCTCGTATAATGACCACAGTCAAAACTCCGTTTACGGAGATACGCCCTATATTGCTGATCAGCGCATAGGTTTTGGTCAGTTTACTTGGGATAAGTCCTTAGGGTCTCATGACCTCCTAATTGGTTCCGCCATACGCTATAATTATTACGATGACAACACCACAGCAACCACTTCCGTAGACGAAGTAGTCATACCTAGTTTATTCATTCAGGACGAAATTTCATTGGCCAAACAACATTCCCTTTTATTGGGCATGCGCTATGATTATGACAAGAGGCATGGCAGCATTTACACCCCAAGAACAGCGTATAGATTTAAAATTACTGATAATGATATCATACGTCTTAATGCAGGCACAGGTTTTAGGGTCGTGAACCTATTTACCGAAGAACATGCCGCGCTAACAGGTGCCCGTGATGTTGTCGTAACGGAAGAACTCAAACCCGAACAATCATTTAACGTGAATCTAAATTACCTTAAAAAAATATATGCGGACAATGGTACTTTTGTTAGCATAGATGCTTCGGTATTTTACACGAATTTTAGCAATGCCATTTTACCCGATTATGATACGGACCCGAATAAAATCATTTACGATAACCTTAAGGGAAAATCTGTTTCAAAGGGAGTAAGCGCCAATGCTGATTTTTCTTTTCCCAGTGGATTTAAGTTCTTACTGGGTGCTACGCTGCAAGATGTGAGTCAAACCGAAAACGGGGTTACGGAACGTCAAATATTAACTGAAAGCTTCACGGGAACATGGAATGCATCTTATGAAATTAAGAACATAGACCTATCAATAGATTATACCGGAAATATTTATGGCCCCATGCGTTTACCCACACTTGGCGAAAGCGACCCCAGAAGCGATTATTCTCCTACATGGAGCATTCAAAACATTCAGTTTACTTGGAAGGGCCTTGAAAATTTTGAATTTTATGGCGGAATCAAAAACCTATTAGACTGGACTCCCAACCGCGGCAACCCCTTTATCATTGCCCGCGCCCATGACCCTTTTGACAAGAATGTCACCTTTGACCCCAACGGAAATGTGGTGGCAACACCCAACAATCCTAATGCATTAACTTTTGACCCATCTTACGTATATGGCCCCAACCAAGGTATTCGAGGGTTTTTTGGTTTGAGGTATCGCATCAATTAAAAATAAAATACGCTCAAGTAGAATCGCTATTTTTGAAAAAGTAACGATTCTATATTAGCCCTTGGAAAACACAAAACATTTTGACTACATCATCATTGGTGCCGGAGCGGCCGGTCTAATGCTTGCCAATGCCATGGTCAAAGATGATTTTTTCAAGAACAAGTCCATTTTACTTTTAGATAAAGATGCCAAAAAAATAAATGATAGAACTTGGTGTTTTTGGGAAAAGGGTGATGGGAAGTTTGATTCCATCGTTTCCAAAAAATGGGACCGTATTTATTTTGGAAGTAAACAATTTTCCAAAGATTACTCCATTGCACCATACCAGTATAAAATGGTGCAAGGCATTGATTTTTATAGGGCCTATTTTGATGCTTTAAAGCAGCAATCTAATGTTACCTTTCAACAAGAACAGGTTACCAAAATAGCGGATCAAGGTTCTAAAGTTATGGTCCTTACAGATAATAATACCTATTCAGTTTCCAAAGTCTTTAGCAGTAGTTTTAATTACAAAATGGCTACGCATCAAAAGAAATATCCAGTACTACAACAGCATTTTCTTGGGTGGACCATAAAAACCGACGAGCCTATTTTCAATCCCCTTCAGGTAACATACATGGATTTTTCCGTTCCGCAGAAAGGAAATACCCGCTTTATGTACATTCTTCCGTTTTCAAAAAATGAAGCTCTTGTTGAATACACGCTATTCTCAAAAAATCGCTTGGAAAAAGAAGAATACGAAGAAGCTTTGATAAACTATCTCGAAGACTTTCTAAAAGGTGATTCCTATAGAATTACCGAAATAGAACAAGGAAGTATACCCATGTCTTCCTATGATTTTAGCGAGCACCACACCAAAAATATTCGTTATATAGGTACAGCTGGCGGATGGGCCAAACCCAGTACGGGCTATACTTTTATGAGTACGGCCAAGAAAATTCCTGTACTTGTTGATTTTATTAAAACCGAAAAACCGTTAAATGAACTAAGTTTTAAAAACCGATTTTGGTTTTACGATTTACTGTTCTTAGATGTCTTATCCCAACACAATGAAAAAGGACATTCCATATTTGAATCGCTTTTCAAAAAATGCCCTCCACAACTGATACTCAAATTTTTGGACGAGGACACCACCTTCTTGGAAGACCTCAGATTTATATCCTCCTGCCCCACAAAACCTTTTGTTAAAGCGTTGTTGGGGAGAATAACCTAAACCCTCCTGCGCATAAGCCCTTCACCAAACTCTTGAAGAATCTGCTTTTTATCGGATGAGATATTTAACGAATCCAAAAGTTTAAAAGACCGTTGGGTATATTCCTCAATAGCCTTCTGAGTATGCTCCGCAGAGCCGCTTTTTATAAAAATTTCTTTTATGGTTTCAATTTTAGCTGAAGGGTCTTTAGGCTGAATGGAATACATATCCAACAAATCTTTCTTTTGATCTGCCGTACCTAGCTCCAAAGCATTAAGGTATAAATAGGTTTTTTTGTTTTCAATAATATCTCCCCCCACTTGTTTTCCAAAAGTCTTGGGATCGCCAAAGGCATCTAAATAATCATCTTGCAACTGAAAAGCGATACCCAAATTCAATCCAAAATTATAAATATCTTCCTGTTCTTTTTCCGAGGCTTCGGCAATAATTGCTCCCATTTGCAAAGCAGCCGCAACGAGTACCGCCGTTTTAAACTCGATCATTTTAAGGTATTCCGGTAGGGTTACATCGTCACGTTCCTCAAAATCTATATCATACTGCTGACCTTCGCACACTTCCAAAGCGGTCTTACTAAAGAGCTTTGCCAAGTTTTTAAAGGTATGCCCTTCATAGTTTTCGAATAGCTGATACGCCGTGATTAACATGGCATCCCCAGAAAGGATTCCCGTATTTATATCCCACTTTTCATGTACCGTTGCTTTTCCCCTACGCAACGGAGCATCGTCCATAATATCATCGTGAACCAAAGAGAAGTTATGAAAAGTCTCTACTGCCAGGGCCGCCTCTAGAGCCTTCTTATAATCGCTTTCAAACAATTCGGCGGACAACAATGTAAGAACTGGCCTTAAACGCTTACCTCCCAGACCCAAAATATAGGATATAGGAGCGTAAAGGTTGTTTGGTTCTTTTTTAACGGACTTCTGTTCTAAAAATGAAATAAACTCTGAACGGTAAAATTCTATGGAATGCATTCAAGAAAATTTTTTCAAAAATAAGACCATTTATATAAAGAATGCCAGTTTAGAAGCTTTTGTAAAAAAATAACCTAAAAAAAATGCAATAGATTTGAAAACCATCGTCTTTACTTGTGAAGAATAGCTGCAAAAAGCATTTTAATGACTTCGGACACAGAAAACTATAAAAACCTAAAAACCTTCTTTGACGAAGAATATCGTTCGCTAAAGGCGTATGCAAAATCTAGAATAGATAATGCAGCGGATAGAGATGCTGATGATATTGTCCAAGATGTTGCTTTAAAGCTCTTCTCTCGTTCAGATAGTGCTCTGCCTATTAACAATATTGCAGGCTTTGTTTACCATTCCCTGCGCAATAAAATTGTGGATTTAATGCGAACCCAAAAGCCGGCGGTTAGTATTGAATCCGAAATGGAAAACAAGTTGGCCGACTTTACCGAGCTCCTCTATGGGTCAGTAGACAATTCATATTCCGAAGAAATGAAAACCGAGCTTAAAAAAGCTATTGCCCAACTTAAACCCCATTACAGAAGTATAATTGTAGCCATAGATTTTGAAGGGTATACCTATCAAGAACTATCTAAAGAAACAGACATACCTGCAGGAACTTTAATGTCGCGCCGGCACCGAGCTCTAGCACTATTGTTAAAACAATTGGAATTGAAAAAACAGAATATAAACTAAAAATAAACGGATTATGGAAGACTATATAGAACAAAAAGTAAAGAGCAAAACCAAAAAATATGTAACAAAGTTTGTTAAGGTCTTGTTCTACATCATAGCAGGAATAGCCTTTGTACTGCTATTTGCCTACGTCTTTATGTACCTATGGAATTGGTTGATGCCAGAACTATTTGGATTGACCGCCCTAACCTATTGGCAGGCGGCTGGACTTCTTTTACTATCAAAAATAATCTTTGGTGGCTTCGGCAACGGAGGTGGTGGTGGTAAGAAAAAAGGAAAGAAAAGGAAATCTAACCGGCCCGGCAAGAGCAAGTTTAGCAGGATGTGTAATGATGATTTTTCTAAATGGAAATTCTACGATGAATTCTGGAAAGAAGAAGGAGAACAGGCATATGACAAATATGTTGAACGTAAGCGTAACGAAAAGGAAATTTGAGCGTCCTAAGGATATGTTAAATAACTGTAAAACTTTGGAAACTTTTAATGTTTTTAAAGTTTCCTAACTTATCTTTGCGCCATCTATGAAAGAAAAAATTTTAGATAAAGCAACAGATATGTTCTTGAGCCTAGGGTTCAAGAGTGTTACAATGGACGATCTTGCCCAAGAGATGGGCATCTCAAAAAAAACTATATATACACATTACGCAAATAAAACGACATTGGTACAGGAATGTACCGCCCATCTTTTTAGTGCCATCTCAGCAGGTATAAACCAAATCTGTTCCCTAAACAAAAACCCAATAGAAGAACTTTATGACATTAAAAAATTTGTGATGGTCAACCTAAAAGATGAAAAATCATCTCCACAGTATCAATTGCAAAAATACTATCCAAAAATCCATGCAACCCTTAGGGATAAGCAATTTGAGGTAATGCAAGATTGTGTGTTGGATAATATAAATAGGGGTATTGAAAAAGGTATTTATAGAGAAGGCCTAAATGTAGAGTTTATTTCAAGAATTTATTTTTCCGGAATAACAAGCATTAAAGACCATCGCCTTTTTCCAATGGAAAAGTTTCCCATGCAAGATTTAATGGACAATTATCTAGAGTACCATATACGGGGTATTGTTACTCCAAAAGGAAGAAAAGTGTTAAATGAAATTATCAATTCAAACCAAGAATAAATGAGAAATATATATTTGACTTCACTAGCATTGCTAACCGCTGTGCTCGGAATTTCTCAAGATCCACCCGAAAAGACCTATAGCTTTACGTTAGAGGAAGCCATAGAATTTGCGCTAGAAAATAATTACAGTGCCATTAATGCGGGTCGGGATATTGTTGATGCCCGAAAACAGAAATGGGAAACCATTGCGGACGGACTACCTCAAATAAATGGTTCCGTTAGCTATCAAAATCAGTTAAAACAACCGGTTTCATTAATTCCCGCTGAATTTGCCGGAGGAACACCCGGAGAGTTTGTACCCATAGTTTTTGGGCAAGCCCACCAAGCATCGGCTACGGCCACTTTAACACAGAAGATTTTTGATGGCTCCTATATAGTTGGGGTACAGGCAACAAAATCATTCTTAAGCTATAGCGCCAATAACGAAGAGAAAACGGATCAAGAGGTAAGGAAGTCCGTTGTAGAAGCCTACGGAAACGTCTTATTGGCCAAAGAAAGTGTAGCCATTCTAGAAAAGAACAAAGCCAATCTGGAAAAAAATCTTTTTGAAACGAACAAACTGTACGAAAACGGTCTGGGCGATGAAGAAAGTGTAGAACAATTACAGATTACCCTTTCTTCCATAGAAAGTCAATTAAAAAATACGGTTCGGCTAGAGAACATTACGCGCCAAATGCTAAACCTTGTAATGGGCATTGCTATAGACGCACCTACAAAGCTGGAAGAAGACCTGGATGACCTTGCCGAATCACAGATAGATTTTGCGCTCATGGAATCCGAGTTCAATATGGCAAATAACGTAGACTATAAGCTGGCCATAAATCTAACGGAACAAAGGTTCTTTGAGTGGAAACTGGCGAGAAGCCGCGCGTTACCAACACTTAGCACTTTTATAAACTATGGCTCTACCGCTTATTCGGACAGTTTTACTTTCTTTAAAAGTGAACAAGATTGGTTTGACTCATCCGTTTTAGGCCTAGACCTCAGTATTCCATTGTTCAGTTCAGGTAAGCGTAGTGCAAGTACGGCACGGGCCAAAATTGCAATGGAAAAAGCAAAGACCCAATTATCCGAAGCCGAAGAGCAAATACGACTTCAACTTGAAAAAGCTAAAAGCGATTATATCTTATCTATTGAGGAATACGAGACCGCAAAACAAAATCTAGGTTTGGCAGAACGTATAGAGAACAAAAATCAAATCAAATACGCCGAAGGTATTGCCACTAGTTTTGACCTTCGCCAAGCACAGACACAACTCTATGATGCACAACAGGGCTATTTGCAATCTATGGTTGAAGTCATTAACAAGAAAACTGAATTAGAGGTCATTATAAACGAACCCGTATCTGATCTTAAGCAATAAGACAAATAACATAACAAACTTTTTACGATGAAAAAAATACTATACTTAGCAACTACTGCCTTACTTTTTTCCGCTTGCGGCGAGAAGGAAGCATCTGTTAGCGATATCATTTCACAGGGTAATTTAGAAAGTATACGAGCCAAAAAAAGTGAGCTTTCGGAAAAACAAAAATCGCTGGAATCGGAACTTAAAAAGCTTGATTCCGTCATTGCTACTATGAGCAATGATGAAAAACTGCCTCTAGTTACCACGGTAACCGCCAAGGCGGAAAAGTTTGATCATTTCTTAGAACTTCAAGGTAATGTCAAGACCAAACAGAACGTTCTTGTATATCCTGAAATGTCTGGTACTTTGCAGCGTGTATACGTAAAAGAAGGTCAAAGGGTAGCCGCTGGGCAGATTTTAGCAACTATTGATGACGGAGGCATGAGCAGCCAACTTTCTCAGCTTAAAACACAGGCAGAGCTTGCCAAAACCACTTTTGAGCGTAGAAAGCGCCTGTGGGAACAAAAAATTGGTTCCGAATTGGAATACTTATCCGCAAAGACCAATTACGAAGCTGCTGAAGATGCCGTAAAACAAACACAGAGTCAATTGGGCAAATCATCCATAAGAGCTCCGTTTTCGGGTATTATAGATAACGTAATAAAAGATCAAGGTACGGTGGTTTCACCAGGGCCAGGATCGGAAGTATTCCGTATCGTAAACCTGTCTGACATGTATATTGAAGTAGATGTTCCAGAAACCTACCTATCCGGCATTAAAGTTGGCAAACAAGCTCAAGTATATTTCCCGGTTTTAGGAGATACCGTAACTACCAAGGTTAGACAGACCGGTAATTTCATTAACCCTAGTAACAGGGCCTTTACCGTAGAAATTTCGGTTCCCAATAAAAAAGGGAATATTAAACCTAACCTAACGGCAAAGGTGAATATAAACGACTACACCAATGAGGAGGCCATAGTTATTCCCCAAAGTATCATATCTGAAAATGCCGAAGGCGACCAGTACGTCTACATTGCAGAACCTACTGACGGAGAGAACGAAGCTATCTTGAAAAAGAGCATAATCAAGACCGGAAAAACCCAAGGGAGCCATATTGAAGTACTATCCGGTATAAACGATGGGGACCATATTATAGAGGAAGGTGCCAGAAGTGTGAAAGATGGCCAGAAGGTTAAAATTTTAAACGACCAGACCGATGAGCAGTAAACAGCAAAAAAACGCTAATAAAGAGTTTAGCCTATCTTCTTGGGCCATAGACAATCCTTCGGTCATTTATGTAATGATCGCCATATTCCTATGGTTGGGGCTAAAGTCATACTTTGCTATGCCTCGGGAAGATTTTCCTGAAATTGTAGAGACAAAAATTTACATAAGTACAGTTTACCCGGGTAACACCGCGGAAGATGTAGAACGATTGATAACCGACCCGCTTGAAGACCGTTTAAAAAACGTGAGCAACGTGGTAGAGGTAACCTCAACTTCTCAAGAGGATTATTCTATTATTACCGTTGAGTTTGATGAAGAACTTTCCGTAGAGCAGGCCAAACAAAAGATAAAGGACGAAGTAGATGGTGAAAAGGCCAGTGAAGATTGGCCCACGTTTAACAACGCAAAAGTTGAACCCAATGTTTTTGACCTGAACCTTTCCGAATCGTTCCCTATCATGAACGTGAACTTCACGGGAGATTACCCTGTTGAAAAGCTAAAGGAGTTTGCCGAATATCTACAGGATGAAATTGAAGACCTTCCCGAAGTTAAGGAAGTGAACATTAGGGGAGCTCAAGAAAAGGAGGTTGAAATTGCTGTGGATGTCTATAAAATGATGGCTTCCAAGGTAAGTTTCCAGGATGTTATCAATGCTATAAGCAATGGAAACTCTACCATGTCCGCAGGTAATATTCTTTCTGGTGGGCAACGGCGTACCATCCGTATTTTAGGAGAAGTGAAAGACCCTAAAGAGCTGAATGATTTTGTAGTGAAATCCGAAAACGGAGCAGTTTATTTGAAGGACATTGCCGAGGTTACTTTTTCTGAAGAGGAAAAGACAACCTATGCCCGAGAATTTGGAACTAGCGTAGTAATGCTGGACATCAAAAAACGTTCGGGCAAAAACATGATCGAAGCCACAACAAAGGTTAGGGAAATTGTCAAAAAGGAACAAGAAAACTATTTCCCCGCAGATTTGAACATCACCATTGCCAACGATTCTTCGGGAAGAACACTTAACCAAGTAGATGACCTTGTAAACAATATCATCTTTGGTATTATCCTAGTGGTTACCGTTCTTATGTTCTTCTTAGGATTTAGAAATGCCCTTTTTGTTGGTTTTGCCATTCCTATGTCTATGTTCATGTCCTTTATGATTTTGAACAACTTGGGCTATACTCTAAACACCATGATACTGTTCGGTATGATTATGGGTCTTGGTATGATGGTAGACAACGGTATTGTGGTGGTTGAGAACGTGTACCGCTTAATGAGCGAAGGCATGTCCCGCACCGAAGCCGCCAAGAAAGGTATTGGAGAAATAGCATTTCCAATTATTATTTCAACCTTAACAACCGTAGCCGCCTTTGTCCCGTTAGGACTATGGCCAGGTATATTTGGGCAGTTCATGATCTACTTCCCTATTACATTATCGGTTGTACTGGGGTCGTCACTTTTCGTAGCAATTTTCATGAACTCCATGTTGGTATCGCAGTTTATGGAAATAGGGGAAAAAGAACTCACAGTAAAGCAGCTGATACGTATTAGCGCCATATTGGGAGGGTTTGGACTCTTTATCCTGATTTTTGGCGGAACCATGAGAGGCCTTGGCTCGGTTATGATTATTACCGCCTTAATGTTCTGGATATACAAATATGCTCTTAAAAAATGGGCCATTAGCTTCCAGAACGGTGCCATGGTACGTTTTGAGAATTGGTATGAAAGACGCATTTCGCATGCGTTAAGGGGCAAGAACGTATATTGGTATTTTGGAATCACCTTTCTTTTATTGATCGGGGTTTTCATGGCCTTTGGAGCATCACTAGGCAGTGGGCGAACTAAAGTGGAGTTTTTCCCTGACAACAAACCCAATGAGATATATGCGTATATAGAATACCCACAAGGTACGGCCATTGAAAAGACCAATAGGCTTACCAAAGAAATAGAGGAAAGGGTTTTTGCCGTTGCTAATCAAGATAAATATACCGATGGTGATTACAACTATTTGGTAGAATCAGCGGTATCCCAAGTAGGAGAGGGAGCGGGTAATCCCCAGACCGATGGTGGTTCTGCAGCGGAAATGCCTCACCGTGGAAAAGTAACTGTATCTATGCGCGAGTTTAAGTATAGAAAAGGTCGTGACACCGAAAAACTGCGTGGAGAAATACAGGAAGCCCTTACCGGAATTTACCCTGGCGTTGCCATTTCAGTAGAAAAAGAGGCCAATGGACCACCAGCAGGTTACCCTATTAACATTGAATTGGAAGGTAAGGACTATACGGAATTGATCAGTACCGCCGAGGATGTTAGAAACTTTATCAACACCAAAAATATTGCTGGTATTGAGGAGTTAAAAATTGATGTGAACAAGAGTAAGCCCTCCATGCAAGTTGTGGTAGACCGAGAAAAAGCGGGTGAACTAGGTGTCTCCGTGGGTCAAGTAGGACTACAGTTAAGACGTTCTCTCTTTGGTGAAAAAGCAGGTGTATATAAGCTAGATGGTGAGGATTACGATATTAACGTTCGTTTTAACGAAGACATCAGGTATAATAAAAATGCCCTGTTCAATCAGAATATTATTTTTAGAGATCCCGCAAATGGCCAGATTAAGGAAATTCCCGTTTCGGCAGTAGCCAAACAGCAGAATTCTTCAGGTTTTAGTGCCATTAAGCACAAGGACAAAAAGAGAGTGGTTACGGTTTATTCTCAATTAAAACCTGGGTTTAGTGATGCAGGAGCTATTGTAGCGGAAATCCAGAAAGAAATGGAAAACTTTAAAGGACTTCCTGCGGACGTAAAAATTGATTTTACCGGTCAGATTGAAGAGCAAAATAAGCAAATGCAATTTTTAGTAGGTGCCTTCTTCTCAGGACTTGGGTTGATCATGCTTATTTTGATATTCCAATTTGGAGGAATTTCAAAACCCCTTATTATTATGATTGCCATCTTCTTAAGCTTTATTGGAGTCTTTGGAGGATTAATGATTACCGGGTGGTCCTTTGTAATCATGATGACCATGATGGGAATTATTTCCCTTGCCGGTATTGTAGTGAACAATGGTGTGGTACTTCTGGATTATACACAGATTCTTATTGACCGTAAAAAGGTGACTCTAGGGCTGGAGGACAAAGACCTTATCTCGTTAGAAGAGGTTACCGAAATCATTACCAAGGGTGGTAAGGCAAGGTTGCGCCCAGTAATTCTTACGGCTATTACTACGGTTTTAGGGCTTATTCCTTTGGCTATTGGACTTAATATTGATTTCTTCTCATTGTTCTCTGAGTTTGACGCAAAAATCTATATGGGAGGAGATAACGTAGTCTTCTGGGGACCATTGGCATGGACGGTTATCTTTGGGTTGATAGTTGCTACTTTCCTAACCCTGATTATTGTTCCGGTATTATTCAATATTATCTATAGAATAAAGATTGCTGTTTGGGGAAGAAAAAAGGAACGCACAATACAAACCGAAAACAATTTGGAAGCATCGGTTTAAAAACCAATCTTCATTACATAAAAAAACCCGCCAATTGGCGGGTTTTTGATTTTTTTATCGATTTCTACTAAAACTTAAATGTTAATCCTGCATTAATGACGGTTCCATTAAATCCAAACTGATTTACTTCCCATGGATATCTAAACCTACCACCTAAATCTGTTACAAAATCTCCTTTGGTATCTATCTCATCCGGGTATACATTAAAAAGATTATTAGCTGAAAGAGAACCCGAAATCTTATCTGTAAAATCATATCCTATGATTAAATCCGTTATTACTTTCCCCGCAAAGGTCTGGTCAAAAGCTTCGTCTTCTGTTGGCAATGGGCCATTACCTAAATCAACGCCATTAAGGCCATTGCTACTATGCATCCAACTTACTTCACCAAAATAAGTATTGTTCAAGGACAAATTAAGCTTCCCAATTTCATAATCTAAGCCCAATAACACTTTGCTCTTAGGCCTAGCAGATGTTATCCTAGATTGCTCTTTTCTATTGAAGATAATATAATCGTTTGCTGCTAATAAAGGAGGAGTGTCTATTTGCCCCTTTATTTTGGTTTCATTAAAGTTAGCAGCCAAGGTCGCTGACAGAGAACCCGCACCAAGCGAAACTCCCCTGTAGTTCAAAACAATATCAGCTCCTGTAGTACTGGTATTTACCGCATTAATAAAAAACCTAATACTGGTAACATCATTATCCTCAAGAATTTGCTCAACCGGATTAATTGTAGTATCATCTCCATCTAAACCTATCTCTCCAGTAAAAAGGACCCTATCATCTACTTTTACATTGTAAAAATCAACTGAAGCAGTAAAGTTTTGGGCTAATTCAAAAGTTATACCGGCCGATATATTTTTGGAAGTTTCCGCAGTAAGCTTTGGAACACCAAGACCATCACGAATGATAGGATCAACATTGTTAAACGTACCTTGGTTTGAAACGGTGCCCCCAGATACTAATGTCTGGATATTACTCAAATAAATCTGATGTAATGAAGGAGCTCTAAAGCCAGTGCTATAAGAACCTCGAATCGCTCCTTTATCTCCTAAAGAATATCTACCGCTTACCTTCCAAGAAACATTATCTCCAAAATCACTAAAGTCTTCATATCTAATGGCTCCACCTACTAAAAGTTTTTCAGTTGGCTCCCACTCTAAATCCCCATAAATACCGTAGTTATTTCTCTTCGCAATAACAGCATTAGCAGGCTGTAACCCTGGGAAGGACTCGGATTGTCCTACAGTATGGGATGCAGGTTCTCCCGCTTCTGCAGTAAATCGCTCCTCCTTTATCTCTGCTCCAAAAGCAATATTTACTTGACCTAGAGAGCGAGAAACATCCAAATTCGCAAGCATATTACTAAAGGAATAAGCCCCCACGTCAAAAGATGTAGGACTATTTGCTCCTAAAGCAGTATTTAAACTATTGTTAACCTCATAGTCTACTGCATTTCTTCCATAAGTTCCGCTCAGGTCGAAATCAAAACCAAGGACCTCACTTGTAACACCTACTGTAGCATTATTATCTCGTATATCAGTCTCAAATGTTGGCTGAAACCCTTGATATTCGGAACCTTCTTCATGTAATAAATTAAACGAATCGGAAACCCAGTAAGGTGCGCGGTATAAAGCAAAACTTTTCCCTTTTCGATAAGTTAAGCCACCGAAGGTATAAAATTCTCCCTTTCCATTTTTAAACGGCACTCCAGCATTAAAGAAAATATCTCCCTTGTAGAGTTCAGGCTGACCAATTGTCATCCCTAAATCTGGGTTAGCGGCTAACCAAGACGACCATTGTGGGTCATCTGCTGAAACGCCAAAAAGCAAATCATTACCTGGCGTACCTGCCCTATTAGTTTCTTCTTGCTGATAATAACCCACAGTCAAATTAAGATACCCGCCATTATTTCCAATATTAACAGAGGTATTAACATCTGCTCCTAATTTAAATCCATCGCCCTCTGTAGTAATTCCAGAGTTTACGTTAACCGTAGTAAACTCAACATTTTTATTCAAGACCATGTTTATTACACCAGCAATGGCGTCAGACCCATATTGTGCAGAAGCCCCATCTCTTAGAACTTCAATTCTAGATATAGCAGCAGCTGGTATACTCTTTAGGTCTACTCCAACTTCCCCTTTTCCTGGTGTATCATTAACATACACCAAAGCACTTTGGTTTTTTCGTTTTCCATTAACAAGAACTAAAGTTCTACTTGGCCCCAAGCCTCTAAGGTCTGCAGGATCAAAATGCGCAGTTGCATCAGATACTGTTTGAGTAGTTGAATTAAAGGATGGTACTTTATACGTCAACATTTTATCAACCGAAGGCTGACCGGTATTACGTAATTCCGAAACCCCAATGTTATCTATTGGTACAGGCGAATCCAAAATTGTTCTCGGTTTTGACCTATTGCCCACCAATATCACCTCGTCAAGAGCAACCCCTTCCTGTAAAATTACATTAACAGTTGAAGCTTCATTGACTTTAACTTCTTTAGTGTTATAACCAATGGAAGAGAAAATTAAAACACTTGGAAACGCAGCTACATCTATAGTATAATTTCCATCAAAATCACTGGTGGTACCATTCGTTGTTCCTTTAACCACGACATTGACACCAGGAAGCGGTTCTGAATTTTGGTCCGTAATATTTCCTGAAATCGTTCCTTGAGCAAAAACCGAAATGGGCAATGTCAAAAACGCTAGAAAATACAACTTTCTAAGTAAAGTTTGTTTCATTTTCAAAATTTTGAATTAGTTAATTTCAAAGCAATATAGTTAAGAATTATCATAAAACTAAAACTTGTGTTAAATTTTAGCATTTATATTAGCGCTCTATTCCGCTATTGTCAAAAACATTCACCATCATAATTTTTTAGCCGATACCATCATATCTTCTTACATTTGTTCTTTCATAAATCAACATTTACTTATGTACAGAAGCCATACTTGCGGAGAATTGCGCGAATCTCATATAAACACAAAAGTTACCCTATCTGGATGGGTACAAAAAACTCGTGATAAAGGGTTTGTTGTTTGGGTAGACCTTCGTGACCGCTACGGCATAACCCAATTGGTTTTCGATGAAGACCGTACCTCTTCTAAATTATTGGAGCAAGCTAGACATTTAGGACGCGAATTTGTTGTTCAAGTAACGGGTGAAGTCATTGAAAGATCTTCAAAAAACCTAAACCTTGCTACTGGCAACATAGAGGTTTTAGTAGACGAGGTCATTGTTCTAAACGAATCCAAAACACCCCCTTTCACCATAGAAAATGAAACCGATGGTGGTGAGGACCTTAGGATGAAATATCGGTATTTGGATATCCGCAGAAATCCTGTTAAAAACAACCTTATTTTTAGAAGTAAGGTTTCTATGGAAGTACGCAAGTACCTGAGCGACCAGAATTTTATAGAGGTTGAAACTCCGTACTTAATAAAATCTACTCCAGAAGGGGCCAGAGATTTTGTGGTTCCCAGCCGTATGAACGAAGGTCAGTTTTACGCTTTACCTCAATCTCCCCAAACCTTTAAACAACTCCTTATGGTAGGGGGAATGGATAAGTATTTCCAGATTGTAAAGTGCTTCCGCGATGAGGACCTTAGAGCGGACAGACAACCTGAATTTACGCAGATTGATTGTGAAATGGCTTTTGTGGAGCAGGAAGATATCCTTGATGCTTTTGAAGGTCTTACCAAACATTTGTTGAAAGAAATTAAGGGGGTAGAGATATCCGCCTTCCCAAGAATTACCTATGATGATGCCATGCGCATTTATGGTAATGACAAACCTGACATTCGTTTTGGAATGGAATTTGGCGAATTGAACACCGTTGCGCAACATAAGGATTTTGGCGTATTCAACTCCGCAGAATTGGTAGTTGGCATTGCGGTTCCGGGTGCAGCAAGCTATACTCGTAAAGAACTGGATGCACTGGTAAATTGGGTAAAGAGACCCCAAGTAGGCGCCAAGGGAATGGTTTATGCAAAATATAATGAAGACGGAAGCTTTAAGTCTACGGTAGATAAATTTTATGACCAAGAGGATTTGGCAAAGTGGGCAGAAGCTACACAAGCCAAACCGGGCGATCTAATTTGTGTGCTTTCCGGAGACGCCAACAAAACACGCGCTCAATTAAGTGCACTTAGAATGGAGCTTGCCGAAAGACTTGGCTTAAGAAAGGCTGATGAATTTGCCCCGTTATGGGTTATAGATTTCCCATTGTTGGAACTTGATGAAGAAACCGGGAACTATCACGCCATGCACCACCCGTTTACATCACCAAAACCAGGTCAATTAGAATTGCTTGAAACAGACCCTGGTGCAGTACGTGCCAATGCTTATGACTTGGTATTGAACGGAAATGAAATAGGCGGAGGTTCTATACGTATCCATGATAGGGATGTACAGAGCGTTATGTTCAAACATCTTGGTTTTTCTCCCGAAGAAGCTCAGGCGCAATTTGGTTTCCTAATGGATGCTTTTCAGTACGGAGCTCCACCGCACGGAGGAATCGCCTTTGGTTTAGACCGATTGGTATCCATCCTTGGAGGACAGGAAACTATTAGGGATTTCATTGCTTTCCCAAAAAACAACAGCGGACGAGATGTTATGATAGATGCCCCTGCACCTATTGACCAAGAGCAACTACATGAATTGAACTTAAAAATAGATATCAAAGCATAGAAACCAAATCCCGCTAATAGGCGGGATTTTTTTAATACTTTTAGGTAGCAAACCTTTCTAATGCCCACCAAACTAAAAAGACTATCTACCCGACTTTTAAAGTGGCGATATAAAAATATCTCCAACAAAACCTTTACGCACATCATGAGCGTTCTGGTAGGTCTTTTGGCCGGTTTGGCATCGGTTACCCTAAAGAACATTGTCTATTTTATAGAAGTCTCCTTGGAACGTGGGATTTTTATCTCTAACAACGGACTTTATTTTATCTTGCCCATAATTGGGCTGACCTTGGTATATCTCTATGTAAAATACATACATAAGGAACAATTACAACATGCCGTTTCCTCCATTCTTTTCTCGCTTTCCAAGAAAAAAGGAGTTATAAAGCCTAAGCATATTTACACCCAATTAATTGCCGCACCGCTTACTATTGGTTTTGGTGGCTCTACGGGGCTATTAGGTCCCGCGGTAGCTTCTGGTGCCGCTATAAGCTCTAACCTTGGGCGTTTCTTTCATATTAATGCCAAGACCCGGTCTCTTCTGATTGCCTGTGCTTCGGCCGGAGCCATTGCCTCTATATTTCAATCGCCTATTGCGGCCATTATTTTTGCGGTTGAAGTCTTTAGTTTGGACTTTACCATGCTTTCTATGCTTCCGCTTTTATTAGCTTCAATTTCCGGAGTTCTTACCTCCTATTTCTTTCTGGGCAATGAAGTGCTTTTCAACTTTACGTTAACGCAGAATTTTGAGGTAAAGGACACCCTCTTTTACATTGCATTGGGAATAGGCACTGCATTTGCATCGATATATTTTACACGAATGTACTTTGGCATACAAAAACTATTTGCCAGATTAAAAACCCCAAAATACAAGCTTCTTGTTGGCGGTCTGGCCATAGGAATCATGTTGTATTTAATACCACCGCTCTACGGGGAAGGCTTCAGTTTTATTAACGACCTTTTGCATGGAGACCATATAAAAGCACTAGGTAAAACTCCCTTTGATAAGTACACACAGAATATTTGGGTGGTTATTGCACTATTATTCGGTATTACTATTTTTAAAGCTGTGGCCATGACCACTACTTTAGCGGCAGGTGGCGCTGGTGGAATTTTCATTCCTACCATGGTTATGGGCAGTGCATTGGGCAATGTTATGGCCAAAATTATAAATCATTCCGGGTTAGGTTTTTCCGTTTCCGAAAGTAACTTCACCTTAATTGGAATGGCCGGTCTTATATCCGGAGTACTTCATGCCCCGTTAACGGCAATATTCTTGATAGCCGAAATTACCGGCGGATATGAACTTTTTGTTCCCTTGATGATAACCGCATCCATATCCTATCTCATTACCAAGAACTTTATTGATTACACTATTTATACCAGGGAACTGGCCCAAAGCGGAGATTTACTGACGCACAATAAAGACCAATCAGTATTAACGCTGATGAAGCTAGATGATGTAATTGAAAAAGACTTTAAGACCGTAAATCCAGATATGACTTTGGGAGACATGTTACACAAATCCGTTGCAAAATCCGCTAGGAATATTTTTCCGGTCATTGATAAAAACCAATCTCTTGTGGGAATTGTTCTGTTAGACGATATTAGAGAATTTATGTTCGATACTTCCCTGTACGGGACTACCAAGGTAGAAACTTTTATGCACAATGCCCCAGAGCACATTTTTCATGGAAAGGACAGCATGCAAAAAGTAATGCAAAAGTTTCAGAACAGTGGTGCATGGAACCTTCCAGTGATAAAAGACGGAAAGTACATTGGGTTTGTTTCAAAATCCAAACTTTTAACCGCCTACCGTAGAGAACTCATCAATTTTACAAGATAAGGTCTAAAAGGTTTTGTAATTTTACCGTTACTATGAAATACCTTATATCCATAATTACTTTAGGGTGTTTTGCCGCCATTATTTACGGCTTCAACATTCAAGAGGAAAATATTGCGCTGAGCCACAAATATATTGGCTCTGGCACCCTTGGTCTTTTTCTTGTTGCAATGCCCCTATTCCTGTTTACATATAGCAAAGGCAAAAAAATGAAAGACTATATGCTAACCGAGGAGAACATCAAAAAAATGAGAGCAAATAAACCCGAAAAGACTGATAATCAAGACGGTTAATTGGAAATATTAGTTCATTTTAACTTCGCCTAATTAAAAAATTTATAATTTAGTTGGAAACTATTATCAACTAATTTTAATTTATCATGATTGGCACAGTAAAATTTTTCAATGAATCCAAAGGCTATGGATTTATTACAAACGACGAGACGGGAAAGGACATTTTTGTACATGCTACCGCATTGAACGGTACAATTCTTAATGAAGGTGATAAAGTAGAATACGCAGAAGAAGAAGGCCGAAAAGGCATTGTAGCCGCACAGGTTCAAGTTGTAGGCTAATATATAAGCTATGACATTCAACCCTGACGAAGTTCAGGGTTTTTTTATGCCCGAAACAATTTGGAATTCTAATTCAGGTTTCTTCTTTCAACAAAAAAGCGCTTTAACAGGTTGCTTGCTTCTTCCTCTAGGAGTCCGCCCACTATTTCTGTCTTTGGGTGGAGTTTAGTTCCCATTACACCACAACCTCTCTGAGGGTCTTTGGCCGCATATACTATTTTAGATATTTGACTCCAGTATAGGGCTCCCGCACACATCTGGCAAGGCTCCAAGGTTACATAAAGCGTACAGTTCTGCAGGTATTTGCCCCCTAAAAAATTAGCCGCCGCGGTAATGGCCTGCATTTCTGCATGAGCGGTAACGTCATTTAATTGTTCCGTGAGGTTATGGGCCCTGGCAATCACCCGATCTTGAATTACAATAACGGCCCCTATGGGCACCTCCCCTTTTTCATAAGCCGCCTCTGCCTCTTGAAGCGCTTTTTTCATATAATAGGTATCATCAAAGGGTTGCAACATGTACTAAAGTTTAATTGATGCCAAAAATACCATTTTTAGCACAACCCTTATAACAATGAAATTTTGAAGTTATAAAAATGGTCCCGCCCAGCTCCCCCGAAAAGGACGAGACCGAAAAAAAACTATTGATTAATTTTCATCAAAGAAAAATGAAGCTTGAAAGAAAATTTAATACTTTTTAGTACCCATACTAATGTGTCAAAGACTGGTTCAGGAGAATTTCCGTGCCCTGGCAAATTCATTGCTGCTAGATGCATAGAACCGAACAAATCAGATGATAATTGGTTTTTCCAGACTACGGAACTTTGTGAGTTTCCTTGAAGAAGTACTACCGTAATTGGCTTAAAATTAGATTGCGTACTATTATACAAAGGATTACTCACCTTGTAAAGGGAAAGCATAAATTGGTTGGTAATGGTTAGGTCTCAACAAGATAAGATTTTTTTGTTGATTTTTTTTGAAGTGCCAAAAAGAATTGTCTTAGCACTGCTAAACACCTATTTTTGCAACTTACATCGCTAATTTGGAATCACTTTTAAGCCATATTACCTACCCCGAAGATTTGCGCAAGTTGGCATTGGACCAACTTCCCCAACTTGCCCAAGAATTAAGGGAGTTTATAATTGATATTGTGGCTACCAAAGAAGGACATTTAGGAGCAAGCTTAGGGGTAGTTGAGCTCACCATTGCTCTACATTATGTCTTCAATACGCCAAATGACAAACTTATTTGGGACGTGGGCCACCAAGCCTATGGACATAAAATATTAACGGGCAGGAAAGCGATTTTTCACTCCAATCGGCAATTAGGCGGAATAAGTGGATTCCCAAAACGTTCCGAAAGCGAATATGATGCTTTTGGCACAGGACACAGTTCTACATCAATTTCAGCAATTCTAGGCATGGCCATGGCCGCGCAACTCCACAACAAAAACGGCAGACAGCATATTGCCGTAATTGGTGATGCGTCCATAGCAAGTGGCATGGCTTTTGAGGCATTGAACCATCTTGGCTCTACAAATTCCAATGTATTGGTAATACTTAATGACAATGCTATTGGTATAGATCCAAGTGTTGGTGCCCTTAAAAAATATTTGACCAATGTAAAAAAGGGTACGGCGAAGGACGAGAACATATTTGAATGTCTCAACTTTCATTATACCGGTCCGTTAGACGGGCATAATATGGAGGCATTGATCGATGAATTAAATCATTTAAAATTGGTATCCGGACCAAAATTATTACATGTCATAACCACCAAGGGGAAAGGCTTAAAAAAAGCCGAGGAGAACCAGGTAACTTACCACGCTCCCGGTAAATTTAACAAGCTTACAGGGGAATTATACAAAAAACCGGTCTTAGCCAACGAACCCGCAAAATACCAGGATGTATTTGGCCATACATTAGTAGAACTGGCGATAAAGAATAAAAATATTGTGGGCATAACCCCTGCTATGCCAACAGGAAGCTCCCTAAAATATATGATGGAGCAAATACCGGATAGGGCTTTTGATGTTGGCATTGCGGAACAACATGCCGTAACCCTATCAGCAGGCATGGCTTCAGAAGGGCTTATCCCGTTCTGCACCATTTATTCCACCTTTTTACAAAGGGCTTATGATCAAGTTATACATGATGTAGCCATACAAGATCTTCCTGTTGTATTTTGCTTGGACAGGGCCGGCATGGTAGGGCAGGATGGAGCTACTCATCATGGTGTTTATGATATTGCTTATTTGAGGTGCATTCCCAATCTGTATATTTTTGCACCAATGAACGAGAGTGAACTTCGTAATATAATGTATACCGCCCAATTGGGCTTAGAGCACTCCATAGCGATCAGGTATCCTCGTGGAAAAGGGGTACAAGAAAAATGGAGGACGCCTTTTGAAAAAATAGAAATTGGTAAGGCAAGAGAACTAAAAACCGGATCGGAACTGGTAGTATTAACCTTGGGGCCTATTGGCAATACGGTTGCAGACGTCATAAATGATATTGCGGAGCATGAAAAAATAGGCCAGGTAGATATGCGATTTGTTAAACCGTTGGATAAAGATTTACTTATAAATATATTTAAACGCTATAAACACATCATCACGGTTGAAGATGGCTCTAAAATGGGTGGTTTTGGATCCGCAATCCTAGAACTTGCTAACGAATTAGGTTATAAAAATAAAATTCATATTCTAGGCATTGGCGATACCTTTATTGAGCACGGAACCGTAGAACAGTTGCACCAACAAGCTAAAATTGACCCCATAAGTTTAACAGAACATATAAAAATGCTATTAAATGAATAACTCCCCAGCCACACCGTTCTTATGTATTCTTTTATTTAGCGTGTGTATTACCTCTATTTTTGGTCAAACCCAAGATTCGTTGCCTCCAGGCCGCGAAATGGAAATTGATTCTATGGTTGTTGACACGGTTATTGTTGATACCGTAGTGATAAGAAAAACACAGGACAAGATAAAATTCGTTCCTCGCAGCGTAGATTTAATGAATCCCGTTATTTCCTTTAAACGTACCAAGGCTCTTAATGAAAAGCCTAACAGATTTAGAGTGCCCTCCTTCTGGACCAAAGTAAATAAATTGGGTGCCAATTTTAGTGAAGTTGCCTTTGTTAACTGGAACGCAGGGGGTAACAATTCCATATCTGCCCTTGGAAACGCCCGTTTTGAACGAAATTATAAGTTTCGGTATATTCAATGGGACAATTATATGGAGATGCGTTACGGCCTCAACATTCAAGATGAGCAAAAACTAAGAAAAACGGACGATGCCATTCGTTTTAGTTCTACTTTCGGGCTTCAGCGAGACACAATTAGTAATTGGTATTATTCGGCGAAAGCCAACTTCAACACTCAATTTTCAAACGGTTATAAATATCCGGACAGATCATCTCCTATTTCACGGTTTATGGCACCAGGTTACTCATTTTTAGGTGCTGGTACGTCATATATTACCAAAGACCAAAAGTTTAACCTGTACATCTCACCTATCACCCAAAAAGCAACATTTGTTTTGGACGAAGAATTAGCGAATAAAGGTGCTTTTGGTGTTAAGAAAGCGGTTTTGGATGCAGATGGCAATGTCGTTGAAAAGGGCGAAAAGATATTTTTGGAATTTGGATTCTTGGTTACCAACCAATTGGAAAAGGAAGTATTTAAAAATATGGTGTTGAAACACCGGTTGAGCTTGTACACGGATTACCTCCAAAAGTTTGGAAATATTGATGTGGACTGGGAGCTTAATTTTGACCTTAAGGTCAATAAATACGTTGTAACCACCATAGGTACTCAGGTTATTTATGATGATGATATTCTTTTTGATGAAGTAAAGGATGCCAACGGAACGATTACCGATGCAGGCCGACCCAAAATTCAGTTTAAACAACTTCTTGGCGTTGGGGTTTCCTATGCCTTTTAAAGTTGTTTCCCCATAATTTTATTGTGGATATGCACTGCGGCACTGTCCGATAAGCTAGCCACATAACAGCAAGTATTCAAGAGTATATGGTAGATAGAACTGTCCGTATCCCTATAAAATTCAGGAAGTGTCTTGAGCATTAGCGTATCATAATTAGATGCCTTGTTCTCCTTTTTTCGGATAAGAGCATTTATGTATACATCCAAAATGTCCGAAATAATCTTATAACCCGCAATCTCTTTCTCTATTACCTCCTGAGAACGATATATTTTTTCCACACTTAAAGAAATGATATCCTCAATCTGGGCCTTAAATGCGCTTTGATCCAGAAGACTACTATCAAAACTACCGTTCAGTATTTTATCTTCATTTTCAATAAATACAGAAATAGCATCACTTATTAATGTATTAATAGCCAGCGCTCGTAAGTAACTTAACCTATCTTCCTTATACTTTAGAGAATTATACTTTTTGGTATTTATTGAATTTTTTACCAGTTTTATGAGGTATTCCAAAGCATAATCTTCAGATATAAGCCCTAGGTTAATACCATCCTCAAAGTCTATTATTGTATAGCAAATATCATCCGCAGCCTCTACCAAGAAAGTTAAGGGGTGTCTAGAAAACGAAATATCTTCTCCGTCTCTAGTCTGTATCAAACCCAAATCATGCGCTATTTCTTTAAAAGCCTCCTTTTCCGTTTGAAAAAACCCGAATTTTTTATCGGCAATATGTTTGGTTGGCTTTTTAGGAAGTGACTCTTTGGGGTACTTCATAAAAGCACCAAGGGTCGCATAACTTAATCGCAAACCTCCAGTAACACCTTCCCTAGATTGTGACAATAAACGAAAACCATTGGCATTTCCCTCAAAATCAACTATATCCTGAAATTCCTTTTCAGTTAGAACCGATTGGTATTTTTTACCATTGCCTGTAATAAAATATTCACCTATAGCCTTTTCTCCACTATGTCCAAAAGGTGGGTTACCAATATCATGGGCTAAAGCCGCTGCCGCAACTATAGCCCCAAAATCATTAAATCTATAACCATAGGTTTCACTTAGGAAGGGATGTTTTTCCAGAATTTTCTTCCCTGCAATACGGCCTAAACTTCTACCAACCACAGAAACCTCTAAACTATGTGTTAAGCGGGTATGTACAAAATCTGTCTTTGAAAGGGGTATAACCTGTGTCTTGTCCTGTAAGCTTCTAAAAGCACTGGAAAAAATGATGCGGTCGTAATCTACCTCAAATCCTAATCGCGTTTCATCTTGCTCTTTCCGCAACCTTTTGTGTGTATCTCCTTGACGCTTAAGAGACAATAAATTTTCCCAATTCATAACAGTTCTTTAAGTCTCGCAAGTTACATTTTTTCAATTTTAGTATCATTTTAAGGCCATAAGAACACCTCATTATTTAACCTTAAGGAAATCAACACTTAAACTTCACGTAACCATAACTTAACACACCACGGTTTTCTTTGCCAAGAAAATAAGAACCAATGAAAACGACACTATTTTTTCTGGCATTTATATGCACCCTAAACCTTTTCGCTCAAGAGGAAGGAGCAATTAGAGGTACTATTTATGACATGGAAATGAATAACGAACCTCTTTTGTTTGCGGACGTTCAAATTAAGGATACTAAATTTAAGACGCAGACCAATTTTAGGGGCAATTTTGAAATATCAAATATAGAACCAGGAAACTATATTCTTAAAGTAACTTTTTTGGGATATGAAAGTCATGAAATTCCGGTTGAAGTAACCGCTCACAATACAGTTGAAGTAATACAAGGATTACAGGCAAAAACCTTAAGCCTATCTGACGTGTCCTTCACGGATAACGGCACATTGCAAAACCAAGAAACTGCATTGACCAGTATAAAGTAACACATTTTAACCAATCCTATCGTTAAAACAAAAAAGGGAGTTTTCACTTAGTGAAAACTCCCTTTTTTTCATACAATAATTGCATTAGTCCTTAGAAACGACGGCAGATTTTTTCTCCTTATTAATAACATTAGCAATAACGTTATTATCAAACTCCACCTCCTTTACAGTCCCTTCATTATAAAAATACCACTTTCCGGTTCTAACACCTTTATTGTAATTTCCTTTGGACACTTTCTCTCCCATTTCATCAAAGCTGATCCATTGACCGTGTAATTTACCTGCAAGGTCAAAAGTTCCTTTTTGGCTCACTTCTCCATTATCATGAAAATAAGTAGCTTCAACCAAGTTGGTCTCCTTGTTTAATTTTACTTCCTTTTCTTTTTGGGCATACCCTATTGCCATTGTTAATGAAAGGGCTAAAAGTATAATTGAATTTTTCATGTGTATTGATTTTAAATATGATTCTGTACCTGTTTGTTATTTCAAAGATAAATAAATTTACGTTAAAAACACTATTACTTAACATTAAATTTACATTGAAAACGACGTAGTTTGTAAAATATTGTCTAAACACCACAACTAAATTTCATCTTATTACAATTTTCCAGTCCCAAACTGCCCTAAATACACTAATTTACCCGATAAATACGACGCTTGGTCGTCTTACGTTTATAACTGCTCAAATTCTTGCATTTAATTAAGTTACTGAATTGGTCATGATACAGAAAGTTACTTCATAACCTTATTTTAACGCAATTAATAAATTATAGTAGCATTTTTGTGCACATTTTATTTTTGATGGGCGAGAACCTTTACCTTTTTATGATTATTGCATTGGCAGTACTTGCCATTACCGATTTGGTAGTTGGGGTAAGTAACGATGCCGTTAACTTTTTGAACTCCGCTATAGGGTCTAAAGCTGTTTCATTCCGGACGGTCATGATTGTGGCGAGCGTTGGTATTGCTTTTGGAGCCATATCATCTAGCGGTATGATGGAGGTTGCTAGAAAGGGGATTTTTAATCCTGAGCACTTTGTCTTTGCCGAAATCATGATTATTTTCATGGCGGTAATGATAACCGACATCCTATTATTGGATTTCTTCAATACTCTGGGAATGCCCACTTCCACAACGGTTTCCATAGTTTTTGAACTTTTAGGAGCCGCCGTAGCCATTTCTTTGGTAAAAATCCTGGGTGACGAAGGCGGTGTGTCGGATTTATGGACGTACATAAACACAGATAAAGCCACTGAAATTATTCTTGGCATTCTCCTTTCAGTAATTATCGCATTTAGTATTGGAGCTTTGGTTCAATTTGTTTCCCGACTTCTAATATCTTTCAAGTTTCAAGAAAAGCCAAAATGGGTAGGTGCTATTTTTGGAGGGTTTGCACTAACATCTATCATCTATTTTATCCTTGTAAAAGGTCTTAAAAGTGCTTCTGTTTTTAGTCCAGAGGTACTAGATATGATCGCCAACAAACAGTTCTTGTTCATTTTGAGCAATTTTGTGGTGTGGACCTTAGTTTCTTGGATGATTTCAACACTAACTAAAATTAATGTATACACCATAGTTATCGTAATGGGAACATTTGCATTGGCCATGGCCTTTGCCGGTAATGATTTGGTAAACTTTATTGGCGTGCCTTTGGCCGCTATGGAATCCTACACTACATGGAGTGCATCAGGTATAGACGCGGATAAATACACTATGGAGGGATTAGCCTCTGCCGTACAAACACCACAATACCTATTACTATTGTCCGGTATGATAATGGTGGTAACCCTATGGTTTTCCTCCAAAGCAAAGAATGTGGTTAAAACCAGCGTAGACTTATCTAGACAAGACGAAGGTGATGAGCGCTTTCAACCTAATTTTCTATCCAGACAGATTGTAAAATTAACCATATCGGCATCTGAAAATATAGCAGGTCTTATTCCCGACTCCCTTTTGAAAAAAATGGACACGCGTTTTGAAAAACCTTACGTATACGTGCCAAAAAGCCGTGTACAGGATTTACCTGCATTCGATTTGGTTCGTGCTTCGGTTAACCTAATGGTTGCCAGTGTACTTATTTCTTTGGCTACTTCCATGAAGCTTCCGTTATCTACCACGTACGTAACATTTATGGTTGCTATGGGAAGTTCTTTGGCAGATAGGGCTTGGGGTGCGGAAAGTGCCGTTTACCGTGTAGCCGGAGTACTTAATGTTATAGGTGGATGGTTTTTTACGGCCATAAGCGCATTTACAGCTGCTGCTCTTATTGCATATATCATTCATTTAGGAGGTATTTGGGCCATTGGTGCCCTATTGATCGTTGCCTTTTTCCTAATCGGAAAAAATTACCTTTCGCACACCAAAAAAATGAAAGAAACCAAGCTAGAGCAAAAGCTTGAAAGAGCAGAAAGCAACTCTATCATTGGTGTTATTGATGAAAGTGCCGCTAACATCTCCCTAGCCATAAGAAGAGCCAACAAAATATATACACAAAGTATTGATGGCCTGGCCAAGCACGATATAGAAACACTTAAGAGAAGTAAAAAAGGTATAAGCAAGTTTGATAAAGAAGTAGAAGACCTACGGGACAATATTTTCTACTTTATTAAAAATCTAGACGAATCCAGTGTTAGCACTAGTAACTTCTATATTTCCATACTGAGCTATTTGCAAGACATGACCCAGTCCTTAGAATATATAGCTAAAGCTGGACATAAGCATGTACACAACAATCATAAAAAACTAAGGTTCAACCAAATCAAGGATTTGAAAGAAACCGACGGTTATCTAGATGAACTCTTTAAAGAAATCGAGACTATTTTTGAAACGAAGGATTTCTTAAAACTCACCGAGCTAATTATTCACAAACAAGAGCTATTCGCAAAAGTGGATATGAAAATTCATAAGCAGGTAGAGCGTACACGAAGTGATGAATCTAGCCCTAAGAACACGGCCCTCTACTTTAGTCTATTGTTAGAAACCAAAGACCTTTTAGTGGCCACTATGAATCTGTTGGAAACCTACGACCAACACGCCAATACCAAAGTTTAATGCGCTATGGAGCTATTGCCTAGTTAAATACGGCACTAGTTCCGTTGTCACTTCATCGAAAAAAAATACCTTTCCACAGATTTAACCGTTAGTAAAAAGATACCCAAATCTTTATCTAATGCGTTTCAAGAATTATATCATACCAACGTTATGTAGTATTTCCCTATTCCTATCCTGTAGCAAAGAAGACACAGATTCCATACAGGAAGAAGAATTAACGACCAAATTGGATGTTAATGCAAGGGCAGAAGCCAAGAAACTATATGAAGACTATTACTTAGCTTCTAGCAATACTACTTCAGATGTTTCATGGACCGGAGACGAGCAAACTTGTGACCCTGGAACCGTTCCGGAATCTATAAAAGCAAAAATCTTAATGCGATTACAGTATTTCCGCAAAGCCGCTGGCTTAAACAACACCATAGAAGAGCGCATCTCTAAGAGCGAAAAATCTCAGCAAGCAGCACTTATGATGCACGCTAATGGCACTTTAAACCACTTTCCACCTGAATCTTGGAACTGCTTTACAAACGATGGAAAAGAAGCTGCTGCAAATGCCCTATTGACTTCCACAAAAAACTCTGCATCAATAGACTCTTATATTCGTGATCAAGGCAATGAAAACTATCCTGTTGGACACAGAAGATGGTTACTATGGCCAAGATTGCAAGAAATAGGCATAGGAAATACTAGTCGGTATAATGCTATTTGGGTGTTAGGAAACCCGGGTAACGTTCCTGAGGATGCACCGGAATTCATTGCTTGGCCACCCGAAGGGTACCTACCAGCTAATCTCGCCTACTCCAGATGGTCGTTCTCCATTGCTAATGCCGATTTTTCGGATACCAAAATTGAAATGAGGGCCGCTAATGGAAATTCAATTCCGGTTCAAATAGAAGAACTTACGGGTATTTATGGAGATAATACCATAGTTTGGGTACCAGAAATTGATAACAACCCTACAGAAGATAGAACATACAGCATAACCATCAAAAATGTTCTAATTGACTCAGAACCACAAGAATTTCAATATGATGTAACCATTTTTGACCCAAACCAGTAGAAACGTCTTTACCTTTAAAAACCAAATAGCTGTTACATTTTGTTTATTTTATAACAACCTGTTCGTTTTCGTAAGTTAAAATTGTATCTTACCTTCATAGATACGCTATGGAGACATCATTACCATTACAGCATAAACTATTGGAAGAGCACGATTTTGGTTTTGCCAAATTTTGGTTCTTTCCTAATTTTTTAGTCGGTGAGTTTGCTGAAGGCGTGCATGTAACCAGAGAAAATTCGCTGGGCCCTATTGAGGTTTTAAAGCGGGTATACGGTACATCTACTCCATTCGTATACATCTCCAATAGAAAAAACTCATACTCAATGGATCCCATGGGCTATAAGGACATAGTAGACATGTTTCCTAACCTAATGGGTATGGCAATTGTATCGGACAACAAATACCGTCGTATGATTGCGACCCTAGAGAAAATGTTCATTAAAAAACCAATTGGTGTTTTTCATAGGCTCGAAGATGCTTACGAATGGGCCGGTAAACAGATATAAAACAAAACAGAATCACTCTTTTCGTTCCTAATTTTACCTACTACACTACTCTTATCCTATCTAATCATTTAATAGCAAACGTTTCTGCTATCCCCTATTTGAATGGTTCTTACGTCTTAAAGTAGACATTAATATTATACCAAAAAATACTGAAGCGTTGATTTTATCGATAAAAATTCATCTCATCCATATACTTCCAAACACTGTTAGGTAACAACGGACGAATATTTTTTCCCTCTTTATGGTTTTTGCGGATGAAAGTAGAGGAGATTTCCATAATTGGAGCGTTTACTTTATGGATTTTAGCGTGTCCCTTAAACTGATGTTCAATTTCACCTTCTGAAATTCTTGGGTAGACGTAAAGGTTGTAATCGCTTAAAATTACCTCATAATTTTTCCATTTATGAAGTCCTTTTAAATTATCCTCACCCATAATTAATGCAAACTCATGATCAGTTCCGTATTTCTCACGTAGGTGAACCAGGGTGTTAACCGTATAGTTGGGTTGTGGAAGGCCAAATTCAATTTTACTAGGTTTTAGCTTAGGATAATCCTTTGTTGCTTCATAAACCATTTGGTATCTATGGTTATCCGCAAGTAAGGTTTTTTTAGTCTTGAACGGACTCTGTGGAGTTACCACAAACCAAACCTCATCCAGATTGGAGGATTCCACCATATGGTTAGCGATAATCATATGACCTATGTGTACAGGGTTAAAAGTACCAAAATAGAGACCTACCTTTTTCATAAGCTATAAAACTAATCTGGGTTGCCTATCTATGATTCTTTAGTTTCAACTTCTACGAAATCCGCTACAAGATCATAAGCTTCTTTTAAGGCCGTATCCAAATCATAATTCTTTATAATCTTATCAAACTGTGGAGCTGTTGCCAGTTCTACGGAAGCTTTAGCGATACGCATATTGATTTTATCCTCACTTTCGGTACTCCGCTTTTTAAGTCTTATTTTCAACTCGTCAACACTTGGTGGTTTTACAAAAACGGCCAAGGTTTTATCCGGAAATTTTCGTTTGATCCGCAAGCCACCTGCTACATCAATATCAAAAATAACATTCTTTCCTTCGGCCCATAGTCGTTCTATTTCCGTTTTTAAGGTTCCGTAGAAATTATCCCGGTATACTTCTTCCCACTCCAAAAAATCATCCTGCTTTATATGATTCTTAAACTCAGAAATAGACATGAAGTAATAATGCTCTTTGTTTTTTTCCTTGGCCCTTCTGGGTCTTGAGGTAGCCGATACCGAAAATGCAAGGTTAAGTTCCTCTTGCTTTAAAAGATGCCGCACTATGGTTGTCTTACCGCTTCCAGAGGGTGCCGAAAATATAATTAGTTTACCGCCTTTCATGAGTTCACTTAATTTGTATGGGTACGTTAGAGAACATTGAGCATCTGTTCCTTTATCTTTTCAAGTTCATCTTTCATCTGAACCACCAACTGTTGCATTGGGGCATAATTGGCCTTAGAACCAATCGTATTGATTTCACGACCAATTTCCTGAGCAATGAAACCAAGCTTTTTACCATTGGAATCTTCTGATTTTAAAGTGCTGGCAAAATACTCAAGGTGATTTGCCAAACGTACTTTTTCTTCCGTGATATCATATTTTTCCAAATAGTAAATCAATTCTTGCTCAAACCTATTGGCATCCAATTCTGTTTTCAAATCAAGAACGGCCTTGTTCAAACGTTCCCGTACATCGGACTGACGGTCTGGATCCATAGCTTTTACCTGATCAAGTAAAGCTTGCAAGTTTTGAATTCGTTCTATAAAATCCTTTTCAAGAACCTCCCCTTCCTCAGAACGAAAGTTGTTTATTTCTTTTAAGGCCTCTTGAAGCGCAAGTTTTATGGACTCATATTCGGTCTCATCAATATCCTCACGGGCAGTCTTTAATGAATCTGGCATTCTCAGGGCCATGTCCAGTAACTTTATGTCATCACCGTCTGCAATGGCCTTTAGTTGCTGCATGTAATTCTTTACGGCCAACTCGTTCACCTCTGTGGAAGTTTCGCCACTGGTAAGCTCCAAATACAGTCCAAAATCTACCTTGCCACGCATTAAAGAACTTGCAATGGTCTTACGTAGTTCTAGTTCCTTTTCACGATAGGCCGATGGCATACGTGCATTTAAATCAAGACTTTTACTGTTTAGGGATTTGAGCTCTACGGTAATCTTTTTTGTCGGTAGCTGAATAACGTGCTTACCGAAACCGGTCATGGACTGAATCATAAATTGCTATGAATTTTGGCAAATATAACGTAAATACAGAAAGTAGAAGTCCCTGTAACACATAAACTAGACCTATAATTCAATGATGGCCCCATCTCAAAATATGAGATGGGGCCATTTGAGCAGTTTTATATAAAACCTCGCTGTTTAAGTTATTTAAAACCTAAAGCTCCTTAATTTTCATATTTTTAAAAGCGACCTTATCTCCATGGTCTTGCAAACCAATCTTGCCAGTAGTGAATTTTCCAAAATGGTCCCAATCTGCAAATTTGGATTTGGACACCATAACATTCCACATTTCATTACCAACAGGAAAATCTACAATATCGGTTCCGTTTAAGGAAATGCTACCTTTTTGCTCTTTATGGTTTACCGTAATTACCATGGTATTCCATTCCCCAACAGGTTTGGTAACATCTTCTGAGGGCGCCACCATATCGTACAACGACCCTGCTTGATGAGTAGTGCCATTTTTAGCATCCGGATGTTTTTCGTTATCCAAAACCTGCACCTCCGGACCCGTTTGGTAAGCTTCGGATAATTCAGGGGTTTCGTTTACGCCCCAAAACACCCCGCTATTACCTCCTTCTGAAATTTTCCATTCCAACGAAAGAATAAAATCTGTATACTCCTTTTCTGTAACAAGGTTAAATGCATCTCCTTTTTTTCTGTCCGCAGGAGGATAAAAAACCATGGCCCCGTCTTCTATCTTCCAGTTCTCGGAAACACCGTCTTTGTTATACTCTTTCCAACCATCAAAAGAAGAACCGTCAAAGAGAAGGGTCCACTCTTTCGGTGGTTTCTCCGCTTCCGCTTCGGCTATACGCTCAGATTCCATTTCTTTCTGGGTTTTCTCAGCTTTATCCTTGCAACTGAAAACAACAGTCGCCATACAAACGATTAATAGTAAATTTTTCATGAGTCTTTGTTTTTAGTATTAAACAAAAACGATTCCCTGGCCTTTTCAACAAGAGAATCGTTTTATATTATTTATAGCTTAATGGGGTTCCTTCAATTATGAGGTACCCAATATTTTTCTAAGCATTTCTTTGTCTACTGCAGCACCTGCAAAATCATCAAAAGTTTTCTCCGTTGCCTCAATAATATGGTCTTGAATAAAAATTGCTCCTTCGCGAGCACCTTGCTCAGGGCTCTTAATACAACACTCCCATTCCATTACCGCCCAAACATCGCAGCCATATTGCGTAAGTTTGGAGAAAATGGTTTTAAAATCGATTTGACCATCACCCAAAGAACGGTATCTACCGGCACGATCGCCCCAGTCATTATACCCCCCAAAGGCACCCTTCTTTCCGGTTGGGTTAAATTCAGAATCCTTAACATGAAATGACTTTATAAATTCATGATAGTGGTCTATGTATTCTATATAATCTAATTGTTGTAAAACAAAGTGACTTGGATCATAAAGGATATTTACGCGCTTATGATTGCCTGTTGCAGCAAGAAAACGCTCAAAAGTATCGCCATCATGTAAATCTTCACCAGGGTGAATTTCGTAACAAACATCTACACCTTGCTCATCAAAATGATTTAAAATCGGCATCCATCTCTTAGCCAATTCTTCAAAGCCCATTTCTACAAGACCTGCTGGTCTTTGTGGCCATGGGTGCCATGTATGCCAAAGTAAGGCCCCTGAAAAAGTAGCATGCGCGTTAAGTCCCAATCTTCTACTTGCCGTTGCCGCCTTTTTAACTACATCTACCGCCCACTCCGTACGTGCTTTTGGGTTATTCTTTACAGCATCGGGTGCAAAATTATCGAACATGAGGTCGTACGCCGGATGAACCGCTACCAATTGCCCCTGAAGGTGAGTGGAAAGTTCCGTGATTTCTAGACCGTACGAGTTTACTTTTCCTTTAAGCTCATCGCAATAATCCTGACTTTCGGCAGCTTTATCCAAATCTATTAAAAAACTCTCCCAAGTAGGAATCTGAATTCCTTTGTAACCTAAATCCGCAGCCCATTTACACATACCGTCCAGCGTATTGAACGGAGCTTTATTGTCTACAAATTGCGCTAAAAAAACGCCAGGTCCTTTAATTGTTTTCATGCTGTTATTATTTGTCTTTAGTACTGGGCTTCCTTTTTTTTAAATTCCCTATAAAGAAAAACCCTATATTTAAATTTGTAAACATCTCAAAATGTCATCTTCTAGAGAAGTTATAAATATAGGGAATACAACACGTTTAATACAAGAAATAAGACCGTGAATAAAGAAGAAATATTCGACGCTATTATTGTCGGCACCGGAATTAGTGGCGGATGGGCCGCTAAGGAATTATGTGAGAACGGATTAAAAACCTTGGTACTTGAACGGGGCCCTATGGTACGGCACGTAGTAGATTACACCACCATGAACGATGATCCTTGGGACTACCCACTAAAAGGAGAACTTTCTAAAGAAGACAAAGAAAAATACCATGTACAATCTAGAGTAGGTTGGGCGCCCAAAGAAGATGTTAAGCACTTTTTTGTGAACGACCTTGATCACCCTTATGTAGAAACCAAACGTTTTGATTGGATCAGAGGTTACCAAGTAGGCGGTAGGTCTTTAACTTGGGGCAAACAAAGTTACCGCTGGAGCGATCTTGATTTTGAAGCGAATAAAAAAGAAGGTATTGGTGTTGACTGGCCTGTACGCTATAAGGATATTGCCCCTTGGTATGACAAAGTTGAAAAGTATATTGGGGTTAGCGGTGAAAATTTAGGACTTCCGCATTTACCTGATGGTATTTTTCAGCCAAAAATGGACTTAAACTGTGTTGAGGAAGATTTTAAGGCTTCCGTTGCTGAGAAATTTGAAGATGGACGTTTGATTACCATTGGGCGTGCAGCGCATATTACCGATCCTGAAGCCGATTTTGAAGGCAGGGGAACTTGTCAAAATAGGAACAGATGCTGGAGAGGTTGCCCTTTTGGCGGGTACTTTAGCAGCAACTCCTCTACACTACCTGCCGCAGAACGTACCGGGAATATGACCTTAAGACCCAATTCTATTGTTTACGAAGTGGTTTATGATGATACTACCAAAAAAGCCACCGGGGTTAAGATTATTGATGCCGAAACCAACGAAAAAATGGAGTTTAAAGCAAAAGTGATTTTCCTTTGCGCGTCCGCAATGGCATCTGTTGGTATTCTTTTACAATCTAAAAGCAAACGGTTTCCCAACGGCCTGGGTAATGACTCCGATGCACTTGGTCGTGGTATTATGGACCATCATTATAAACTGGGAGCCTCTGCTAACGTAGACGGACATTTAGACAAATATTATCAAGGTAGAAGACCTAACGGTTTTTACATTCCTAGATTTGTTAACCTAAACGAAAAGACCAAACGCGAAGGATACTTGCGTGGTTTTGGCTATCAAGGTGGCGCCAGTAGGGAGGATTGGTCAGCTTCCATTGCAGAAATGAGTTATGGCAAAGAACTTAAGGAATCTATTTTAAAACCAGGTCACTGGCAAATTGGGGTTACCGGTTTTGGGGAGTTCTTGCCCTATGATGACAACAGAGTAACCTTGAGCGAAACTAAAAAAGATAAATGGGGCCTCCCTCAATTAGATTTTGATGTTGAGTTTAAAGAAAACGAGTACAACATGCGTGAAGACATTAAAAAAGAGATTGTAAAAATGTTTGAAGCAGCTGGCTTTAAGGATGTTCAATCTTATGATGAAACCACCGGTCCCGGTTTAGGCATCCATGAGATGGGTGGTGCACGTATGGGGCACAGTGCTAAAACTTCTATTATCAATAAAAACAATCAAGTTCATACCGTGCCTAATGTATACGTTACGGATGGCGCTTTTATGTCATCATCTAGTTGTGTTAATCCTTCGTTGACCTATATGGCATTTACTGCAAGGGCGGCCAACCACGCCGCAGAACAATTTAAAGCCGGAAAATTTTCATAATGATGTATAACGACCGATAAATCAACCTGATATTCTAAAATATCACTAAAATTGTTTAGTCGTTCGTATCTTGTTGAACTATGTTTCTCACGTATAGCGTGAAAAATTAGCTAACCGCAATAACTATATGGAAAACGCTTCAGCCCGAAATTTATGGGGAGATTATTTGGATAAGCACCTAGAACATGCTTTTGTAGACGCTCCCAAAGTAGTTCACTTTTGTAATAACGAATTGGATGCCAACGAATGCGCCGCTCTGGTAAAAAAAGGCATCAAACGTGCCACATCTCCCAGTTTATTGGGATTACAGTATATGAAAGAACCTCTGCCAAAGATTGGTGATTTTATGATTGTTACGGACTGGGAAGGGGAAGCACAATGCATTGTTAGAACCACGGCCGTAAAACTAAGACCGTATTTTAGTATTGATGAAGCGTATGCCCGTTTAGAAGGTGAGGGCGATAAGAGCTTAGCCTACTGGAAAAAAGTGCATTGGGACTATTACACTAAGGAATTGGCCGCTTTTAACCGCAAGCCCAACGAAAGCATGATTATTGTCTGTCAAGAGTTCAAAATGGTTTTTGATCGGTAAATTCCATTATCTAAACTTACTTTTCCATAAAATAGGCCGCTATTGGGCCTATTCTATATCATATTACTTGACACTGGTTTATTCTAAAGTTTGTTTACCTTGTACGACATAAATGTAAACAAACTCAACTATGCGCATCTCAACGCCAAAAAAGTCTCTGTTAGGCTTAACTCTTTCTTTATTTACATTATTTCTGTGTATTTCCGTACAAGGTCAAGCTCCAAAATGGGAGAATCCGGAATGGGAAAATCCTGAAATATTTCAAATTAATCGTGAAGCACCTACAGCTTCTTTTTATCGATACGAAACCACCCAAAATGCATTAAAAAATGACAGTTGGGAAAACTCCCCTTTCTATGCATCCTTAAATGGAGATTGGCTTTTTAATTATGCCGATAATGTAATGTCACGACCTCTTAATTTTCAAGACGCAAGTTTTGACACTTCCGCATGGAGCACCATTCCCGTACCGTCCAATTGGGAGCTTGAAGGACACGGAACCCCTATCTACACTAATATTGTATATCCATTCCCAAAGAATCCTCCTTTTATTCCTCATGATCAAAACCCCGTAGGAAGTTATAAGCGTGATTTTGACATTTCGGAGGACTGGAACGGGAAGACTATCTATTTACATTTTGGAGGCGTTAGTGGCGCTATGTACGTTTGGGTAAACGGACAAAAAGTGGGGTACAGCGAAGGCAGTAAAACCCCAGCCGAATTCAATATTACCAAATACATACAGCCCGGAAAGAACACCTTGGCCGTACAAGTTTTACGCTGGTCCGATGCCAGCTATATGGAGGACCAAGACTTTTGGCGTCTGAGCGGTATTGACCGGGATGTTTATCTCTATGCCACCAAAGCAACCACCATTAAAGACTACCGCGCTATTGCCGACTTGCAGAATAATTATAAGGACGGTCTTTTAAAAGTGAATCTTGAACTTGAAAATACAGCCAAAAAAGCCAAAGGCTATAAAGTTACCGTGCAACTTTTGGACGGCGACAAGGAACTTTATTCCGAAGAGAAAGATGTGGTTTTCAGTGGAAAGTCAGCCGAGGTAAACTTTGAAAAAAACCTGGAAAACATAAAAACCTGGAATGCCGAAAAACCGAACCTTTACACTTTGCTTTTCGCTCTTAAAAATAAAAAAGGAGAAGTTACCGAAGCCGTAAGTTCAAAAATAGGCTTCAGAAAAATTGAAATTAAGAACAATCAGTTCTTGGTCAACGGCCAACCTGTACTTATTAAAGGTGCCAACCTTCATGACCATGATGAAAACACGGGTCATGTTATCAGTAGGGCGGTAACCCTTAAAGATATGGAGGTAATGAAGCGCAACAACTTAAACGCCATACGTTGCAGTCATTATCCTAAAAATGAGTTCTTCTACCGCATGGCGGACAAATATGGTTTCTATGTGGTTGATGAAGTAAATATTGAGATTCACGGTATGGGCACCACCAACCAAGGTCTTGATAATGATGAGGAGGCCAAGAAAATTCACCCAGCTTATAGACCGGAGTGGAAAGCCATGCATATAGACCGCACAAAGCGTATGTATGAACGTGATAAAAACTACACCTCTATTGTTACTTGGTCTTTGGGCAATGAAGCGGGTAACGGAGAAAATTTCTTCGCCACATATGACTGGCTCAAAAATCAGGACAATACGCGCCCGGTGCAATATGAAGGGGCCACTCAATACGCCAATACGGACATTCAGGCACCCATGTACGCAACTATAGAACAGACTATTAAATATGCCGAAAACAACCCAAAAAGACCCCTCATTCAATGTGAGTATGCACATGCCATGGGAAACAGTGTTGGCAACCTTCAGGATTACTGGGATGTTATTGAAAAGTATGATGTGTTACAAGGTGGCTTTATTTGGGATTGGGTAGATCAAGGCCTAAAAACCAAAAATGAAGACGGCGTAGAATTTTATGCCTTTGGAGGCGATTTTGGCGCATCGCATCTTCAAAACGATAATAATTTTTGCCTAAACGGATTGGTAAATCCTGACCGTTCTGCACACCCAGCGCTTCACGAAGTAAAAAAGGTATATCAATATATTAAGTTTAAATCTGAGGATCCTAAATCAGGTAAAATCACCATTACCAACAAGTATGATTTTACTAACCTTTCTGAGTATAATTTTACATGGAAATTGTTCAAAGACGGTACTGAGGTACAGGCCGGAACCATTCCTGATGTTGCCATAGCCCCTTACGGATCTAAAGAAGTTCAGATTGAATTACCGGAATTGACCGATGATAAAGCCGAATATTTCTTGAATGTTTATGCATCTACTAAAAATGCAGATGCCCTTATACCCCAAGATTATATGTTGGCCTATGAACAATTTCAACTTACCAATTACACCCCAAGCGTTTTTGAAATGGAAACCAGTGGACTTTCGGTTACCAATATAGACGGCACCGTAAAAATTAAAGGTGATGGATTTGAAGTGGGCTTTAATAGTACCGATGGTAGCTTGACCACACTCGACTACGGCCAAGGAAATCTAATCAAAAACGGACCGAGCGTAAACTTCTGGCGAGCACCAACCGATAATGACTATGGCTACAACATGCCAAAATTATTGCAGGTATGGAAAGAGGCTACGGTAACGCAAAACCTAACTAGCTTTCAACTGAATTCCAATGATGGAAAGAAAGTTATAGACGCCGTAAAATTGAGCAAGAATCCGTTTAAAATAAAAAACGATTTACAGCTTACGGCCACTTACAGTTTACCTTCCGTACAAGGTGAAGCCACGGTGACCTATGCAATCAACAACAAGGGAGAGATTCTAGTGCGTACGGACCTTTCCAACATTAAGGGTAGTTTGCCCATCGTGCCCCGTTTTGGCAACAACTTTATTATAGACCCAGCCTATGACAATGTAAGTTGGTACGGTAGAGGGCCACATGAGAATTACCAAGACCGAAAAACTTCGGCACTGGTTGGTGTATATAATGCAAAGGTGAAGGACTTGTATTTTGAATACATACGCCCACAAGAAAACGGTTACCGAACCGACATCCGTACCGTATCATTTTTAAATGCGGAAGGCAAAGGAATTGAAGTTTCGGCATCAAAACTGTTTGGGTTTAGTGCCCACAACCAATATAATTCTGACTTTGACGAAGGCATGGAAAAGCAACAGCGCCACACCTATGATATTCCTCAAAGAGACCTCATCAACATCAATATTGATTATAGCCAAATGGGCGTTGGAGGCGACAACAGCTGGGGACTTTTACCGCATGAAGCATATCAAATTAAACCGGGCAATCTATCCTTTAGTTTTATGATACAACCGGTGAAATAAGAGTTAGTTTGAACCAAATCGATTAACAATAAAAACCCCCGAAAGTAAAATACTTTCGGGGGTTTTGTTTTATAGGTACTTTAGAAAGACTAGTCCTCTAATTCTACCCAAGTATTTCCGTTTTTGTGAGATTCAACTGTTGCTTCAATGAAGTTCATACCACGAACACCATCGGTCATTGTTGGATACTCACCGCTGTCATATTGCTCTCCTCTAATAGCTTTTGCCACACCAAGGTAGATATTCGCCATAGAATCAAAAATACCTTCTGGGTGTCCTGGAGGAAGTTTGGTTCCACCTAAAGAAAGCTCACTATTGTAAGCGTGTCCAGGTTTGTACACTTGAGTAGGTTTGGTATCGCTCATTACGTAAAGGTAGTTAGGATTCTCCTGCTCCCATCTGAAAGCTCCTTTTTCACCATAAATGGCAATCCCAAGACCGTTTTCCTCACCTGTAGCAACTTGGCTACTTCTAATAACACCTTTAACATGATCGCTCATTCTAATAAGCACGGTTCCATCTACATCCATCTGGTTGTCTTCATACAGATAGTTGAAATCGCTCAAAATAGACTTGATCTTTAGACCTGTGGTATATTCTACCATATTAAAAGCATGCACACCTATATCTCCGATACAAGAACTGATTCCCGCTTTTTTAGGATCCAAACGCCAAACTGATGAACGTTTTTCCTGATCATGGATAATTTCATTGATCCACCCTTGATAATAAACCGCATCAACTTTATGAATTCGGCCTAGTTCTCCGTTCTTTATCATTTCACGCATTTGGCGCACCATTGGGTAACCGGTATATGTGTGAGTTAAAGCAAAAACAGTACCTGCCTTTTCATGTGCGGCCTGTAGTTTTTTAGCTTCTTCCAATGTAGTAGTCATTGGTTTCTCGCAAATAACACTAAAACCGTTTTCCAACAATTTTAATGCCATTGGAAAGTGAAGAAAGTTTGGGGTAAGAACGGAACATACCTGAATACGTTCATCTTTTGGCAACTTCATTTCTTCTTCCAGCATCGTATCAAAATCTTTATAGATACGATCTGTAGGCACATCTATTTCTTTGGCGAAAGCCATATTCTGATCAAAATCCGGGTTAAAAACAGCCCCTACAATTTGATAGTTATCATTTATATGCGATGCTACACGATGTAGCACACCTATTAAAGAGTCTCCTCCTCCTCCTAAAATTCCGAGTCTGATTTTTTTTGGCATTTTGTAATCCTTTTAATTAGTAAAAAACCTTGTTAGGGTCTTTTTGTGTTCCTTATTTTTTAAGAGTTTGAATTTAATAAAATAACTATGATTTATAAGCTATTTTTTCATTTTTGAACAAAATGACGAACAGGAGTAACACGAGAAACGCAAAAGCTGATGGATACAACCAAATGGTACTCCAATCATGTTGCCCGTCATCTAATACATAGGCATCGGTAATGGTACCTGCCACCCAAAACCCAATGAGCATTCCCACACCATAAGTAGCCAAAGTAATTAACCCTTGCGCTGCACTTTTATACTTTGCCCCAGCTTTACTATCTGTATAGATTTGGCCCGAAACAAAGAAAAAATCATAGCATATCCCGTGCAAAGCAATACCGGTCAATAACATGAAAACCGATTCTCCGGTATCTCCGTAAGCGAACATCAAATATCTTAAACCCCATGCCAGCATGGCCGCCACAATGGTCATTTTAAACCCGAACCGTTTAAAAAAGAACGGCAAGAGCAATAGAAATAGAATTTCCGAAATTTGTCCAATAGTCATTTTTCCGGCCGGGTTGGCCACTCCTATTTCGCCTAAAAACTGGCCTGCATGTTGGTAATAAAAGGCCAATGGAACACAAATTAGCACCGAGGCCAGAAAAAAAATCAAGAAATTACGGTTCTTTAAAAGCGCCAGTGCATCAAGACCTAAAATATCGGCTAATTTTATTTTTTGCGATTTGTCTGCCGTGGGCGGAGTTTTGGGCAATGTAAAACTAAAGATTCCCAATATAGCCGATGAAACCGAAGCCATTAAAAAGGTATTTCTTAAAAAACCTTGGGTTATACCTTCTTGGGAGTCCCAATTAAAAAAGCTTATCAGCAGTCCAGCAGTTATCCATCCAACGGTTCCAAAAACACGTACTAGAGAAAACTCTTTAGCTGGATCTTTCATTTGATTGAAAGAAACCGAATTTACCAAAGCCAAAGTTGACATATACATAATCATATATGCCAGCAGAAACGGAAAAAATCCGGAAAAATCCGTGGCTTGATACATTACATACATGAGCGCCGCGCCTATTAAATGGAGGGCTCCCAAAATACGTTCGGCATTAAAATACCTATCGGCAATAAGACCAATAATAAAGGGCGCCAAAATTGCGCCCCATGATTGTGTTGAATATGCCAATGCTATTTCACTTCCTGTTGAACCTAAGGTATTTGGAAGATAAATTCCCAGAGTAACGAACCAGCCGCCCCAGATAAAGAATTCCAAAAACATCATTATAGAAAGCTGTGTCTTGATCTTTACCGTCATGGCTATTTGCACTAATGTTTATAGGTAATATAATTTGTTCTGAGCGGCTCCAGCCCATTCGCTTTAAAGTCCATGTCTATTAGAGCCCTGTAATGGGTAGACTCATTAATGATATGAAAAAGCATGTCCTGCATGGTATGAATCAGCAACTCACCCTTACTATCTTCATAGTCTATGCGCTTCTCAAAATCTTCGCTTTCAGAAGTAATATCAAAAGAGTTCCGCTGGTTTTCATAATGAATATCTCCCCATGTACTTACTTCGTGCAATTGACCAAATGTGTATTTAGGCACACGTTTGGCAATACGCTCATTATAAATATGGTGCATGTTCAGAATATCCGAAAACAGGGCAATGCTATTCTGTGGAACAACATTAAGTGCTGTACTGGCCTCTATTATTTTCTTGTTGCAATAGAAATTATAGTCGAATAGTTGATTGAAAAATACTTTCACGGCAACGGGTATCTATTAAAATTTAACTTACTTCTTTTGCTGCATTCAATAGCAATTCTCTAGTCGCTATGATACCCTCTTCCTCGCTCAATATGCTGCCCTCGTACTCAACACCAACAAAACCGGTATATCCATTGTCCTTTACCATTTGGAGCATTTTAACATAGTCTATGTCGGTTTCGTTTCCATCGGCATCAAAATCATGCGTTTTGGCACTGACCGCCTTGGCATACGGCATTAATTCTTTTACACCCTTGTATTTGTCATACATAACCTCACAATCGCGACTTCCTTGTTTGCGTGTAATACAGAAGTTTCCAAAATCAGGAAGTGTCCCGCAATTATCCATTGCCACGGCTTTCATAACCTCTGCATGCATGGCTCCGTTAGAAGACAGACCACCATGGTTCTCTACTAAAATATTAATGTTCTTTGTTTTGGCATAGGTAGACAGTTTGGTAAGGCCATCTATGGAGTTTTTCTTCCACTCCTCCGGCTCACTGCTGCCGTTAAGGTTTACCCGAATGGAATGGCAGCCCATTGCAGCTGCTGCATCTACCCATTTTTTATGTTTTTCTACGGTTTCGTTTCTTTCTTTTTCATCACTTACGGCAAGGTTTCCTTGACCATCAATCATGATCAAGACATTTTGCATTCCGTGTTTTTTAGCCTCTGCATTGGATTTTTCAACAAAGGCGGCCATAGCCTCATCTGAATAACCGGCATCCGCTAATTCAGGATTATATAATTGACTAACATATTCCAAACCGGAAAAACCCCAATTCTTCGCTTTTTCCGCAAAAGTATAAGGATCTACACCATCCTCTTTTATCATTCTATGAATAGACCATTGCGCCAAAGACAATTTAAAGAAAGGTTCTGCCATTGTCTCTTCCGTTTCAGGAGCTACATCACCAACTTTTTCACTTTTTTTAGTCTCTTTACAAGCGGCAACACCTAGAATTGAAAGTGCCAAACCGGCCTGAGAGCTATTCCTTATAAAGTTTCTTCTTTTCATTATGTAAGATTAGTTTATTGAATTTTAAGGATTTGAGGATAGACCACCTGCAAATGTGTCACCTTAACAAGATGTATAGCGAATAAATGTAGAAAATTAATTTAATATTTAATAAATTTATGGACTAAACAATTTTGTACATGAGCAAATTTTATTACAACGAAGAGCAAGAGTCTTACGACGCGATTGTGGTGGGTACAGGTATAAGTGGTGGCTGGGCAGCAAAAGAGCTGTGCGAGGCCGGACTAAAAACCTTGGTGCTGGAGCGCGGACGTATGGTGAAGCACATCGAAGACTATGAAACTGCGAACATGGACCCTTGGGATTTCCCTAACGGAGGAAAACCAACAAAAGAGGACATCGCAAAACAGGAAAAACAGAACCGAACCGGCTATACCACCAATGCCGCAAGTAAAATGTGGTTCGTAAACGATCTTAAACATCCGTATAACGAAATACAGCGTTTTGACTGGATGCGAGGTTATCACGTAGGTGGACGTTCATTACAATGGGGGCGCCAGAGTTACCGCTGGAGCGACATTGACTTTGAAGCAAATAAAAAAGATGGTATTGCCGTAGATTGGCCGGTACGTTATAAAGATATAGAACCCTGGTACGCAAAAGTTGAAGATTACATTGGTGTTAGTGGCGAGGCGCTAAACCTTCCACAACTACCGGATAGTAACTTCCTACCACAAATGGAACTTAATTGTGTGGAAGAGCACTTTAAGGAAAAAGTAGGTGAGGAATTTGATGGTCGTGCCGTAACCGTTGGTAGAGTTGCCCATATTACAGGAACTAAAAACTTTGATGGACGTACCAAATGTCAATACAGAAATAGATGTATTAGAGGGTGTCCTTTTGGAGGTTACTTTAGTAGCCTTTCCTCTACGTTACCTGCTGCCGAAGCAACAGGAAATATGACGCTACGCCCAGATTCAATTGTTCATGAGGTTATTTATGACCCAGAAACAAAAAGAGCAACTGGTGTAAAAGTTATAGATCGTGTTACCAAAGAGGCGTACGAATTTAAAGCAAAGGTTATTTTCCTTTGTGCTTCGTCCATAGCTTCTACATCAATTTTAATGCAATCAAAATCTGACCGTTTCCCTAACGGCATGGGTAATGACTCGGACCAATTGGGCCGTAATATTATGGACCACCACCTAGGTGTTGGTGCCTCAGGTAAATTTGATGGTTTTCAAGACAAATATTATAAAGGTAGAAGACCTAACGGAGTTTATATTCCAAGGTTTAGAAACTTAGGAGGAGACACCAATAGAAAAGACTACAAGCGCGGGTTTGGTTATCAAGGTGGCGCAAGTAGAGGCGATTGGGAAGAACTAGTTGCGGAACTATCCTATGGTAAAGACCTAAAAGATGCTATTTTAAAACCAGGCGGATGGACCATTGGTATTGGTGGTTTTGGAGAGGTACTTCCTTACGAAGATAACCGCATGACCCTTGATTACGATAAATTGGATGATTGGGGATTACCAACCGTAACTTTTGATGCCGGTTTTAAGGAAAACGAATTGAACATGCGTAAAGACATGATGCAGTCTGCTATTGAAATGCTTGAAAAAGCAGGAGTAAAAGACGTTAAAGGTCATGATCGCGAAACAGGCTTAGGTCTAGGTATTCATGAAATGGGTACGGCACGTATGGGTAGAGACCGTAGAACATCTGTATTGAACGGCAACAACCAAATACATGATGTACCAAACGTTTACGTAACAGATGGTTCGTTCATGACTTCTGCGAGTTGTGTAAACCCATCTTTAACTTATATGGCCTTTACAGCAAGAGCTGCTAACCACGCCGTAAACGAACTTAAAAAAGGAAATATATAATGGATAGGAGAAAAGCACTCAAGAATATGGGTATGGCACTGGGTTACACCGTAGCCACCCCAACTCTGCTCAGCATTGTTCAAAGTTGCAAAAACGAGACCGTACTTGAATGGACCCCAGACTTTTTTACAAAAGACCAAGGGGCGGTATTGACTAAATTAGTTGATATCATTCTTCCTAAAACAGATACGCCTTCCGCTTCGGAAACTCAAGTAAATATTTTCATTGATCGGTTTGCCGATCAGGTTATGGAAAAAGGTCAACAAGATTTCCTTAAAATGTCTATGGACCGATTTATTGAAAAGGCGTTGAAAGATTCCGGAAAAGAAAAAGGAGCAGACTTAACTGCCGAAGATTTAGAACCGGTTCTTGCCGAATCCTTAAAAGTCACCAAAGAGGATGAAGTACAGAACTTTGAATCTATAAAACAATACAACGAGGCTGTGGCCGAGGGTAAAGAAGCGCTACTTGATGACGGTATTGCTCGCTTTGCTTTTGCAAACAACCTTAGAGGAATGACTATTTGGGGTTACAAAACTTCTGAATATGTTGGTGAGAAGGTCCTGGCCTACTTACCTGTTCCCGGAGAATATATTGCTTGCGCGGACACGCAAGAGCTGACAGGCGGCAAAGCTTGGTCGCTTTAATAAAGCAATAGAGCCTATTGAAGAGTCGCTGGTAAATTACTGTTTACTTGCGGCTCTTTTCTATTTTACGATTACTCATCCAACCTATATACACAATGAAAAGAAGAAACTTCATTCAAAAAACCGCCCTTACCGGTGGAGCCATTTCACTAGGAGGCAATTTTGCCTACTCCAGCCCAACTAACAATCTTGTTAAACCTCATAAGTTCAATCTTAAATATGCCCCACATTTGGGTATGTTCAAAGAATTAGCGGGCGAAGACCCTATTGATCAGATCAACTTTATGGCCGATCAAGGTTTTACCGCTTTTGAAGATAACGGTATGATGAAGCGAGATGTAGCCCTACAGACCAAAATGGGCGAAACCTTGGCCAAAAGAGGTATGACCATGGGTGTTTTTGTTATAGACAAAGGGGGCAACATGAAAAATACGCTAGCCGCCGGAAAACAAGAATATATTGATATTTTTTTAGATGGATGTAAAAGAGCCGTGGAAACTGCAAAACGTGTCAATGCCAAATGGATGACCGTTGTACCCGGTGGATTTGAAAGAAAACTACCTATTGGTGTACAAGATGGCAATGTAATTGAAGCTTTGAAAAGAGGTGCCGAGATTTTAGAACCTCATGGGCTTACGATGGTTCTGGAACCCCTATCCGATTCACCTGACCTGTACTTACAGAACTCGGACCAAACCTATATGATTTGTAAAGGAGTTGATAGTCCGGCCTGTAAAATATTGTTCGATATCTACCATATGCAAAAAACAGAAGGGCACCTTATCCATAATATGGACCTTACTTGGGATGAAATAGCCTATATTCAAATTGGTGACAATCCGGGGCGTAAAGAGCCCACTACAGGGGAAATCAATTATAAAAATGTATTTAAATGGATACACGAAAAAGGTTTTAAAGGGGTACTTGGTATGGAACATGGCAACTCCAAAGACGGAAAAGCAGGAGAGCAAGCCGTTATTGACGCCTATATTCAAGAGGATTCATTCCTGTAAAACATAAAGTCTTTATTTGATAGGTCCTACTTTTAAAAAAAGTAGGACTTACTTTTTGCTTCAAATCCAATCTTCAAAAGTAAAAAAGGGGTGTTTCATCGGCATATTGATGCAAATCGTGCATTTTAACGAGTTTTTTGACCTTTTTCGACCTTCTACATACTAAAGAGGTAAGATACCTTCTAGTGAAGGCGTTAGTTTATATGACCTCATACATATACCTACTTATCGCCTACGCATCGCTAATGCTTTTATCTAAACTTGCGTTTCATTATTTTAAACGAAAGCAAGTAAATAATTAGATTGAAGGCAAAGCTTTGAATATCGCATCAATGGAATTTCTTAACTCCATGATGATGCTATCTTACGCACAAAAACGGAAAAATCGCTTTACAAGTGCGATTTTATCTTAAAAATCTCCCAATTTTTTAAGTTTTTGTCACTTTTATGTAATCTTTTCATCCTTTTTACTACGTATATAGTGAACAACGTTTTATTGGGGCACAATGGACAAATATATTATCATACTGATCGTTTATATTGCTGCATACGTCTTTTCTGTAGTAGCAAGACCGTACTTGGAGAAATAGTCATTTCCCATGTATATAGCATTACCTCTCAGGTAGTGCCTTTTTGTGCCATACTTTCTCAAAATTTTCCTTTAACCTATTGTGACTAAGCCGTTCCTGTTTAGGGCCAACTTTGCTCTATTATAGAAAAGCATACATCCTTAATGGGTTATTAAAATCCATCCGAAATACGCATAAAAAAACCCTGACCAAACGGACAGGGTTTTATAAGTATAAAAACTTCTTTGATTAAGAACCGCACATTAAGCAATCGTCATCTGCTTGACCTTCTTTGGCCCGAGCAATCATTTCTTTCATTTCTTCAGGAGTCATTGGTTGAATGTCCAACTCTGCCTGTGCCTGTGGCGCACTAGAAGTAGTGTTCACTTCCATTGCAACAGCTGCCTCTACTGGCGGTGTAGTTGCGGCCGCCTCTGCTTCTGCAGCAACACTTACCGGAGCAGCGTTCTTCTTGCTATTATCCAATGTAAATTTAATAGCATCTACAGCAGCTTTAGTTCGCAAGTAATACATACCTGTTTTTAAGCCACTTTTCCATGCATAAAAGTGCATTGAGGTCAATTTAGAATAGTTTGCGTTTTCCATGAACAAGTTCAAAGACTGACTTTGATCAATGAAATATCCTCTTTGGCGGCTCATGTCTATAATATCTTTCATACTAAGCTCCCAAACCGTTTTGTACAAGTCACGTATGTCCTGTGGTATGGTTTCTATATGTTGGATAGAACCGTTTGCACGCATTAACTCTTGCTTCATGTTCTCGTTCCAAAGACCTAGGTTTACCAAATCTTCCAATAAATGTTTGTTTACCACAATAAACTCACCAGAAAGCACCCTTCTCGTGTAAATATTAGAAGTATAAGGCTCAAAACATTCATTGTTACCCAAAATCTGAGACGTTGAAGCTGTTGGCATAGGCGCTACTAAAAGTGAGTTACGAACTCCGTTTTTCTTAACCTCCTTACGCAGTTTATTCCAATCCCATCTTCCTGATAGTTCTTCGTCCTTAATACCCCAAAGGTTGAACTGAAAATCTCCCTGAGAAATAGGCGAACCTTCAAAAGTAGAATATGCTCCTTCTTCTTTTGCCATTTCCATAGAAGCGGTAACAGCAGCAAAATATAAGGTTTCAAAAATCTCTTGGTTCAATTTCTTGGCACCGTCACTTGTAAAAGGCAAACGCAACAGAATAAAAGCATCAGCAAGCCCCTGTACTCCAAGACCAATTGGTCTGTGACGCATATTGGAGTTTTCCGCTTCTTTTACCGGATAGTAATTTCTATCTATAACACGGTTTAAGTTTCTGGTTACCCTTTTGGTTACCTTGAACAGTTCTTTATGATCAAAGGCCCCATTCTTAATGAACATTGGCAAAGCAATGGATGCCAAGTTACATACCGCTACCTCATCCGGAGAGGTATATTCCATAATCTCGGTACACAAGTTAGAAGAACGTATAGTACCTAAGTTTTTCTGGTTGCTCTTACGGTTAGCCGCATCTTTGTACAACATGTAAGGTGTACCGGTCTCTATTTGAGACTCCAATATTTTTTCCCAAAGTTCACGAGCCTTAACGGTTTTTCTTCCTTTTCCTTCCGCTTCGTATTTGGTATATAATGCTTCAAACTCTTCACTGTGGTGTGTGAACAATCCTGGGCATTCGTTAGGACACATTAACGTCCAATCTTCGTTAGCCTCTACCCTTTTCATGAATAAATCTGAAATCCACATGGCATAAAAAAGATCACGTGCACGCATTTCTTCTTTACCATGGTTCTTTTTCAAATCTAAGAATGCGTAAATATCTGCATGCCATGGCTCCATGTAAATAGCAAAGCTTCCTTTACGCTTTCCACCACCTTGATCTACGTAACGTGCCGTATCATTAAACACCTGTAGCATAGGAACTATACCGTTAGACGTACCATTTGTTCCTGCAATATAAGAGCCTGTTGCACGTACATTATGTATAGATAGACCAATACCACCAGCAGACTGAGAAATCTTAGCCGTTTGCTTTAACGTATCATAAATACCATCTATACTATCATCTTTCATTGCCAATAAGAAGCAAGAAGACATCTGTGGTTTTGGTGTTCCTGAGTTAAAAAGTGTAGGTGTAGCGTGGGTGAAATATTTTTTGGACATGAGCTCATACGTCTCAATGGCCGCATCCAGATCATTTAGGTGAATACCTACGGAAACACGCATAAGCATGTGTTGAGGACGCTCTGCAATCTTTCCGTTCAATTTTAAAAGATACGAACGCTCAAGTGTTTTAAAACCGAAGTAGTCATATCCAAAATCTCTGTTATAGATAATTGTGGAGTCCAACCTTTCCGAATTTTCCGAAATTACCTTATAGACCTCATCGGATAAAAGTGGCGCCTCTTTGTTCGTACGTGGGTTTACATACTCATAAAGGTCCTTCATTGTTTCTGAGAACGACTTTTTAGTATTCTTGTGCAAGTTTGACACCGAAATACGGGCTGCTAACTTTGCATAATCCGGGTGGGTCGTGGTCATAGTGGCCGCAATCTCCGCCGCTAAATTATCTAGCTCAGATGTGGTTACACCATCATACAATCCTTCTATAACGCGCATAGCAACCTTTAAAGGGTCTACAAGCCCGTTTAGGCCATAACATAACTTTCTTACTCGGGCCGTGATCTTATCGAACATGACCACTTCTTTTCTGCCGTCTCTTTTAACTACAAACATGTGAATACTTTTTTAGTGGGGTGTGATACGTTGGTTTGTTTATGCTGAATTGTTAAAAAAATTAACAATTTTAAAATTGGGAACAAAAACCCTTTCTGAGAAAGGGTCCTCTATTTTATATATTATCTAAAAATCTGCGTCGAAGCTTATTTTCTGTGCGTCCTCATCATTATCCTTGTTCAAAACGCCCGCTTTTTGGTATTCAGAAACACGTTTTTCAAAGAAGTTGGTCTTTCCTTGTAGGGAAATCATATCCATAAAATCAAACGGATTGGTTGCGTTGTACACTTTATCGCACTCCAGCTCCACAAGAAGCCTATCCGTTACAAATTCTAGGTATTGTGTCATTAATTTTGAGTTCATCCCAATTAAACTTGCCGGAAGCGACTCTGTAATGAACTCACGTTCAATATCCAATGCATTGGTCAAAATCTCGGCAATACGTTCTTTTGGAACTTTATTGATCAAGTGTTTGTTATGAAGATGTACCGCATAATCACAGTGCATACCTTCATCTCTTGAAATCAACTCATTGGAAAAAGTAAGCCCTGGCATTAAACCTCTTTTCTTTAACCAGAAAATAGAGCAGAATGCACCGGAGAAGAATATACCTTCAACAGCTGCAAAGGCTATCAACCTTTCTGCAAAACTTGGAGACTCGATCCAATTCAATGCCCAATCTGCCTTTTTCTTAATGGCAGGAAAGTTTTCTATTGCTCTAAAAAGAAGGTTCTTTTCCTTTTCATCCTTTACGTAAGTATCAATCAAAAGCGAATAGGTCTCCGAGTGTATATTCTCCATCATAATCTGGAACCCGTAGAAAAACTTAGCTTCGGCATATTGCACTTCACTAACAAAGTTCTCTGCCAAATTCTCGTTTACGATACCGTCCGAAGCTGCAAAAAAGGCAAGTATATGCTTCACGAAGTAACGCTCGTCATCACTCAGCTTATTATTCCAGTCATTTAAATCTTCACCAAGGTCTATTTCCTCAGCCGTCCAAAAACAGGCTTCGCATTTCTTGTACCATTCCCATAAATCATGATGTTTAATAGGAAAGATTACAAAGCGGTCGTTGTTTTCTTCCAAAATAGGCTCTAAAGCTGCGGACATATTAAATTATTTTTAAAAAATTCGTGTATTGGGAAGAAAATTCTCCCCTTGTGATGGGATAACAAAGATGGCAAAAAAGCACCAAAATATGCGTGCTGTTCGATCATTTCGGCCACAAAGTTTTTAACACAAATTGTTGAAATGTATGCTCGCATTGTATATACACTGACGTTAACGAGGATCGACAGTTAACGTAAATTTTACATGAAAGTTGAATACAAAAAATTAAACCAAAAAGTATGTTTTTAATATACTTTTTGGTTTAAAATTGTAATCTACAAAAGGGCGATTATTTACCAATTCTAGCTTCCAGTCTACGTAATCTTTCTTCTAAATTGGATATTTTTTCTGATTGTTCTTGAACTACAGCTTGTTGTTCCTGAATTGCTCGTAACGCCACAACACTAAAACCCGAGTAATTAACTCCGAGCATACCATCATCGTCACTTTTACTGACTAGCTCAGGAAATAATGGCTGCACATCTTGAGCTACAAGTCCTAAAGTTTTTGTTCTTGTTGTATCTGCCTTGTAGACATACGTTGATGGCTTAAGAAGAGAAACTTTATCTAAAACGCCTGGCAAAGGCTTAATATCAGTTTTAAGTCGTCTATCGGAACCAACAGTATAAGCCCCTGTACTGGCATTTATAAGAGCTTTTAATGTGCCCCCATAATGAAACCTTAAGCCATAACCATGGGTAATGTGCCAATCTAGATTTGCAGTACCATCACGAAAGCTCAAGCCACTACCCACAGATTGACTAGCTTGATTGATAGTTAATCTTGCAGAGGGACTACTGGTATTGACACCTACCCTACCATCTCCTGTAATTGTCATTCTATCCGCAGCTCCACTAGCATTACGAAAATAAAAATTAAGCTTTGCATCACTAGCATTGGCGGAGGGCAAACCCGCTACGTGCCAGAAAGCACCGTTTGCTGCATTATTGGTAAATTCTAATCTTGCATAATCATTCCCTTCCTCGTCTAATTTTAACAAGGGCTTAAGCACAGTTGAGTTATTTCGAATATGTGCCCATGAAGAGACATCTGCAATATCACCAAATTGAAATTCCCCTCCTTTATGCATTCTAAAATGTGCGAACCAACTATTGGAACCACTTTCTTTAAACCTATACTGTAAAGTTGCGCCCTGATTACGTGTACTAAGTTGCCATTGATTCCCATTTTCCGGAAAACCCATTACTAATTCCCCCAAATTAGTCTGAATAAAGAGATCTCCTCCAACATGCATTTTCTTTTCAGGATTACTAACACCAACACCTACATTTCCACTATATCTATATATATTATCTTCATCTTCTTCCCAAAGAGAACTTCCTCCGGCACCCGTCCCAATCATCAAATTTCCGTCAGCATCGGCCATAACGTTGCGTTCTCCTGTTCCAGCCAAATCACCTGAGCGAATTCCCTTTACAACATCTAACGTTCCATCATCAAGCAATCGAGTATGTACACTTCCACCCGTCAAATCTGTAGAAGAATACATTAATTCCATTCTTCCTTCTCCTGCCGTAAATGCCCAATCAGTATTTGCAGCTCCAGTCCGCATCCATTGTAAACTAACACTTCCGGCATCTGTAGATGTCATTCTATTACGTAAAGTTCCTATACCTGATACTTCAAAATTTGTATCTGGTGAATCTGTACCAACACCCACCTTACCACTATTAAAATAAATATCACCTGCATTATCTGCCCATAAAGAGCTTCCTCCTCCTCCAACTTCATCAGTACCGGCCACCCACATGCTTGTACCCGCATCCCATTTAGCTACTTGACCATCTGCCGTACCCTCAAGTCCGCTTATATTCGTGCCATCACCTAAAAGCAATCCGCTTTCCCCTGTAACATCCACATAATCACTTAAATCAACCGAACCCGTACCATCTTCAATGCTTAACACATCTCCGGTCATTATAAGTCCTTGATCATCCGTATCTACCAACCCACCAGCTGCCAATTCTTCTATTGCCGCTTGGGCATCAGCAGCTGCAAGCCCCGTTCCCGTATTATCAAAAGGAACTTCGGAGGCGTTCTGGTCATCTGTTCCTCCCGGTGGAATAATCGTAGAAAGATCAACACCCGTTCCATCTTCTATCTGTAGCATGGTTCCTGAAAGTGATAAATTCTGATCATCCGTATCTACCAACCCACCAGCTGCCAATTCTTCTATTGCCGCTTGGGTATCGGCAGCTGCAAGTCCCGTTCCCGCATT
>NZ_JAUOSY010000007.1:0-219279 GCF_030549125.1 Zobellia sp. 1_MG-2023 | reverse complement strand
CCAACGGTCACACCAAGCAATAGTGGTGTAACTTATGTAGACGAGGTTGCTGGACAATTATATGTTTATGACGGTACCACATGGAATGCAGTAGGTGGAAATGCTACGCCAGATTTAGATGGTGACCCAAATAATGAGATTCAAACCATTACCTCTACGGACGGCTCTGTAACCTTAAATCAAACAGGTAATGATTATGACCTTTCCGTAAATTTCCCTGCTGGAAGTGATAATCAAAATATCGAAAGTTTAGCAATAAATACAAGTTCAAATGTACTTACTGTGGGTATTGAAGACGGGAATAGCCAAACAGTAGATTTATCACATTTAGATGATTCGGGTACGGACAACCAAAACATTCAGAATTTAACTTTTTCGGGAACTACTTTAACCGTTGGAATTGAAGGAGGAAGTTCTGACACTGTGAGTCTAGCCGATTTAGCGGATAATCAAAGTATTCAAGGGTCAGGTCTTTCGGGAAATACGTTAACAATAGGCATAGAAGATGGTAGTTCTGAAACGGTAGATTTATCAAGCTTAGCAAATACTGATAATCAGCAGATAAGTCTTACAGGAAATATCATCACTTTAGATAATGGTACAGGCCCGGATACAACCGTTGATCTTACAGATTTTAGAGATGATCAAAATCTTAGTAGTGCAGTTGTGGTGCCAAACCGATCCGTTGAAATACAAATTAACGATGGTACCAATACCACAATAGACATTAGGGATGAAGATTCGGACCCAACAAACGAAATAGAACTGCCTGCAGGTGGGAATAATGGACAAGTACTTTCTACGGACGGTACAGGAACTTATTCATGGATTAATCCGGATACAGGCCCACAAGGCCCACAAGGAGAAGTTGGTCCACAAGGTCCGCAAGGAGATACAGGCGCAACAGGAGCCCAAGGCCCACAAGGAGAAGTTGGTCCACAGGGTCCACAAGGGGATACGGGAGCCACAGGAGCGACAGGTCCACAAGGAGAAGTTGGCCCACAAGGTCCTCAGGGAGATACTGGAGCAACAGGTCCACAAGGAGAAGTTGGTCCTCAGGGTCCACAAGGAGATACAGGCGCCACAGGAGCGACAGGTCCACAAGGCCCGCAAGGAGATACAGGAGCTACAGGAGCAACAGGTCCTCAAGGAGAAGTTGGTCCTCAGGGTCCACAAGGAGATACGGGAGCTACAGGAGCCCAAGGCCCGCAAGGAGAAGTTGGTCCTCAGGGTCCACAAGGAGAAGTTGGCCCACAAGGTCCACAAGGGGATACGGGAGCCACAGGAGCGACAGGTCCACAAGGAGAAGTTGGTCCACAGGGTCCACAAGGAGATACCGGAGCCACTGGAGCAACGGGTCCTCAAGGTCCGCAAGGAGATACGGGAGCCACAGGAGCCCAAGGCCCACAAGGAGAAGTTGGTCCACAAGGTCCGCAAGGAGATACAGGCGCAACAGGAGCCCAAGGCCCGCAAGGTGAAGTTGGCCCACAAGGTCCACAAGGAGAAGTTGGTCCTCAGGGTCCACAAGGAGATACCGGAGCCACAGGAGCAACGGGTCCTCAAGGTCCGCAAGGAGATACGGGAGCGACAGGTCCACAAGGTCCACAAGGAGAAGTTGGTCCTCAGGGTCCACAAGGGGATACGGGAGCCACAGGAGCAACAGGTCCACAGGGAGAAGTAGGCCCACAAGGCCCGCAAGGAGATACGGGAGCAACAGGTCCTCAAGGTCCACAAGGAGATACAGGAGCAACAGGTCCTCAAGGTCCACAAGGAGATACGGGAGCCACAGGAGCCCAAGGTCCACAAGGTGAAGTTGGTCCTCAGGGTCCACAAGGGGATACGGGAGCCACAGGAGCAACAGGTCCACAAGGTCCGCAAGGAGATACGGGAGCTACAGGAGCCCAAGGCCCACAAGGAGAAGTTGGTCCTCAAGGCCCGCAAGGAGCTACAGGAGCCCAAGGTCCACAAGGTGAAGTTGGCCCACAAGGTCCGCAAGGAGATACAGGCGCTACAGGAGCCCAAGGCCCGCAAGGTGAAGTTGGTCCTCAGGGTCCACAAGGAGATACGGGAGCAACAGGTCCTCAAGGTCCACAAGGAGATACAGGAGCAACAGGTCCTCAAGGTCCACAAGGAGATACGGGAGCCACAGGAGCCCAAGGTCCACAAGGTGAGGTTGGTCCTCAGGGTCCACAAGGAGATACAGGCGCCACTGGAGCAATAGGTCCACAAGGCCCGCAAGGAGATACCGGAGCCACTGGAGCAACGGGTCCTCAAGGCCCGCAAGGTGAAGTTGGCCCACAAGGTCCACAAGGAGATACAGGAGCTACAGGAGCAACAGGTCCACAAGGGGATACAGGCGCCACAGGAGCCCAAGGCCCACAAGGAGAAGTTGGTCCTCAGGGTCCGCAAGGAGATACGGGAGCAACAGGTCCACAAGGTCCGCAAGGAGATACGGGAGCCACAGGAGCCCAAGGTCCACAAGGTGAAGTTGGCCCACAAGGTCCGCAAGGTCCTCAGGGAGATACGGGAGCTACAGGAGCCCAAGGCCCACAAGGAGAAGTTGGTCCTCAAGGTCCACAAGGAGATACAGGAGCCACAGGAGCAACGGGTCCTCAAGGTCCGCAAGGAGATACAGGCGCTACAGGAGCCCAAGGCCCGCAAGGTGAAGTTGGTCCTCAGGGTCCACAAGGAGATACCGGTGCCACAGGAGCAACGGGTCCACAAGGTCCTCAAGGACCGGCCGGTCCGCAAGGAGCCCAAGGTCAACAAGGTCCACAGGGGCAACCAGGTCAAAACGGACAAGACGGTCAGGATGGGGCTCAGGGTCCTCAAGGCCCTCAAGGCCCTCAAGGTCCTCAGGGACAACCAGGTCAAGATGGTCAAGACGGTCAAACTGGAGCTACCGGCCCTCAAGGCCCAGCAGGTGATCCTGCCACAGATGATCAAACTTTGTCAACTAATGGCAATGCAGGTCATGTGGCAATTTCAGGCGGAAATGCTATAACTTTAAATGTAAACGATGCCGACTCTGATCCAGGAAATGAATACAATACAGGATTTGCAGTAGTTGGTAATAACTTGAGATTAACAGATGGTGGTGGTTCTAGAAATGTGCCATTATCATCTTTGGGAACTGATGATCAATATGACGATGAAGTTCCGCTTAGAGTAGCGATCGATGTTGATGATGCAGGTAAAAATGCAGCTCAGGGTTATGTAGAAGAAACTAATGTACAAGAGGTAATACAGGCAATAGCTCCAATAACGTCTAAGGCAGCTAGAATTTTCTATCCACCTTCTATAGAAGTAGACGCTTCAACAAATGGAACCGGTAGAACTATAGACTTGCACGCTCAATATGTTGCACAATTCGGTTCGCCAATGGTAGCTAGTGCCTCGGCACCAGCAGCTATTCCAACATATGCCAATACGGAGTTGTATTACTATGTTACTTTTTACGATACGGCAGTTTTTGACAATGTATCCGTAAATGCATCCGGAATAATGACCTATGATGTTATTGGACAACCAGCAAGCTATAACTCGTTGATCAATGTAGTTTTTGTAGTAAAATAATCTAAACGGTAACCAATCGATTTGAAAGCGATAACTACATATAAAAAACTGGCCCTCAGTTTGGTTTTTGCCATGCTGGGGTTTACCGTCTCCAATGCTCAGTATTTATTACGCGCTCCAGATGACACCCCAGAAGAAACCAGAACCAACTTTCGCTGGTATGAAGCGCAGGACACCAGTACTATTTTAAGTACGGATTCCTTCTTGGAAGTAAATGATCAAGGGATTTATTTTGCTACTTATGATGGCACCTTATGTGGTAAGAATGCAACCAGTTATTTTATAGTAACCAACTGTAATTCACCTTATAATGAAGTAACACTGGATATTAGTGATAATACGGATAACCTTTCTTCGGGAGCAATAGTGAGTTGGAACCCTCCTTTGCCAGGAGACCAGAGTGCTCCTATGGTTATTGCCACGCAGAACGTGGAGCGCTATATAGCTACTATTACTAAGGCTGGTAATGCAAAAAGTCTACCTAGTTTTACCGTAGTCTGTATTGATGAGTCGGCCATTCTGGTTGATGATCTCGTTACTGTAGACGAAGATGATTCAGTGGTAGTGGATATTTTTGACAATGATAGCGAGCTGCCTACACAAGGTACACTTACCGCAACCGATCCGGCAAACGGAACGGTAAATATTGATAATAGCGGAACACCTAACGATCCTACAGATGATATTGTGACTTACATTCCGGATCCTGATTACAATGGTCAGGATACGTTCAATTATACGGTCTGTAATATTTTTGGGGACTGTAGTACGGCTACGGTTACAGTAGATGTGCTACCTATTTTGGATACTCTTGATGATAGCATAGCTACTACAGAAGATACGCCGGTTGAATTGGATATTCTTGGGAATGACAATGATATTCCAACAACAGGAACTTTAACGACCACGGACCCAACAAATGGAACGTTAGTATTGGATAATAACGGTACACCCAACGATCCATCCGATGATAGGGTTACTTACACACCAAATGAAAACTTTGATGGAAGCGACTCGTTTACTTATACGCTTTGCGATACGGTAGGTAATTGTGATACAGCCACGGTAATTATTTTGGTAACAGATGCCATTGATTTGGATACGGATGATGATGGAATCTTAGATAGTTTTGAAGATTTGAATTTAGATGCCGATAATGACCCGTCTACACATCCAACGGATACGGACAATGATGGCATTCCGGATTATTTAGATATTGATAGTGACAATGATGGTATCCCGGATAACGTAGAAGCTCAAACCACTATTGATTATATCCCGCCAAGCGGATTGGATTTAAATGGAAACGGAGTGGATGATGCCTATGAAAATAATGGTGGATTAGGAATTATCCCAGAAGATACGGACGGAGACGATTTACCGGATTACGTTGATGATGATAGTGATAATGACAATGTTCCGGATAGAATAGAAGGGCATGATCATAATAGAGACGGTATTCCTGACGTTACTTTAATTGGTTCGGATAAAGATCGCGATGGTCTTGATGACGGGTACGAAGGCGAAACGGCAATTGATCTTGATGTTAATGATGAAATAAACGATCCATATAACGATTTACCAAATACGGATGGCGATGGAGAATCTGATTATAGGGATACGGATGATGATAATGATGGTATCCAGAGTAAAGACGAGGATATAAATATTGATGGGAATTATGCCAATGATGATACGGATGGCAATGGTATACCGGAATATTTAGAGCCTAACGCAGAGGAAGAACCTATTGAGGTATTTAACGTAGTGACGCCAAATAATGACGGAGCCCATGACGTACTGACCATAACTGGGCTGGAAAACTACCCGGATAACTCAATTCGGATTTATAATAGATGGGGTGTTCTTGTATATACTACACAGGCTTACAACACCGAAGGAAACGTGTTTGACGGAACCTCTCAAGGAAGGGTTACTGTTGATGCAGATAGAAAATTACCGGTTGGTACGTATTTCTATATTTTAGATTACAAAGATGCTCAAGGTGAACAAAAATCACTTTCAGGATATATATACATTAACAGATAGCAGTAATGATGATCCCAAATCTCAGAATAACCGCTTACAAACTAGGTGCGCTACTCGCCGTTCTTATTACGGTTGGTATACAGAATGTCGTTGCACAACAAGATTCTCAGTATACCCAATATATGTATAATACGGTGAGCGTCAACCCTGCTTATGCGGGTTCTCGAGGTCATATTAGTACAGCACTCTTGCACCGTTCCCAATGGGTAGGGTTGGATGGAGCTCCTACAACGCAGACCTTCAACATACATTCCCCTATTGGGTATAGAGGTGTGGGCCTAGGTGCTTCAATAGTTAATGATAAAATTGGCCCTACTTCCGAGACTTATATTGATATAGACTTTTCATATACGGTATACACATCCTCGGAAGGTAGATTAAGTTTTGGGCTAAAGGGAAGCGCCCATTTACTGGACGTTCGTTTTTCGGAACTCAATCAATTTACAACAGATACAAGTTTACAGAATGATATAGACAACAAGTTTTCGCCCAATGTTGGTGCAGGTATCTATTACCATAATGAGAGGTTCTATGCAGGTCTTTCCGTTCCGCGTATATTACAGACCCTTCATTTTAAAGATGGTCCGGCACCGTCAACGGCCAAAGAACAGATGAACTTTTACCTTATAACAGGCTATGTTTGGGATTTAAACGATAACATAAAGTTTAAACCCGCTTTATTGACCAAACTGGTTACTGGAGCCCCATTGCAAGTTGATATTTCGGCAAACTTTATGTTTAGTGAAAAATTTATCCTTGGAGCGGCCTATCGTTGGGATGCGGCGTTCAGTGGTATGCTAGGATTCAATATTTCCAAGAAGTTCTTGATCGGTCTTGCCTATGATCGCGAAGTTACCGAGCTGGGCAAAGCGGTCTATAATTCGGGCTCTTTTGAAGCCATTTTAAGATATGATTTTATAAGCACAAAGGGTAACTTAAAATCACCTCGTTTCTTTTAGAGGTTTTTATAAAATTGACTCACTTTCCTTAATTTATCATCTTCTCTTCATACGATACTAACTTAAAGGTATTATTTTTGTCCGGAGGCGCTTTTTTTGTGCCTTGTAAAAAAGGAGATATTTGAAAGAAGAAGAAGTAATCTTGGTAGACCAAGACAATAACCAAATAGGAACAATGCCTAAAATGGAGGCGCATGAAAAAGCTATGCTTCATCGCGCATTTTCTGTTTTTGTAATGAATGATAAAGGTGAGACGATGTTGCAGCAACGAGCTGCCCACAAGTACCACTCTCCCAATCTTTGGACCAATACGTGTTGTAGCCATCAACGTGAAGGCGAGAGCAATATAGAGGCGGGAAAAAGAAGATTACAAGAAGAGATGGGTTTTGTTACCGAACTTAAAGAACTGTTTTCTTTCATCTATAAAGCGCCATTTGATAACGGGTTAACGGAGCATGAGTTTGATCATGTTATGATGGGTAGTTATACCGGAGAACCAAAAATTAACCCGGACGAGGTAGCGGATTGGAAATGGATGAAGCCTTCTGATATTAAAAAAGATATGGCACAAAATCCGGAAACGTATACGGCGTGGTTCAAAATTATTTTCGAGAAATTTTATGACCACATAAGCCAAAATTCAATTGAGGATGAAAGTAAAGGTTAGTAGAAAGGCCCATTTTAATGCCGCCCATCGTTTGTATCGTAAAGATTGGAGCGATGATAGGAATGCTCAGGTCTTTGGCAAATGCAACAACCCCAATTACCACGGCCATAATTATGAGTTGATTGTTAGCGTTACGGGAGAAATAGACCCCGAAACGGGCTTTGTTATGGATATGAAAGTTTTAAAGGATTTAATTGGCGATAAAGTAGAGGATGCTTTGGATCATAAAAATCTGAATGTTGAAGTTCCGGAATTTAAAGACGTTAATCCAACTGCAGAAAATATTTCAATTGTTATTTGGAACAAACTAAGACCTCATATTAATGAAAGGCACGAGCTTGAGGTTGTATTATATGAAACCCCCCGAAATTTTGTCACCTTTTCAGGATAGAACATAAACTAATAACTATAAAGAAACACTATGCATCCCTTAAAATTCAATCCTATTTTAAAAGAGCGCCTTTGGGGCGGCACTAAACTTAAAGACGTTTTGGGCAAGCCAATTGAAAACGATATCACTGGCGAAAGTTGGGAGCTTTCTACGGTTCCGGGAGATATTTCTGTAGTTTCCAACGGAGATTTGGCGGGTGCGTCATTACAAGACCTAATAGAAAAAGATCCAGAAAGTGTATTGGGAAAAAGTGTTTATGAACGTTTTGGAACCGATTTTCCAATATTAATCAAGTTTATAGATGCTAAACAAGATCTATCCATTCAGTTGCACCCCAATGATGAGTTGGCCAAGAAACGTCACAACTCTTTTGGGAAAACTGAAATGTGGTATGTTATGGATGCGGATGATGATGCCAGCCTAATCGTTGGTTTCAATAAAGATGTTAGTAAAGAGGAGTATGCAGAAAGTATGAAAAACGATACGCTTCTAGACCTTTTAAACTATGAAAAGGTTAAAGAGGGCGATACTTTCTTTATTAACACAGGAAAGATTCATGCAATTGGTGCCGGTGTACTCTTGGCAGAAATCCAACAAACATCAGATGTTACATATCGTGTTTTTGATTTCAATAGAAGGGATAAGAACGGAAACCTAAGGGAATTGCATACAGAGCAGGCTTTAGATGCTATAGACTATAATAAGAAAGACGACTTTAAGGTAAAGTACGATAATACTAAAGACAAGGTCAACCAAATGGTTGATTGCCCATATTTTAAAACGGATTTTCTGGATTTGAATGCAGGAATGACACAAGATGTTACCAATCGTGATTCGTTCACCATTTTTATGTGCGTAGGAGGTGCGGCTACTATTGCCAATGAAAATGGCAGTGTACAAATCCAAAAGGGAGAGACTACTCTTTTACCGGCATCGTCCAACACTATAAAAATAACAACAGAGGGAACGAAACTTTTAGAGGTAACCATTTAACCTCTTAAATATTTCACTCTATATATTTTGTTCAAATTGAGTATAAATAGCGTATTTTTGCGTAAAATTTATTGATAATGGCAAGTGTAAAAGAATTAAAGAAGGATATTAATAATGTCTTGGGAGACATCATAGAAGCGGTATACATTGTAGAAGCTGCCAATGCTAACCAAGAATCTAAAGAAGGAGCAAAGGTTATTGATGAAGCTATTGAGACTTTTGATGACCTTATTCAGAAAGTGAACCAAAGAGGTGTTGAGAATAGAAAGAAGCACCTAAATGCTGTTCGCCAAGAATTGGAAACAAAGGCAACAGGCCTTGTTGAAAAAGTGAACAAACTAGGTTAGACCTAACAAGAATTAAATAAAAAGCCCGCTATTGCGGGCTTTTTTACTTTTTGATCTTTTCTAGATACGTTTTTAATTGTTTACCGTATTTAGATTCCGAGACTTCGGGCGTTAGTACATTATAAATAGAATCAAGATATTTTACGTTGGCATCGGGAACTTCGGTCAAAGCTATATAAGGCGCTATGTAAGAGTTCTTGTTGTTAAGCGCGTAGTTTAAGGAAAAAGCATAACCGCGCTGAAGATTACGGTCGCTAAGCTTCTGAACGGAATCCAATTGCAATGAATCCAAAACGTTTTTAGGGTCGTTGGCCAATTGAATGATCTCTAAGGTTTTCATGTTAAAGCGAGACATGGTTTTTCTGTACTCTTCCAGTTTTATCTGGCTTTCAGAACCCGCAATTTTAGCATTGGTATCAAAAGTGTTCCAAGACGTGTTGATCGTAATTGTACCGGGCTCTCCAAAAAAGGTGATACGGTCGTTTACTTCATTGGCATCCTTTTTATTTAAATAGAGGTAGAAAATCTCTGGGCTTTCTAGCTCAGTTGTAAACGTAAAATTACCATCGCCTTCTATTTGTAAAGAATCTATAGTAGTCAAAACGCTATCCGGTACGTGTTGTAAGTAAAGCGTACCTTTTTTTAGTCCCTTTACGTTCCCGGTTACGGTCATGGTGTTTTTTGTGCTGCCTCCACATGATAGCAACAGTAAAGAAATTGCACTTAAAAGAAATATGTTTTTCATGTTCAGTTTTTGGTGGCGCAAATATCTATATTTTTTTTGGTTTACTCATTAATCGGTATTTAAATGCTTTCGGGTACGGGTTGTTCTTTAAATAGGTCTAGTGGTTTAACCTTTGGGTAGTTTACTCAAGAAGCTATTTTTAAAATTGATGAGCAGTTCATAAATGTGCAGTATTTTTGTTTGGATGAGAAGAAAGAATATAGCTAAAATTACGACCAATAAGGGCTATGATTCTATAAATAATTCAATATCTTCTCAATCATTAATTTTTTAATACGGAAGAATATATGAATGCTGAAAATGAAAAATGGATTGCGGCCATTGCTTCCGCGGATTATGTAAAGAACGGAATGATCGTGGGCTTAGGGTCTGGATCTACGGCGGCTTTTATGATTGCGGAATTAGGGAAGCGGATTGCAGGCGGACTTATTATGAAAGGTGTGCCGTCATCCGATGCTACGGCCAGGCTGGCCAAACAGGCAGGCATATCACTGCTTTCTTTGGATGAAGCGGGTACCATGGATATCAACATAGACGGTGCCGATGAGTTTGATTCCAAATTTCAGTTGATAAAAGGTGGGGGAGGTGCATTGCTCCGCGAAAAAATATTGGCCCATAATTCAAGATTCAACATCATCATAGCGGATTCGGGCAAACAAGTTGAACGTTTAGGAAAATTTAAGTTGCCCGTAGAGACCATTCCTTTTGCAACGGAAACTATCATTTCAGAATTGAGCACAATGGATTTGAACCCTCGGTTACGCATGAAAAATAATGAGGTGTATAAAACAGATGAAAACAACTGTATTTTGGATATCGATATTTTTCAGAAGGATGATTTAAAAGCGTTGAACGATGTGCTCATTCAAATTCCTGGAGTGGTGGAGACGGGACTTTTCCTTTCTTCTACGGATATAGTTCTTATGGGGCAGGGAAATAAGGTGGTCACTTTAAAAAAGTAGCTTTTTGCCCTCTCGTAAGTTATGGGCAATGGAAAAATGAAACAAATGAAATTCAATATACAAGAGACGTTCAATAAGGAATTACCGGCTGATCTCATTATGGAGAATAGCAGAAGACAGGTAGAAAAAGCTTGTTTTTCATATGCTACTCCCAAGCAAACGACTAACCCAAGCTTGATTCATGTTTCACCGGAAATGGCGAACGAACTCGGCATTTCTATAGAAGACACTCAAACCGAAGAATTCCTAAATATCTTTACCGGTAATAAAGTCCTTGAAGGAACTACACCCTATGCCATGTGCTATGGCGGGCACCAATTTGGTAATTGGGCCGGGCAATTGGGTGATGGTAGGGCCATTAACCTTACGGAAATAGAACATAACGGGAAGCATTGGGCACTGCAGCTAAAAGGAGCGGGTGAAACCCCTTATTCCAGAACGGCGGACGGGCTGGCGGTTTTGCGCTCGTCCATTCGTGAATACCTGTGCAGTGAGGCCATGTACCATCTGGGCGTACCTACTACACGAGCTTTGTCCTTGGCGTTGTCCGGAGACCAAGTGCTTCGGGATGTGCTTTACAATGGCAATGCCGCCTATGAGAAAGGTGCTATTGTTTGTCGTATTGCCCCTTCTTTTCTTCGTTTTGGTAACTATCAGATTTTTGCCGCACGTGAAGATATCGCTACCATGAGAACGTTGGTGGACTATACTATAAAACACTTTTTTCCGGAATTGGGAGCGCCTTCCAAGGCGGTTTATGTACAGTTTTTTCAGGCTGTGGCAGATGCTACTTTAGATATGTTGGTACATTGGCAAAGGGTAGGTTTTGTTCATGGCGTTATGAATACGGATAACCTTTCCATTCTTGGTCTGACAATAGATTACGGCCCTTATGGCTGGTTGGAAGGTTACGACCATGGATGGACGCCAAATACCACAGACCGCCAGCATAGTAGATACCGGTACGGAAACCAACCTAATATAGGGTTGTGGAATCTATACCAATTGGCAAATGCGTTATATCCTTTGATTGATGAGGCAGCACCTTTGGAGAATGTTCTGGAGGGCTTTAAAACCAAGTTTGAGGAAAAGTATTTAGATATGATGAAGTCTAAAATAGGGCTTTTTAAAAAGGATGATTTGGACCAACAGTTGCTGAACGATTTAGAAGAAAATCTACAGCTTACCGAAACAGACATGACGTTGTTCTTTCGGAATTTAGCCGATATTAAAAAGGATGCGGGTGATGTAGATTCTTTCTTGAAAACCATTGGTGAAGCCTTTTATATGCCTGATGAGGTAGAAGGTGAAATTCTGGAAAAATGGACACTTTGGTTTACGGCTTACCAAAATAGATTGAAAAAAGAAACTTTTTCAGATGCCGAAAGAAAAGAAAAAATGAATGCGGTAAACCCCAAATATGTGCTACGCAATTATATGGCACAATTGGCGATTGATGATGCGGATAAGGGAGATTACGCTTTAATTTATGAGCTGTTTGTTTTGTTGAAGAAGCCGTACGATGAGCAACCGGAGTATGAAAAATGGTTTGCCAAACGTCCGGATTGGGCGCGTAACAAAGTAGGTTGTTCCATGTTATCCTGCAGTTCGTAAAACTAAATGTATGACAGACAATCCGTCTAAAACAAAAATTGGACTCGGTATGGCCGCTTTGGGTCGTCCGGAATATATAAATATTGATGAAGGCAATAGGGATAAGTCCTTAGTTGCTTTCAGGGCCAATGCTTTTAAGGTGTTGGATGCCGCTTATGAGAAAGGGGTGCGATATTTTGATACCGCCCCGTCTTATGGAAAAGGCGAGGAGTTTCTAAAAGATTGGCAGGATAACCGAGCACATACAGATGTAGTACTGGGTACCAAATGGGGCTATACCTATGTGGCCAATTGGCAATTGGGTTATGATGGTCCGCATGAAGTAAAAGAACACTCCCTTGAAAAGCTCACGGAGCAATGGGAGTTCTCTAAGGGGCTTCTTCCTTTTTTGGAGTTCTATCAAATTCATTCTGCAACATTTGAAAGTGGGGTGCTTCAGAATAAACCCGTATTGGAAAAACTACTGGAGATAAAAAGAACGACCGGACTTACAATTGGGATTTCTACAAGTGGGCCTAATCAAAAGGAGGTTATAGAAAATGCTCTCCAAATACGAATTGATGGCGAGGTGGTTTTTGATAGTTTTCAGGTTACTTTTAATATGTTGGAACAAGCCGTTTTACCAGTTTTACGTGATATAAAATTACAGGACAAAAAACTGATAGTTAAAGAAGCGATGGCCAATGGCCGCATATTTGAAAATGAAAAATATCCTCAGTATCAATCTTTGTATACCAAATTGAAGACTTTGGCTGAAAAGTACGAAGTAGGTGTAGATGCTATTGCATTGCGGTATGTAATGGACAAGGTACAACCGGACTATGTATTGAGCGGTGCTGCGGATATACATCAGCTGGAACAAAATTTAAAGGCGAATTCCTTCACTTTGAATGAAGAAGAATTAGCAGAGCTTACCAAGGAAAAAGTAAACTCCAAAGCCTACTGGGAAGAGCGTAGCCGGTTGAGTTGGGATTGATTTTCCGTGGATATGTTTTGCCCCATTTAAAGTGCCGAAGCAACTTCCATCAAGTAGGCACATAGCAGTGCACCGCCCGTACCCACTACATAACCAAAAACAGCTAGAAGTACCCCAACGGAAGTCAACGATGGGTGAAATTCCGCAGCTACAACTGGGGCCGAAGCTGCACCGCCTACATTGGCCTGACTTCCCACGGCCAAGAAAAAGAAGGGTGCTTTTATCAGTTTTGCTACAAGAATCAATAGTCCCGCATGAATAGAAATCCAGACAAGGCCAATAGCAATCAATCCCGGGTTTTCAAGTACTTTACCCAAGTCCATTTTCATACCAATAGTGGCCACAAGTAGATAAATGAACATACCGCCTATTTTACTGGCACCGGCACCTTCATAGTTTTTAGCTTTGGTAAAAGATAAGGCTATACCTGCCGCTGTGGCTATGACCACCATCCAAAAGAAACTGGACCCCAAGAAAGAGAGAAAGCTTTTTTGATCACGAACACTTTCAAACGAAATGGTCAGCATATCGCTAATATGATTACCAAAGAAATGTGCAATGCCAGTTGCGGTAAACGCAAAGCAAAGCATCATCATATAGTCTTTTAAGGTAGGTACACGGGTTATTTTTTCGGCGAAAGCGGTAACCTTGACCTTTAAAGTTTCAATAGCGGAAGTATCGGCTTTAAGCCATTTGTCAATTTGTTTGGTGCGGCCTACGCCTAGTAGAATAACAGCCATCCAGATATTGGCCACAACAATGTCTACCAGCACCATGGCGCCGTATTTTTCAGGATTGTATTTAAAGATTTCGTACATGGCCGCTTGGTTGGCACCGCCACCGATCCAACTACCGGCAATAGTAGAAAGCCCTCTCCAAATAGCATCAAAATCGTTTCCCCCTACGCTATCGGGAGAAAAGATAGAAACAACTAAAATAGCAATAGGTCCGCCAATAATAATACCAACACTACCTGTTAGGAACATAATAAGTGCCTTGGACCCTAAGCTCATAATCGCCTTTAAATCTATACTTAATGTCATAAGCACCAGCGCTGCAGGCAGTAAATACCTACTGGCAACATAATACAGACTGGAAGTATGGGTGATAACTTCACCGGTATCGCTCAAGGTCTGCCATTTTTCGGCAACAATACCTGTAGATGCCAATATACCTGGCAATAGGTAACACATAAGCACCCCTGGTACTATGCCGTAAAATTTACTCCAAAAACCTGTCTTTTGAGATGATCCATAAAAAATAAAGCCTAGACAGAGTGCTAATAGTCCAAAAACAACGGTATCATCGGTTATTAACGGGGCAGGTAATAAAGGTTCGGTCATATGATTTGTGGGTGCTTTTCCTCAAATATAATCAAATTACCAGATGCTTTTTAATATAGTCTGCTACACCATTTTCTGTATTGGGTAGGGTAACGGCATTGGCAATGGCTTTCACTTCTTCTCTGGCATTACCCACAGCAACACCACAACCACTGCTTTCCAGCATTTGAATATCATTGTAATTATCACCAAAAGAAATAACATGTTCTAGTGATTCATCTTCTTGTAATAAAGATTTTATGGCAGATAATTTTGAAACGGATCTTGGCGCAACTTCAATGAGCGTATCATTTGAGCGGTATAGGTTTAGGTGTTCCCCCAGTTTTTCTTCAAGAATAGGGTAGAGGTTATCGGCATCCTCTTTTGTGCTCATTAGCATTATCTTATGCGCACCAATATTGCGTTCTTCCCAGTCCAAAAGCGTTTCGGAGGTAGGTCTAAAAACCGGAGTGGTCTTGGTGTACTTTATTTCTTTCTGAACACGTTCAGAATCTTCTTCAACATACCATTCATTGTTGTAATATAAACCGAGTTTGGTGTCGTTCACTTCGGCTAAATGATATATTTTATCAAGATGTTCAGTACCAATATGTACGGATGAAAGTTCTTTATCGCCATCCAGCACCAAAGCGCCATTGTAGCAGATAATAGGTTGCTCTTCAATGGCCAGGTCTTTTTGTAAATACGTCATAGCACTTGGCATACGCGCAGACACCAAAATTATTTTTACCTGTGATTTAATTCGATTAATTTCTGCTATCGTAAATTCGGAAACATCACTTTTTGTGGTCAATAAAGTACCATCTAAATCTGAACAGAGTATTTTGTAATTCAAGTCGTTTGGTTTTAAAGTTTGTTAGGTTCGGTCTTAATTTCCTTGTCTGAACTTTTTGGTTTTCTTTTTGTCCGGGTTTTTGAACAAACGCTTAAAGAACCCATCTCGTTTTACCGGTTCGCAATCCAACATCTCTAAAGTTGCTGGGTTGGGCCGTTTAAACTGCGCCTTTGTAATTTCATTATAGTAAGGATGCTTGTTCATTTCCTGCATCCATTTGGCAAAGATAGGAAGAGCTGCGTTAGCGCCTTGCCCTAAACTGGTGCTTCTGAACCCTATCTCATGATTGTCCAGTCCCACCCAGGTTACATGTACCAATTTTGGCATAATGGCTACGAACCATGCATCCTTATTATTTTGTGTGGTTCCGGTTTTTCCGGCAATGGCATTGTTCAATTTATAGGTGGAACGGATTCTAGAGGCCGTACCCTTATCAATTGTACCTTTCATCATTTCTACCATAATTTGCCTCGTTTCTTCTGAAAAAGCGGTTTCACGAGCTCTTTTTGGCTTAAATTCGGTTAAGAGGGAATCTTTTCTATCCGTAATTTTTTCAATGAGATAAGGTAAAACAGCTTTTCCATCGTTTACATAACTGGCATAAGCGCCCGCTAGTTCATTTAAATATATTTCTCCGGTACCTAAGGCCAAAGAGGGTTGAGCAGGTAGTTTGGAGAAAATACCCATATTTTTGGCCATAGTGAGCACATTGTTGATGCCCGCTTTTTCCAAAACTTTTACCGCTACCGTATTTACGGAATGACTTAAGGCTTCTTCCATGGAATAGTTGAGGTAAGCCTCATCTTTCTTTCCGGAATTACTGGGAGACCAACCTTTTAGATTTTCGTACGCTACTTCTTCCGCAGAAAAATAGGTGCAAGGCAAAGTGCCGGTTTCTAATGCCGTTGTGTAGACAATAGGTTTAAAGGTAGAACCCACTTGGCGTTTACTTTGGGCCACATGGTCATATTTAAAATGCTCAAAATCTACACCACCGATCCATGTTTTAACGGCACCCGTTTTAGGGTCTAATGCCAAAGAACCGGTGTTCAAGAATTTCATATAATGTGTAATACTATCAATAGAATTGCCCTGGACGGTCTTTTCTCCTTCCCAATCCGTTAGCACCAATTCCTTTTTTATGCTTAGGGAATCCATGATTTTGTCATGCTTCAACCCTTGTTTCTTCAGTTTCCGATAAACATCCGAGTTTTTAACGACCTTTTCTATCAGCTTCTTATTGGCGCTCCATGGGGCATTTTTACCATAGCTTTTTTCAAAACTACTTTGTAATGCGGTCATATGCTCACGCATGGCTTCTTCCGCCCAGAACTGCATATTGTAATCTAAAGTGGTATACACTTTTAGGCCGGAAGTGTAGATATTATATTCATTACCTTCCTCTTTTTGCTTGTCATTCCATTTCAACAGTTGTTTTCTTACTTCTTCCCTAAAATAGGGCGCAAGTCCGGCATTGCTGTCAAAATCACGATAGTCCAGTTTTAAGGGGAGGTCGATAATACTGTCTTTTTGATCCGCGGATATATAATCGTTATTGGACATGGCCAGAAGTACCAGGTTTCTTCTGGTTAAACTTCTCTCGGGAAAAATACGAGGGTTATAGCCATAAGTGGCCTTGAGCATGCCCACTAAAACCGCTCCTTCTTCTACCGTTAAATCTTTTGCTTGTTTATTAAAAAATTTAAGGGAAGCACTTTCTATTCCAAAAGTATTGTCGCCAAAAGAAACGGTATTCAGGTAATGCGTAAGGATTTCATCTTTGGAGTAAATGTCCTCTAGTCGGGAAGCAATGAACATTTCCTTTATTTTATCCACTACGATATTGGCTCTTTTTCTATCCCTCCGGGGATATAAATTCTTAGCAAGCTGTTGGGATAGGGTGCTTCCCCCACCGGCAGATTGGTCTTGCATAAGTATGGTCTTTACAGCTACGCGCCCCAAACTTTTATAGTCTATGCCGTTATGCTCGTAAAAACGTTCATCTTCAATGGCCACCAATGCGTTAAGTACATTTTTGGGAATAGCCTCAAAAGCTATGGGCTGCCTGTCGTACAAATAAAATTTACCAATAAGGACGCTATCTGCCGTGTATACTTCCGAAGCCCTTTGGTATTGAAAATCCGAAAGTTCTTCCTTGCCGGGCAGTTTACCCCAAGCTCCCCAGTAAATACTTAGTATAAACAGAAAGGAGAAAACTATGAGTGCTATTAGGGTAAGCAGGGTATATCTTAATATTGGAGACTTTATTTTTTTTAAGATCAAATCCGTGAATTTTAGGTGTGCAATATCAAATTAAAAAATGAAACCCTAGGGTTTCTTAACAATAGATTTAACTTCAATTTTCTACTTTTGCGGCTAAATAAATTTCATGCGAAAAATAGTATTCTTTCTGTTCTTAATAACAACACTTTCTAACGCAAATGATGGTGAGTGGTCAAAAACCGGACACCGCACCGTGGGCGAAGTGGCTCAACATCACCTTTCAAAAAAAACCAGAAAGGCACTTAAAAAGTTGTTGAACGGAGAGAGTCTTGCTTATGTATCTACGTTTGCAGATGATATAAAAGCCGACAGGGCCTATAAAGAATTTAGTGCTTGGCATTATGTAAACATTCCCCAAGGAAAAAATTACGAAGATATAGAGCCCAGTGAGCATGGGGATCTTATAGTGGGTATCAATAAATGTATTGAAATTATCAAAGACGATAACAGTAAAAAGGAGGACAAGATTTTTTACCTTAAAATGCTGGTCCATCTAATAGGAGACCTACACCAGCCAATGCATGTAGGACGTTATGAGGATAAGGGGGGAAACGATATTCAGTTGCAATGGTTCAATACCGGAACTAACCTGCATAGAGTTTGGGATTCCAATATGATAAATGATTATGGTATGAGCTATACCGAGTTGGCTTCTAGTTTACCCCAACTTTCAAAAGAACAAGTAAAATACATTCAACAAGGTACAATTTATGATTGGGTAGAGGAATCTCAAGAAATTGCAGATAAACTCTATGATTCCGTTGAAGTAGGAGAGAAGCTATATTACCGTTACAGTTACGAATGGTGGGGCACGGTTGAAACCCAACTACAGAAAGGAGGGTTGCGTTTGGCCAAGGTTTTGAACGAACTATTTTAGATTTAAAAACGAAATAGTTTACCGTTTGGAAATTTTGTTCATAGATATATGGCGCTGCCGTGTACTCTTGAACCTATGGTCTTCCGTATTATTTAACTTGGCATGTTTGGTATTTCTGCCCTGAACTCGTTTACGCCACAACCTAAAACTTTTGGGTTTAAGGTGGTATCTCATAAGTTCAATAGTTTCCTGTTCCGATATGCCAAATTGGAAAGTTATAGCATCAAAAGGAGTGCGGTCTTCCCAGGCCATTTCAATAATTCGGTCTAATTCTCTTTCCGTAAATGTCTGTCTCATAGCATTACAAAAGTAATTAAGGACAAATTAATATTTGAACTCAATAGAACTAAAATTTTGGCTTCTTAACGACATAATACATTTTTAAGTAAATGTCTATGTTATATTAGAGTAGATGGTTGCGAGGACATTAGTTGGCACCCGGCGGCTAAAGGCAGTAATCTTCTCATAAGTAAAGGGTAAAAAAAATCGGCTATTTTTAATGGCCGATTTTTTTATGTAATAATTCTAAACGTCAGGTTTATGCGCTCATTAATAACTCTGGCCGTTTTTGGAACCTGATGCAGCCAATGTTCTTGTGTAGCACCTTTCATTAGTAAAAGACTACCATGTTCTAATAGAATTTTTTGTTTCAGGTTTTTATCCTTTCTATGTTTTAGGTGAAAGAAACGCTCTTGCCCTAAAGTCACCGATGCAATAATTGGGTTCTTGCCCAACTCCTTCTCATTATCTGCATGCCACCCGTTACTATCCTGACCGTTCCTGTAGAGGTTGAGTAAGCAAGTAGTAAACACTACCCCAGTACATGTTTCAACTTTGTTTTTTATTTCTAAAAGCTGAGGTGTAAACTTATGGGGCGCCATTACCAACTTGGAATAGGAGTAGGGCTTACCGTTATTACCATATAAAGCCGTTAGCCTTGGTTGGGCATAGGTCTTACCGAATACCGTAATATTATCTTGTTGCCAAGGGGTTTCTTCTTTAAGCGACTGAAAATAAGAATCGGCCGTTGCCCTTTTTATAAAATTTGGATAATAGGTAATATCACTATCCGGTAGGTTCAAATTCATTTCGTCCGGGAACAGACCATCTATCATTTAAGAACCGTTTTTAACTCATTCCTGTATTCAGATGGGTTTTGACCTGTAAATGCCTTAAACTGTTTGTTAAAGTGAGAAAAGTTGTTGAAACCGCTTTCAAAACACACCTCGGTAATACTTAAAGGTTGTTCTGCCAAAAGTTTGGAGGCATGCACTAAACGGTACTCATTTACAAACTGAACAAAAGTTTTATTGGTAATCTTTTTAAAGTAACGACAGAAAGAGGGTACGGTCATACTTACCATGTTACTTATTTCATCCAATGTTATTTCTTCCTTAAAGTTGTTCTTAACGTGGTTAAAGACTACGTTAATACGATCATTGTCCTTCACTTCGGTTTCCATAGAGAATCCTTCGGCATTAAGAATCTTAAACTCTTTGGAGCTGCCCAATTCGTTTAAAATATTCAATATGGAAAGTAAACGCTGAAAATGGGTCTGGTATTCCAGAATCTGCATTTTCTCTCCAATCTTTCTTTTGGTCTTTCCGGAAAAGGCTATACCACCTTTTGCCATTTCAAAAAGCGATTGAATTTTTTTCATTTCGGGAATATTAAAAAAATCGTTTCCCAAGAAATCCAATTTCATTTGAATGACCGTTTCGCTTTCATTACCGGTAAGTGTATTGGTAAAACCGCAATGGGGTAAATTACTACCTATTAATATAAGGTCTCCTTTTGAGTAATACGAAACATGGCTTCCGATCTGTCTTTTGCCAGATCCACCATTTACGTGAACGAGTTCTATTTCCGGATGGTAATGCCATACGGTGTTTTTATTATTCTTTGTCGCATCAAACCTTTGATACGTATAAGAATGCCCAAAACTAGGTTCTATGGCCTCAAAAGCGGGCTTCTGATTTGTTAGCGGGGGTTTGCTCATAATACAAAATTAAACAAGGCTAATTCCTTCTTTCTTTGCAAAATTAACTAAAATATGTTCAATATTACCTTATGGGCAATATTGCTGTATATGGAATGGTAAAATAGCACATTTATTGGCGAATTGTGGAGTAGTGAGAGCAGGATAACGGCAGTATGTTTGTATCATATTATTAACCTACCCTGTGTAACAGCAGGATATAAAAAAAAACGATATGAGAAAAGTAGTAAGAACCGCCGCAATGATCGCTTTGTTATTGACTACAACTGCTAGTATCGCCAGCGAGCCCAAGCTTAGTGTTGTACCAAATGAAAATGTAAAAAGCTTTGTTTATGAACTAGATGCCCATGCGGGAAGAACAACCATCAAGTTTATGGATGCAGAGCAGAACGTTATATTCTTTGAAACTGTTGAAAAAGAAAACTATGCCAAGAAGTTTGACCTTTCTAAACTTAAAGATGGTCTATATTTCTTTAAATCAGAAGATGATTTAACTACAATTTCCTACACAATTAGTGTAAACGGAAGCAATGTAGAGGTAATAGACAAAAAAGAAAACAGTAAACCGGTCTTTAGACAAAAAGGTGGAATGGTTTATTTAAACCTTTTGAACCTAGATAGCAAAGACGTAGATATTCAAGTTTACGATAGTAGTAACAGACTAGTTTTCTCTGAAAAAAGAGAGAATGAAATGGTTATTGAAAAAGCATTTGATTTTACCAAAGCTTACGAAGGTGAGTATACCGTTGTAGTAAGAGATAGCAAAGAAACTTATTACAAGGAGATTTCGGTAAACTAAGATAGTTTAAGTTGAGTTGAGTTAATTGCCCCTAGTGTTGTTGAGAGCGTTAGGGGCTTTTTTTATAGTGATAGGTAGCTATAGGCCCAATACATTAAGACCAGTTGTAAAGGCAATCTTGCTATTAAGAGCCACTTGGGAAATCCGGCCGAAGCTTTTTTGCTGGATAGCATATAAAAATGTACCAGTAAGAACACGGCTAGCATGAGTACAATTCCGTATATAGCGTAGTTCTTCACAGCAGGGATGCAAACACCTATACCTAATAAAATTTCTGCAATACCACTAAGTTGTACTAATAGCTTGTGGTTGGGTAAATATCTGGGCATAATGCGCATATAGGCTTTTGGTTTTACAAAATGCATAATACCTGTCATTACGTAAATGATACCCATTACGTATAAGTGCCATGGATAATTCATGATTTAGGAAGGAATTTCTTTAAACGTTCACGCTTATACTCGGGCAAAGAAGTATTGGTCAAGGCCAACTGTAGTATTTGCGGGTCTTTTTGGCGGGTAAATAATAACTGATAAAAATCCTTAACGGTAAGCGCGTTTTGTGATTGCTCCACCAGCAGTAATTCGTCTCCTACTTTGACTTCACCCTCTTCTAGGATGCGTACATAAGTGCCTGGAAATCCATAATCTATATACTGTTTTAAAATACTTTGGTTTTGAAACCGTATACCCAACTTATAACAAGGCTCTCTAGGTTGTGATACTTGAACCAAGGCACTTCCTATTTTATAAATATCCCCTATACGTATAACGGATTCATCAAAATTACTAACGCTAAGATTTTCTCCGAACATACCCCAGTTCCAATCCAAACTTGGGTATAAGCTTTTCCAATACTCATAATGTTCCGTGGAAAATAGAAAACAGGCCTTGTTTACACCTGCATGATGTTTACGGTCAATTACAGTATCATTAGCTACATCCGTTTTTCCTAAAAACAGGGGGGCTTCTACCGGGTATTTAAAAATGCCCGTTAGTTCTTCTTTACCGTTCCAAGTAATGGTAGTTGGGCTACCAATGTTAGTTGATATAATTTTCATGAATTAAAAATAAGTAAACCATCCGCAATTAATGAATGATAACTGCGGTTTAAAAAACAATTGTGATGGGTAATCTATTTGCGCTAGTACATTACTAGATTAGTCTATGTTTATGATCAGTGAGTGTATTCTGTCTTAATATTTCGTTTGCGCACACGAAATGTTTGTGAATATGGTAATTTATTCGTTTTTTTTGTGTTTATTTGATATTTAACCGAGGTAATTTTTTGCAACTTAATCCCCCTGGGCACCTTCTTATGGCGTTATTGACCTTTTTACTCTTTACTGGTTTTGTTGCTTTCTATGCAACATACAAGCTTAGACGCGATAAATTGAACACCAAAGACGGCTATTTCTTGGGAGGTAGATCCTTAACCGGAATTGTAATAGCAGGTTCTTTACTCTTAACCAATATTTCTACTGAGCATTTGGTGGGAATGAACGGTTCTGCATATCGAAACGGAGCTATTATTGTAGCATGGGAAGTTACATCTGCCTTGGCTTTGGTCATTGCGGCCCTGTATTTTGCCCCTCGCTATTTAAAAATGGGATTGACTACCATTCCAGAATTTCTGGAAAAAAGATTTGACGGTCTCACCCGTACTTTTGTGGCGCTCCTTTTGATTATTTCTTTTGTAGCCACTCTGCTGCCTATTGTGCTTTATACAGGTGCTTTAAACATAGAAGCTATTTTTGAAATTTCCGAATTATTGAATGTCACCCAAAGTGAAGGTATATGGATAACTATCTTGATCGTAGGTAGTATTGGTGCCGTATATGCCATTTTTGGCGGCTTAAAAATGGTGGCCTATACAGATACGATAAACGGGTTTGGCCTATTGGTAGCAGGGTTATTGGTGCCTATTTTGGCTTTGCTAAGCATTGGCGAAGGCAATTTGTTTGAAGGAATGGCAACAGTATTCAAGCACAGCCCAGAGAAATTCAATGTGGTAAGTAAGGAGTCGGGAATAGGGGAGGGAGCACGTTCCGCAATTTTACCTTTTGAAGTGCTGTTTACGGGGCTTATGATCAATCAGATATATTTCTGGACCATGCACCAATCCATTATTCAACGGGTTTTGGGAGCGGTAAGTCTAAAAGAAGCCCAAAAGGGATTACTTTATACGGGTTTACTTAAGATACTGGTGCCTTTGGTAATTGTTTTGCCGGGCCTTATCGGCTTTTATTATTTTGGGGAAAGTCTTTATGACAATCCGGATAACGTTTATCCACTTTTGGTAAAAAAAGTTTTACCTCTGTGGCTCACTGGTTTTTTTGTCGCAGTAATGATGGGAGCTATCTTAAGTACTTTTAATAGTGCATTGAACAGTGCTGCCACTGTATTTAGTTTAGACGTTTTTAAAAAATACATACAAAAAGATGCCAGTGAAAAAAAATTGGTGGTCATTGGCAAGAGTACTTCTGCTATTTTGGCCGTTTTGGCAATAGGTATAGCGCCTTTTGTAGCTAATGCGCCAGATGGACTTTACCAGTTGTTACAACAGTTGAACGGAATATTCTTTATACCCATTGCCAGTGTAATTATTGCAGCTTTTCTATTTCCTAAGGTTAGTGCTATTGGGGCGAAAGCCGGACTTATGTTTGGATTGGTATTCTACGTGGCCATGTATTACATTTTTGAAGTGAATCTTCATTTTATTCATATTTGGGGAATAGAATTCGTGCTGAATATATTGATTATGCACCTAGTTTCCGCATTAGGGGAAAAAGAAGAAAAATTTATAATGAAAGATGCGGGGGTATTAAACCTTCAACCTTGGAAGTATGCCAAGCCCTTTAGTCTCTTTCTAGTGGTATTTACTATTATTTTATATCTTGTTTTAGGTAATGTGTAAAGCATAACCAATGCCGTGGTGTAGATTAATAGTTGGAGTAAGTAGTTTAAAGCTAAATTGTTAAAGATGGAAAAAACGTTCAGGGATTATGAGGCTGTAGATGTGTCGGCGGCCGTTAAGGAGCATTATAGAAAAATGCGGTCAAAGCAAACGGTAGACTATGTTCAACGTATGCACAAGAAATATTTGACCTATGACAAACCAATGGACCTATGGGAGGCTATGGGACATTTGAATAGATTGATAGACGTTAGCGATCCCGATTTGGATTTGCCCAACGTACAGCATTTAATTCAAAGCGCGGAGGCTATTAGAGAAGACAATCGCCCAGATTGGATGCAGCTTACCGGTCTTATTCATGACCTAGGAAAGGTGATGTTCCTATGGGGAAGCGATGAGGACGGTACCAGCCAGGACGAGCAATGGGGAACCGTAGGTGATGTGTTCGTAGTAGGTTGCGAATTGCCGGATACTTGTGTATATCCTGAGTTTAATAAATTGAATCCGGATATGGCCGATTCCCGTTATAATACGCCTACAGGTATTTATGAAAAAGGTTGTGGTATGGACAATCTTAACCTAGCATGGGGGCATGATGAGTATCTGTTTCAAGTACTCTCTAATCATAAAGAGAACCAACTGCCCAAAGAAGCTATGGTAATGATACGTTACCATTCCTTTTACCCATGGCATACGGGAGGTAGTTACAAAGAGTTGTTGAACGAAGGTGACAAAGAATATTTAGAACTTATTAAAGATTTCAATAAGTACGATTTGTATACTAAGTCGCAAAAGATATATGATTTAGAAGATGTAAAGGATTATTACCAGCCTATTGCAGAAAAATATTTGGGTAAAGCTCCTATAAATTGGTAATAACCCTCTTAAAATTTACAAACGGCCCCTTACTATTAAGTATAGCGGCCGTTTATTTTTTTACCGCAAGAATTTTGATGTTTATAGTGTTTTCACCAATATTTTCTAAATCGTGAACCATTTCTTCCCCACTGCAGGCCCAATAAAAATGGTCACCTTCTTCCAAACGCAGCAAGGCTATTTGTCCGTTAATATTTCTTGAAATCATAAGACCGTCCGTAAAACAGGTGCAACTATAGTCATTAGTATGCCTTCTAAACGGAGTCCGTTCCTTAGGTTTCAATACTATTTCGGTTAGAATTAGTTCTTCATTTTCAAAAAGAGTATCACCAATATTTTCGCTAAATTTTTCTTCTTCTATTTCTTTTAGTTTCTTTTTATCCCAACTGTCAAAATTACCCTTGGGATTAAGTTCTGTAAATACCATACAAAATGTGCTTAGTTTCAATAAACGGAGCAATAACCTGGGCGGAATAGTGTGCTCTTCTTATATTTAGTGTAAATTAATTCTGTCTCCAAAGTTCCTTAACATTTAACAATTTAGAAAGATTAATAGTACAAAATGTAATTTATTTTTGTTTGATTTTGATATTTAGTGTTGGATTCCTAACATTATTTTGGATTAAAGAATTTATAGAGTAGGTGTAAATTTTGGAGATATCTGCAGTATTTCTAGCTATAATCTATTATAAATAATGAGCGTAGTTTACAAAAAAAATCTATGCATAGGGGAAACTCATACTATTTCATGGTTTTTGAAATTTTTCGGGAAGATATGAATTTTAACAAGAAAAAACGCCCAATTGCAAAGTTATGCAACTGGGCGTTTTGTAAGTTTATTTATTAAGTGCTACTTCACCATCTCGTAGCTACGTTTTATAAAATTGGTTAATTCTTCCCCTTTCAACAGACCTTTTGAAAGACGGGCCAAGTCAATAGATTGACTAATTAATCGTTCACGTTTTTTTGCGGTTTTGGTGTTCAATATTTCACCTACCAGCTCGTGATTTGTATTTACGATAAGGTTATACATGTCAGGCATTGAGCCCATACCAAACATACCGCCACCACCTCCAGTCTGTTGCATCTCTTTCATACGACGCATAAATTCAGGCTCGGTAATGATAAACGGAGAGGCATCACTATCCATGGCTTCTAGTTGAACGGTATAGCTCTTGTCCGTAATGGCTTCTTCAAGATTCTTTTTAAGGGTTTCCTTTTCCTCATCGGATAATTTAGAAATCTGAGTGTCCTCTTTTTTAATCAAGTTATCCAAATGATCCGCATCTACACGGGCAAAAGAAATCTTCTCTTTAGAGGTTTCCAGTTTTTGCATTAAGTGACCAATAATTGGCGAATCCATCAGCAAAACTTCATAACCTTTAGCTTTTGCAGCTTCAATATAACTATGCTGCGAAACTTTATCGGAAGCATAAAGAATAACAAGTTTGTCATCCTTATCCGTTTGGTTTTCCTTTATTTTTTCTTGAAGTTCCTCAAAAGTAAAGTAGCTGCCGTCTACGGTAGGGTAGAGTGCAAATTTGTCTGCTTTGTCAAAGAATTTATCTTCGCTTAGCATTCCGTATTCAATAACGATTTTAATATCGTTCCACTTTTGCTCAAAATCCTCTCTACTGTTCTTGAACAGTGAGTTTAATTTATCTGCAACCTTTCTCGTGATGTACGAAGAAATTTTCTTTACGGCACCATCTGCTTGTAGGTATGATCTGGAAACATTCAAAGGAATATCCGGAGAATCAATTACACCACGCAACATGGTTAAAAATTCAGGAACAATACCTTCTACATTATCCGTTACAAAAACTTGGTTTTGGTACAGTTGAATGCGGTCTTTTTGAACGTTAAGATCATTGGTCAACTTTGGAAAATAAAGTATACCGGTAAGATTAAACGGGTAGTCTACGTTTAGGTGAATGTGGAACAAAGGTTCCTCAAACTGCATTGGATACAGTTCCCTGTAGAAATTCTTGTAATCTTGATCTTCTAAATCTGCCGGTTGTTTGGTCCAGGCAGGGGTAGGGTTGTTAATAATATTATCTACTTCTTGAGTAGGTGCTGGATCTTCTTCTTTGGCATCTTCTGGCTTAGGAAGCGTCTCTGTCTTCATTCCAAATTTAATTGGAATTGGCATGAACTTGTTATACTTGTTCAGAAGCTCGCTAATACGGTTGTCTTCTAAAAACTCAATAGAATCTTCGGCAATATGAAGAATAATCTCTGTACCGCGTTCTTGGCGATCACCTGGTTCCAATGTAAAATTTGGAGAGCCGTCACAGCTCCATAATACCGGTACTGCATCTTCCTTAAAGCTTCTGGTACTGATCTGTACCTTATCTGCAACCATAAAGGCAGAATAGAAACCAAGACCAAAATGACCTATAATGCCGGACTCTTTGGCTCCGTCCTCATACTTGTTCAAGAATTCTTCCGCACCGGAAAAGGCAAGTTCGTTAATATACTTTTTAACCTCGTCTTCGGTCATACCGATACCTTGGTCAATCACGTGAATTTTTTTTCCTTCTTTATCTACTTTTACCTCGATCATAGGGTTGCCATATTCAACTTTGGCTTCGCCTATGGAAGTAAGGTGCTTTAGCTTTAAAGTAGCATCCGTTGCATTGGAAATAAGCTCTCTTAAAAAGATTTCGTGGTCACTGTACAAAAATTTCTTAATCAGCGGAAAAATGTTCTCTACTGAAACATTGATTTTACCTGTAGCCATAAATTATAAATTTTAGAAATGTTCGCGCTAATGCTTAAACTTTGTTTAATACTATTTTTTCATTCTTCGGCATAGAAAAACATAGGTGATGTACACCTGTTTGCTGTTTGTCAAAAAAAATACCATACAGAGAGACTGTGACAAACTGACACGTTCGTATGACGGAATGGTTGCGGTTTGTAATTTTGTTTAATTAATTTTTATTTTAGTTAAACATTTATTATCTTTGAGGAAGATGTGATGAAGATTGCTGTGAAAGGGAAAATTTTCGATCAATATCACGTTTATAATCATTTATTGGTTAGGTTGTTTTTAAAACGTGCTTTCATCTGAAGGCACGTTTTTGTCTTTTGTGATAAAATTGGTATTCCCTTAACAACGAATGCGCGCTCTTAGGCGTAATTTTAAATAACTAAATTGTTGTAAAATGGTGGCAAAATCTAAAGCAAGTAAGGTAACGGAAGATAGTATAATCTCTATGTATATGGATTATGTTCTAGAGCATGAGAGCGTACCTAAATCCATTTATAAATTTTGTAAACAAAATAAATTATCGGAGGCCGATTTTTATAGATTTTTTGGTTCTGTAGAGAGTTTGCAAAAGGAAATATGGAACAAATTCTATACAAACACAGAAGCTCTTATTCTCAAAAATGAAGCGTATAATAACTTTTCAAATAAGGATAAGATGCTTACTTTTTTCTATACATTTTTTGAAATGCTCACCCTTAACCGTAGTTATGTTCTATTCGCTTTAAAAGAACATAATAGTCCTTTAAAAAATCTTGGACAACTAAAAGGGCTGCGCAAGCATGTTAAATCTTTTGCGGCAGAACTTATTAATGATGCCAATGCTAACAAGAATCTTAAAATTACAAAATATAATCCCCAAGTGTTTTCGGAAGGAGCATGGTTGCAATTTTTATTCTTGTTGAAATTTTGGATGGACGATACTTCTCCCGGATTTGAAAAAACCGATGTAGCCATAGAGAAATCTATACATACCGTGTTTGATATTTTTGATAATACCCCACTTGAAAACATTCTTGACTTCGGTAAATTTCTTTATAAGGAAACATTTCCGTAGCCAACTGATAGCATACTCACTTTTCCAAAAGAGACGATATGAAAACAATTGATAGTATACCTACAGGTAAAATAGAAAGGGCAGGAAAACTGGTAAAAACAGGTGTTAAAATTGGGGGCAATTATGTAAAATATTATAGTAAAAAGTTGGTGTATCCTGAAATGGATAAAAACGAACTGAACGAAAACAATGCGGAGGATATTTATGACGGACTTAAGAGCTTAAAGGGTAGTGCCCTAAAAGTGGCTCAAATGCTTAGTATGGAGAAAAATATACTCCCCAAGGCGTATGTAGACAAGTTTTCGCTCTCACAGTTTTCTGTACCACCACTTTCTGCTCCCTTGGTACGTAAAACATTTAAAAAATATTTGGGCAAATATCCAGAGGAGCTGTTCGATACTTTTGAAAAGGATAGTATAAATGCCGCTAGTATAGGCCAAGTGCATAAGGCAACAAAAGACGGTAAGGAATTGGCGGTAAAGATTCAATACCCGGGTGTTGCGGAAAGTATTTCTAGCGATCTGGCATTGGTAAAGCCCATTGCTATAAAAATGTTTAACCTACAGGGAAAAGACTCTGATAAATATTTTAAAGAAGTAGAAGATAAGCTCATAGAAGAGACCAATTATTTTTTAGAAATAGAGCAGAGTATTAGTATTACTAAAAGTTGTTCAGGGATTAAAAACTTAGAATTTCCCAAATATTATGAGGAGCTTTCAAGTGAGCGTATTATTACAATGGATTGGATGTATGGCCAACATCTGAGCGAGTTTACCAATAAAAAATTTAGTCAGGAAATAGGTAATAAATTGGGGCAGACCCTTTGGGATTTTTATATGTTCCAAATTCATGGTCTAAGAAGGGTTCATGCTGATCCTCATCCCGGAAATTTTTTGGTAAGTGAGCAAAATACGTTGATTGCCATAGATTTTGGCTGTATTAAAGAGGTACCCAACGAGTTTTATGTGCCTTATTTTGAATTGGCCCAAAAAGAAAATATTGAAAACGACGCAGTTTTTATGGCGAAACTGTATGAGTTGGAAATATTAACGGAAACCGATTCGCCCGAAGAGCTCAAATTCTTTAAAGCGCTATTCAAAGAAATGCTCACACTTTTTACTTCGCCTTTTCATGAAACTAGTTTTGACTTTGGTTCTAATCATTTCTGGGAGAAAATAGCAGATTTAAGTGAGCGTTATTCCAAGGATAGTCAGATTCGTAAAATGAACGGAAACAGAGGATCTAAGCACTTTCTGTATATGAACAGGACATTCTTTGGGCTCTACAATTTACTTCATGACCTTAGGGCAAAAATTGATGTAAATAGCTATAAGCAATACCTTCAATAAATAGCATAAGGTTAAATTCATCCTATTAATTTTGCTTATCTTAGAAATTTACGGGTTAATTTGCACCCTGGTTTAAAGCTTTAGCTTTTTAAATTAAAAAAAACCTTCTATGTATAATTCAAAAATTACGGGACTTGGATACTTTGTGCCCGAAAACGTAGTGACCAATGATGATTTGGCCAAGGTAATGGATACCAATGATGAATGGATCCAAGAACGAACGGGTATCAAAGAAAGAAGACATGTCGTAAAGGGTGGTGATACTACAACAACCATGGGCGTAAAGGCTGCAAAAATAGCTATAGAACGTGCAGGTATAGATAAGGATGATATAGATTTTATCGTCTTTGCGACGCTCAGTCCTGATTACTATTTTCCTGGGCCGGGCGTTTTGGTTCAAAGAGACCTTGGGATCAAAACGGTTGGGGCCTTAGACGTAAGAAACCAATGTTCCGGTTTTATATATGCGCTTAGTGTTGCAGATCAGTATATCAAAAGCGGTATGTACAAGAATATTCTTGTAATTGGTTCTGAGTTACATTCCCATGGCCTTGATATGACTACCAGAGGTAGATCTGTGTCCGTAATATTCGGAGATGGAGCTGGAGCAGCGGTTGTAAGTAGGGAAGAAGATACCTCAAAAGGGGTTCTTTCTACACATTTGCACAGTGAAGGCCAGCATGCTGAGGAGTTGTCCTTAATAGCTCCGGGTATGGGCAAACGTTGGGTTACGGATATTATTGATGAGAACGACCCTAATGATGAGTCTTACTTTCCGTACATGAACGGGCAGTTTGTATTTAAAAATGCAGTAGTCCGTTTTAGTGAGGTAATTATGGAGGGTTTAAAGGCTAATGATTTAACACCTTCGGATATTAATATGTTGGTGCCCCATCAGGCTAACTTGAGAATTTCCCAGTTTATACAGAAAAAGTTTGGTTTAGGAGATGATCAGGTTTTCAACAACATTATGAAATACGGTAATACCACGGCAGCGTCTATCCCTATAGCGCTTACGGAAGCTTGGGAAAACGGTAAGATAAAAGAAGGAGACCTTGTGGTTCTTGCCGCGTTCGGTAGCGGTTTTACTTGGGGTAGTGCTATTATAAAATGGTAAGCTTATAAAACACAAAACCCCGATGTCTCCATCGGGGTTTCTGTCGTTGATTCTGCTATACTAAACACTAACCATTAACTATAAACATATAGCTTTATCACCGACCAATATTTTTTGAAAGTTTACACTTTTTAGAACGACTTTTATAATAGACGTATGTTTTACTAAAAAGTTACATCCTTAAAGAACTTTAACATCATATTTAACATATGAAAAATACCCTTGTATTCGGAGCTTCTCTAAAAACGAATCGATATAGCAATCTAGCGGTTAATCGGCTTTTAGACCATAGCATCAAAACTGAAGCATTCGGTTTACGCGAAGGTAAAATCAGGGATATACAAATAAAGACCAATTTAAATGAATTTCAAAACATTCATACCGTTACTTTGTATATAGGTCCAGCACGTCAGCCTGAATATATCGACAAAATCTTACAAATAAATCCGAAACGTGTAATATTTAATCCGGGCACTGAAAACCCTGAATTTTACAAATTACTGGAATCCAAAGGGATTGAAGCGGTCGTGGCTTGCACCTTGGTTTTGTTAGCTACAGGTCAATATTAATAGATCGATGAAAAACATGTAGGTTTTTTCGCATAAAACTTTAACGTTTTAAAGCTTTCTTCTCAATTTGTTATTTCTTGACTGCCCTTATTACGAATAGCATACAATCCCATAAATGTTAATAAGCCATTTAAGGGGAGTAGTTCATAACCTACTTTGTAGCCGCCCAAATATTCAACAGGAAGATTGGCCAGCGCTACAATACAAAGTACGGATAACAGCGCTATAATCCACACATAACCGTCTTTTACGGCGTATTTGGTGAATATACCAAAGGTAAAAAGACCTAGTAAAGGTCCATAGGTATAGGTGGCAACTGTCAATAGGCCATCAATAACATTTCTGTCCAGAATATATTTGAATGCAATAACTGTTACTATGAGCAAGATGCTCATGCCAATGTGAGTGGTTTTCCTAATTCTATTCTGGTCTTTTTCGGCCTTTTCATCAATGCTGAGAAAATCTACGCAAAAAGAAGTGGTCAGAGAGGTTAGCGCACTATCCGCACTACTGTAGGCCGCTGCTATTAAACCTAGCATAAAGGTAATGGCAATTACCATGCCCAGACCACTGTTAAGTGCTATTTCTGGGAATAACAGATCCGGTTTTGCTTGGCCGTCCATTAATGGCGTTGCAATATTAAACTTAGTGGCATATATGAACAAAAGCGCACCTAGTAAAAGAAAAACAAAATTTACGATTACTAATACCACGCTAAAGGAAACCATATTCTTTTGTGCATCCTTAAGAGATTTACAGGTAAGGTTCTTTTGCATCATATCCTGGTCTAACCCTGTCATGCAAATGGTAATGAACATACCGCCAAGAAAAGACTTTAGAAAGTGGTTCTTGTTAAAAAAACTATCGGTAAATAGTACTTTGTTGTATTGTTTTAGTTCTTCGGATGCCAGGAATTCCGAAAAACTCCAGTCTAGTTTTTGGTTAATGAAGTAGATGCTCAATCCAACGGATAGGAGCATAAAGGCGGTTTGCAACGTATCTGTCCAGACAATAGTTTTTATGCCACCTCTAAAAGTATAGATCCAGATTAGTAAAATAGAGAGAACTACTGTAATTTCAAAGGGAACACCTAATTCGTCAAAAACAAACTGCTGCAAAACAATGGCTACTAAGAAAAGTCTGAAAGCGGCGCCTAAAACCCTGGAAATAAAGAAAGATATGGCACCCACTTTATAGCTTACGGTTCCAAATCGCTTTTTAAGATACTCGTATATAGAGGTTACATTCAGCTGATAATAGATGGGAAGCAAGATAAAGGCGATTACAAAATAGCCCGCCAGATAACCAAAAACCACCTGCATGTAACTAAATTCCGAGGCCTCTACCCAACCCGGTACTGATATAAATGTTACACCGGAAAGCGAAGCGCCCACCATACCAAAAGCAACCAAGTACCAAGGCGATGATTTCCCCGCTTTAAAAAAATCAACGTTAGAGTCATTTTTTCCCGTAAAATAGGATATCAATAAAAGCAGGAGAAAATAAGCACCTATTAAGATCAGGATGTGGGTGGCGGTCATGTAATAAAATTTCAAACCAAAGTACAAAAAGTAAAAATAGTACGTAATTTTGTGTCTATGGATTTTTCATCTAAACTTCTAGAAAATGCCGTATACGAAATGTCGCAGTTGCCGGGTATCGGTAAACGAACGGCACTTCGTTTGGTACTTCATTTACTAAAGCAGCCTAAGGAACAGACAGACAGGCTCTCTAATGCGTTGTTGGATTTGCGTAGCGAGATAAAGTTTTGTGAGAACTGTCATAATATTTCGGATGTGGCTATATGCGAAATTTGCGCCAATCCCAAACGGGATAGAAGTTTGGTCTGCGTGGTTGAAGATATTAGAGATGTGATGGCCATTGAAAATACGAGCCAATATAAAGGGTTGTATCACGTTCTTGGAGGTAAAATATCGCCAATGGAAGGAATTGGCCCGCAGGATTTAACCATTGGATCTTTGGTAGACAAGGCAAAAAAAGGAGAGGTCAAAGAGTTTATTTTTGCGTTGAGCTCCACCATGGAAGGCGATACCACCAATTTTTATATTTATAAGCAATTGAATGGCTTGGATATTAATACATCTACCATTGCCAGGGGAATAGCCGTGGGGGACGAGTTGGAATATGCAGATGAGGTTACTCTAGGACGGAGTATTTTAAACCGAATTCCGTTTGAGGGCTCATTGAAAGCGAATTAAAATATAGTAAGTTTAATAAATAGGCGTTTTTTTTGGTATTTTTGCGACCAAATTAGCTTAAAAGCAGAATAAAATAAGAATATGTCAAAGTTTGAACTGAAATTACCGAGAATGGGTGAAAGTGTTGCAGAAGCAACTCTAACCACTTGGTTAAAGGAAATTGGGGATACTATTGAGTTGGACGAGCCTGTTTTTGAAATAGCGACGGACAAAGTAGATTCTGAGGTTCCCAGTGAGGTTGAAGGTGTTTTGGTGGAGAAGCTTTATGATATAGATGATGTAATAAAAGTAGGGGATACCGTGGCTATCATTGAAACGGAACAATCTGTTGAAGTGGCCCAGACCAAGACATCTACCGCTCCGGTTGAAGCATCTAAAGCCACCGAAGAGTCTGCTGCTTTGGTAGAGGAAACTGTAAAAGTGGCCAAAGAAACGGTAAGTGCTCCTGTGCATCAGGTCCAAAAATCGGATTCTGACCGTTTTTATTCGCCTTTGGTGAAAAATATTGCCAAGCAAGAAGGTATTTCTATTGCTGAGCTTGATACCATAGAAGGTACGGGCAATGAGGGGCGGGTTACCAAAAATGATATTCTGGCCTATCTTGAAAATGGCAAAAAAGCAAAGACCCAGCAACCTGTAGCTCCTGCTCCTGCTCCAAAACAAGCGGTGTCCTCCAATGCAGGTCAAATTACTTCGGATGTTGGTATGGCCAATGGTTCAGATGTAAAACAGATAGAAGATGGCGAGGTTATTCCGTTGTCCAGAATGGGCAAACTTATTGCTAAGCATATGGTCAGCAGTGTATCTACTTCTGCTCACGTTCAAAGCTTTATAGAGGTAGACGTTACAAAAATTGTGAATTGGAGGAACAAGGTAAAGAACGCTTTTGAAAAGAGAGAAGGAGAGAAGCTTACGTTTACCCCAATTTTCATGGAAGCCGTTGCAAAGGCGCTTAAGAAATACCCTTTAATGAATATTTCTTTGGATGGTGATGCGGTAATTAAAAAGAAAAATATAAACATAGGTATGGCTGCCGCCCTTCCGGATGGGAACCTTATTGTTCCCGTGATAAAAAATGCGGATCAATTGAATTTAGTGGGAATGGCCAAGGTGGTAAACGACTTGGCAGCTAGGTCAAGGGAGAACAAACTAAAACCGGACGAAGTTCAAAACGGTACCTATACCGTTACCAACGTGGGTACGTTTGGCAGTGTTTTTGGCACCCCGATCATTAACCAGCCTCAAGTGGGTATATTGGCATTGGGTGCTATCCGAAAAATTCCATCCGTTATAGAAACTCCGGAAGGAGATTTTATAGGTATACGAAGCAAAATGTATCTTTCCCATAGTTATGACCACAGGGTGGTAAATGGAGCTTTAGGTAGTATGTTCGCAAAAGCAGTGGCAGATTATTTGGAAGCTTGGGATATGGACCGTGAAGTGTAAGATTTGGAGACAACACTATTTTGTTAAGGCATTCTAACTTAAAAAGCGTATTTGTTTTAAATCCATAATTTATTTCGGTTTTTCATTGGGCTTTCACCATAAATAGATTAATAGTCTTATTTTCATGCGATAGATAAATAACCATCAGGTCGCCAAACCAACAATGCCAATACCAGATTTCAAAACGTTCCCAATACGAATTTTAGATTCGTTCCTTTTCCTTTTATTTTTGACTCCTGTTCTTATGTTTGCGCAAGAGGCAAGTGTAGATCAAGAAGAAAAAGCACCCCTAAAACTTTATATAGATTGTAATTGCGAAAAGAATTATCTAAGGCAAGAAATAAACTATGTAAATCACGTTCGTGATCAGGCACAGGCCAATGTTAAACTCTTTATTTACGATATTGCCAATGGTAGCGGAGGACGTACCTATATGTTGGAGTTTGAGGGTGTAGAGGATTATAAGGATATTTTTGGAAAACTTACTTACGATAGTACCGCCAGCATGACGGATGATGAGGTGCGCAAGGGACTTTTAAAGAAAGTACAATCCGGACTTCTTCAATATGTTTTGGAATCGGATTTAGCGGAGAATATTACGTACACGGTCAATAAAGAAGGACTTGGTGAGATTCAGGAGGTAGATTTTAGGGATCCTTGGAACAATTGGATTTTTGAAGTTTATGGGGAAGCCAAGCTTAAAAGGGAATCTAGTCGTAAAGAGTTTGAATATGAGTTGGGCTTTCAAAGTGATCATGTAACGGAAAAATTACGGATTCGTACGGATGTTGAACTCAATCAGGCCAATAAAGAATTTGTTAGGAATGAGGAAACGTTTACCAGTGAACGTTTTAGGTATTCTGCGGATGGTAGTATCGTTGCCAGTCTATCGGACCATTGGTCTGCCGGTATTTTTGGAGGTGTGCAACATAACACCTTTACGAATCTTGACTTTAAATATTACGCAACCCCGGCCATAGAATACAATATCTACTCGTACAAAGAAGTGCTCCGTAGAGAAATCGTTTTTGCATATAAAATAGGCTACTTTCATAATGATTATATAGAACCGACCATTTTTAATAAAGAAACGGAAGGTGTTTTTAATCATTCATTAGATGTACAGATAAGGTATCGTCAGCCTTGGGGTAACGTTTATGCACGGCTAAGGGGGTCTACTTTTTTGAATGATTTTGCCAAAAATAGAATTCAGTTGAACGGAAGTTTTTCAGTGCGATTGTTAAAAGGTTTAGCGGCACGGTTTTCGGGCAGGTTCGAGATTATAAGGGATCAAATCAACCTGCCGGGAGGAGATGCATCTCTAGAGGATGTATTGCTGCAGCAAAAACAGATTGCTACTGATTTTGAGACCAGCCTTAGTGTTGGTCTTAGCTATACTTTTGGTTCCGCTTTTAATAATGTTATAAATACTAGGTTGTAGTGCTATTTTTCTTTATTAAGAAAAGTATGGATATGTTTTCTTGAACCTTGTTAAAGGTTATCTTTGTTTAAAAAAAATTGCTAAAAACATGGAACTTAATCTTACGCGTCCCATTTGTTTTTTTGATTTGGAAACTACGGGAACTAACGTTGCCAAAGACCGGATTGTAGAAATATCTGTTTTAAAAGTATACCCTAACGGGAATAAGGAAAGTAAAACCTGGTTGGTAAATCCGGAAATGGAAATCCCGGAAGAGGTGGTTGCTATTCATGGTATTTCAAATGAAAAAGTGGCCAATGAGCCAACTTTTAAAGACCTTTCCCGGACCATCTACGCCATGATTAAAGACTGCGATTTAGGAGGGTTTAATTCAGACCGTTTTGATATTCCTCTGTTGGCCGAAGAAATGTTAAGGGCAGAGCTAGACTTTGATATGAAGAGTATGGTCTCCATAGATGTACAGACTATATTTCATAAGATGGAAAAGCGTACCCTAGCGGCAGCATACAAGTTTTATTGTGATAAAGACCTTACCGATGCCCATAGTGCTGAAGCGGATACATTGGCTACTTACGAGGTATTATTGTCCCAATTGGATAGGTACCCGGAACTGGAGAACAATGTAAAGAAGCTGGCCGAATTTTCTACCCATAGGCAGTTTGCGGATTTTGCAGGCTTTTTAGGATATGATGAGGATGGTGTTGAAATTTTTGCCTTTGGTAAACACAAAGGAAGAAAGGTTCTGGATGTATTGGAAAAAGAACCTGGCTATTTCGGGTGGATTCTTAATGCAGATTTTCCGCTATATACAAAAAAAGTGCTGACACAAGTTAAATTAAGTCAGCTGAACAATAAGCTAGGTTAAAAACTAAGAGGGTTTCCATGAAAATTATCTGTATCGGTAGAAATTATACTGAACATATAGAGGAATTGGCCAATGAAAGACCAGATGAACCTGTAGTGTTTATTAAACCGGATTCCGCAATTCTACCCAAAGAACAGGATTTCTATATTCCTGAATTTTCCAATGACATACACTATGAAGTAGAGGTATTGGTCAAGATTAAAAAAGTAGGGAAGCACATTAATGAAAAATTTGCCCATACCTATTATGACGAAGTTGGTTTGGGAATAGATTTTACCGCTAGAGATTTACAATCAAAGCTCAAAGAGAAAGGTTTGCCGTGGGAAAAAGCAAAGGGTTTTGATGGTTCAGCGGTCATAGGGGAGTGGCTTCCGAAAACAAATTTGAAAGATTTAAACAATTTAAATTTCTCTTTGTTGAAGAACGAAAGTGAAGTGCAAAAAGGGAATACCGGTCTCATGCTCTGGAAGATAGATGAGCTGGTGTCGTATGTTTCCCGGTTTTTTATGTTAAAAAAAGGCGATGTAATTTTTACGGGTACACCGGCCGGTGTTGGTAGAATTGAAGCAAATGACTACCTTTCAGGTATTCTGGAGGGTCGTGAACTTTTTCATTTAAAAGTAAAATAATGATTTACAGTCTTGATAAAATCAATGAAATGGCAGAAGGAGATGAGGATTTCATCAACTCTGTTATCTCTGTATTTTTAGAAGAGGTGCCGCAGGATTTAGAAGATCTAGAAGCTGCCCTAAATGAGCAAAACCATGACCAGGTTTACAAATTAGCTCATAAAATTAAACCTAATGTAGATTTGTTGGGTATGGAACAGACGCGTGCCGCTGCCTTACAGATTGAAACGTTGGGAAAAGCTGAAGCCAATATGTCCGAGATACAAGTGGTTTTTCCCTTGTTGAAAAAAGACATAGACCAAGTAGTGGCCGAGCTTAAAAAAGATTTCAACATCTAATGCTTGCTGAAATCATTACCATTGGCGATGAGATTCTAATAGGTCAGATTGTTGATACCAATTCCGTTTTTATCTCCAAAGAACTTAATAAAATTGGGGTATCTGTCTACCAGATTACTTCAATTCAAGATGATAGGGAGCATATTCTTCAGGCGTTGGAAGACGCCAAAAAGAGGGTTCAAGTTGTTATCATAACCGGAGGGCTTGGCCCTACCAAAGATGATATTACAAAGCACACGCTATGTGAGTTTTTTAATGACACCTTGGTAGAAAATGCAAGTGTTTTGGCACATGTAGAAGAACTTTTTAGGAAGTATATTACCACTACGCCCATATCGGATATCAACAGAAAACAAGCTTTGGTTCCTTCTAAGGCCACGGTTTTGCACAATGCCTTTGGTACGGCTCCTGGCATGTGGATCCAAGAAGATGGTGTAGCCTTTGTTTCGTTGCCGGGAGTGCCCTATGAGATGAAGAATTTAATAACGGATAAGGTAATTCCTAAAATCATTTCAGAATTTAAGCGTCCTTATATTTTGCATAGAACAGTGGTTACCTATGGTCTGGGCGAAAGTTCTATTGCGGATAAAATAGAAGATTGGGAAAATAACTTACCTGCTTCCATACGATTGGCATATCTACCCAGTTTGGGTAAAGTAAGGTTACGATTGACCGCTAAAGGTCCGGATAAGAAAGCGCTTGAGGATGCCGTTGATGCCGAGGTACAAAAATTAAATCCGTTGATCGGTGATATTATGTACGGCACTGAGGATGAGGAAACCTTGGAACAAGTTGTGGCCAAATTATGTACGGAAAAAGGATTGACCCTTTCTACGGCCGAAAGTTTTACCGGAGGAAAAATTGCAGAGCAACTAACAGCCTTGCCAGGAGCGTCAGCTTACTTTCAGGGTAGTGTGGTGAGCTATGCCACAGATGCGAAGATAAACGTGCTTAAAGTGCCAAGGGACGTTGTAACAACTTACTCTGTAGTGAGTGCAGAAGTAGCTAAGGAAATGGCAGAAAACGTTAAACACCTGTTCAAAACGCATTATGCTATAGCCACTACAGGTAATGCCGGTCCTACAAAAGGAGATTCGGATGCGGAGATCGGAACGGTCTTTATAGGCATTGCAACACCAAACGGAGTTTATGCCCATAAGTTTAATATGGGAAGCCATAGAGAACGCATTGTAGAGAAGTCCGTTAACAAGGCTTTGGAGCTGTTGCAAAAAGAAATTTCAAAAATCTGAAATATTGTTTTGTGCATCCATAAAAATGATATAAATTTGCACCCTGTTTAAAGAAAAATCAGCGCGATGTCAAAAGTTTGTGAAATTACGGGGAAGAGAGCGATGTTCGGTAACAACGTATCGTTTTCTATCAATAAGACCAAAAGAAGGTTCAATGTTAATCTTTCTAAGAAACGTTTTTATATTCCCGAAGAAGACCGTTGGGTAACCTTGAAGGTTTCTGCAAAGGCGTTGAAGATTATCAACAAAAAGGGTATTTCTGCTGTATTGAAAGATGCAAAAGCAGAAGGATTGGTAAAATAAGCTTAGAATACGATGGCAAAGAAAGGAAATAGAATACAAGTAATTTTGGAGTGTACCGAGCATAAAGAATCGGGACAGCCAGGTACTTCACGGTACATTACTACCAAGAATAAAAAGAATACTCCCGAAAGAATGGAGATTAAAAAGTTCAATCCTATTTTAAAAAGGATGACAATCCATAAGGAGATTAAATAAGTTTTCGTTTTAGCGAGAACATAAAAGCATATTAGTCATGGCAAAGAAGACGGTAGCAAGTTTACAGACAAGTTCAAAAAGATTGACAAAAGCCATTAAAATGGTGAAGTCTCCAAAAAGTGGTTCTTACACTTTTGTAGAATCTGTTATGGCCCCAGAAGCGGTCAACGAATGGTTGTCTAAAAAGTAAGATACTTTTTAAAGTATGATAAAGCCTCTTCATAAAGAAGGGGCTTTTTTTGTTGTTTACCGCACAGGTTGAAGAAGTTTCAGGGCATAGCCCGTGGGTTTGAGTTCACAGTAGTGCTATTTATAGTAAAAACTTCCGCCTTACTTTATTATCTTTGAGCCTATTAATACAAAGAGCACATGAGTTTATTCAAAAATATATTTTCGTCAAAGAAAAAAGAAAGCCTTGATAAGGGCCTGGAGAAATCCAAAACTTCTTTCTTTTCAAAGCTTAGCAAAGCGGTTGCCGGTAAGTCTAAGGTAGATGATGATGTATTGGATAATCTTGAAGAGGTGCTAGTTTCTTCGGATGTAGGGGTAACAACGACCTTAAAAATTATTGAACGTATAGAAGCCCGTGTTTCCAAGGACAAATATATGGGCACGGATGAGCTTAACACCATTCTTCGTGAAGAAATTTCCGGTCTTCTCTCGGAAACCAATCTTGGCAACCAAACGGAATTTTCGATTCCAACAGATAAAAAACCGTATGTAATTATGGTGGTGGGCGTTAATGGCGTGGGTAAAACAACTACCATTGGTAAATTGGCCCATCAATTTAAAAAGCAAGGTCTAAAAGTAGTCTTGGGTGCTGCAGATACTTTCCGGGCTGCAGCCATTGACCAATTGCAGGTATGGGCAGATAGGGTAGATGTACCCATCATAAAACAGAAGATGGGCAGCGACCCGGCCTCAGTGGCTTTTGACACTTTGAGTTCCGCCGTAAAACAGGATGCCGATGTGGTTATTATTGATACCGCCGGACGTCTACACAACAAAGTGAACTTAATGAACGAGCTCACGAAAGTAAAGCGCGTAATGCAAAAAGTTGTGGATGATACCCCTCATGATGTTCTGCTCGTACTTGACGGATCTACAGGTCAAAACGCTTTTGAGCAGGCTAAGCAATTTACAAAGGCTACGGAAGTAACGTCTCTTGCGGTTACTAAACTAGATGGTACTGCAAAAGGGGGAGTGGTTATCGGAATTTCTGATCAGTTTCAAATTCCTGTTAAATATATTGGCGTTGGCGAAGGTATAGAAGATTTACAGGTGTTTAATAAACATGAATTTGTAGATTCATTTTTCAACGTATAGTATCTAGGTTTTGGGGTGGCCAAGTATAAGGTTGCACTAATTGATTACCGCATTTATTTTACCCCATAATTCGTTGTCAAAGCTAGAAAGACCCAATTGGGTTTCTCCCGCACTATCACCACAGCGTACCACCACTAAATTTCTACTGGGAACCACATATATTTTCTGGTCGTTAGCACCTAAAGCGGCGATCATATCTGTTGGAGCATTAGGTATTAGCGAACCTGAAACTACGGTTTGTGAAGTAGTGCTCATGTAGCTTTCTTTGCCATTTAGCCACCATAAATAGCCGTATGATTTATTAATGTCTTGGGAAGTGCTGGTCATTTCATCAAAGTAAGTTTTACTAATAATACGTTCTGCGTCCCAGATCCCTTCATTCTGGATTAATAACCCCCAGCGCGCCATACTTCTAGTGTCGCTAGCGTACAAAGTCAATAAAATCTGTTCGTTCCAAGAGCCGTTCATTCCAATTTTGTCCCTGATTTTGGTGTAGAAATAATCATTAAAGTCTGTTTCGGTAGCGTTGGTTACGATGTCTTTTAACATGGTAAAAGCACCTTGGTGATAGGCCCATCTTTCACCGGCATCGGCTTCATAATTAAAACAGGAGGGTTGTGTACAGATCCATTTTAAGGTCTGTCCTACATAATCTTGCAACCCTGTGCTCATACTCAAATGATTTTTTACAGTTATTAAATCTTGTTTTTCGGTAGTTAAGGAAGACCAATTGGTTCCTAAATAGTCGGAAGATGTATCGTTTATAGATAAATAACCTTCGTCTTGAGCAATGCCCACGGTGCTGGAAACCAGCGTTTTTCCGGCCGAGTACCAAATTGAGTTGTCATTTTGGGAATGACCGTTAAAATACTTTTCTATTACGATGCGTCCGTTTTTTAGAACAATAAACCCTTTTGAGTTCTTGGTTTCTAGGTAATCGTATAAATTGGGTAGTTTGTCTTCGTTTCAATTTAGTTGTTGTGGGCTAACCGTTTCCCATGATGTACTTCCAGTCTCAGGAAAATACATGCCACTTGGTTCGGTTTCTATTTCCGGCTCAACTTGGGGAGTCTCTTTTGAACAGCTACTGAGGAAGGCTAAGATTAAACCTATGATAATACAATTCTTATATTTCATGACCTTGGTTTCATGTTGGACATCAGATGTATATGAAAGTTTAACGTAATTCGGTAAGAAATCGTACCAAAACGGAGCTGTTCGTTCAGCTTGTTGTATTTTTGCGCTCAATTTCTAGTTATGAGAACAAAATCGCAGAAGCAGAATAAAATCAATGTAGTTACTTTGGGGTGCTCTAAAAACGTTTACGACTCCGAAGTACTCATGGGGCAATTGCGTGCCAACGACAAAGAAGTGGTACATGAAGAGGAAGGTAATGTTGTGGTAATCAATACCTGCGGATTTATCGCGAACGCAAAAGAAGAAAGTGTCAATACTATCTTGGAATATGTTCAAAAAAAGGAAGCTGGACAAGTAGATAAGGTGTTTGTGACCGGTTGTCTTAGTGAGCGCTATAAACCGGATTTGCAAAAGGAAATTCCAAACGTAGACGAGTATTTTGGAACTAGTGAATTGCCAAACTTGTTAAAGGCACTTGGGGCGGATTATAAGCATGAGCTTATAGGTGAAAGGTTGACTACTACGCCCAAGAATTATGCGTATTTAAAGATTGCAGAGGGTTGTGATAGACCTTGTTCATTCTGCGCTATCCCTATAATGAGGGGTAAACACCGCAGTACACCAATAGAAGATTTGGTGATTGAGGCCGAAAAATTGGCTGCAAAGGGTGTTAAAGAGCTGATTCTTATTGCGCAAGATTTGACTTACTACGGACTTGATCTTTATAAAAAGAGAAATTTAGCAGAGCTATTACAGGCTTTGGTAAAAGTTGATGGTATTGAATGGATCAGGTTGCATTACGCTTTCCCAACAGGATTTCCTTTGGACGTGCTTGATGTAATGAAGGAAGAACCTAAAATCTGTAATTACCTAGATATTCCACTTCAACATATTTCCGATTCCATTTTAAAAAGTATGCGGCGTGGTACTACACAGGCCAAAACAACAAAATTGTTGAAGGAATTTAGGGCCGCCGTTCCAGAAATGACCATTCGTACTACCTTGATAGTTGGTTATCCCGGTGAAACCGAGGAAGATTTTCAAACCTTAAAAGACTGGGTTACCGAAATGCGTTTTGAGCGTTTGGGTTGCTTTACCTATAGTCATGAAGAAAATACGCATGCATATACTTTAGAAGATGATGTGCCGGAAGACGTAAAGCAGGAAAGAGCCAATGAGATTATGGAAATACAATCCCAGATTTCTTGGGAGTTGAACCAGGAGAAAATAGGGGAGACTTTCCGTTGTATCATAGACCGTAAAGAAGGGCAGTATTTTGTAGGCCGTACGGAATTTGATTCGCCCGATGTTGATAATGAAGTGCTGATAGATGCGGCTCAATTCTATTTAAAACAAGGAGAATTTGTAGATATAAAGATTACCGAAGCGGCTGATTTTGATTTATACGGTGAGCCTGCGTAATGGCGTAAACTCTTTATTAAAAATTAGAACCTGTTCAGCAATGGACAGGTTTTTTTGTGGCAAATAGTTGCGTATTAGGGTTATTTTAAACGTAATAATTACACTTCAAAATTATTCATTACTTTAGGGGAAACTAATTTTAGCGGTGCGTACTGCTAATTGAACGTATTTAATCAACCTTAAGAACTGTAGTGGAGTATGGACGACTTACGAATTGAAAAAATAGAACTTTTTAAAGTGCCACCACGTTGGCTTTTTCTAAAAATAACAACTAAAAGTGGAATTATAGGTTGGGGGGAGCCTGTTGTAGAAGGTAAAGCGGCTACTGTGGAAGCTTGCGTACAAGAACTATCTCAATATATAATTGGGCGTTCTGCCAATGATATAGAAGATATTTGGCAGACTCTGTATGCCGGTGGCTTTTATCGTGGTGGACCTATCCTTATGAGTGCTATTTCAGGTATAGATCAAGCCCTTTGGGATATTAAAGGCAAACATCTTGGAGTACCGGTCTATGACCTTTTGGGTGGTGCTGTACGTAAGAAAATGAAAATGTACTGTTGGATTGGAGGGGACCATCCGGAAGTTGTTCTTGAGCAGGCTCGTGAAAAAGTAGAGCAAGGCTATAAAGCCGTAAAAATGAATGCTACCGGAGCTTTCGCCTGGATTGATTCTTTACAGAAGATAAAAACCGTGGCCGACAATATTAGGTTGCTTCGCGAAGAGTTTGGAGATACGTTGGATATAGGACTTGATTTTCACGGAAGAATCCATAAAGGCATGGTCAAGCGTTTAATTGATGAACTGGCACCATACAATCCTATGTTTATTGAGGAACCCGTACTGAGCGAGAATAAGGAGGCTTTTGATCATATTTATACATATACCAGTATTCCTATTGCAACCGGAGAGCGTATGTTCTCTCGTTGGGATTTTAAAGAACTCTTACATAGTGGCACCGTAGATATTATTCAGCCAGATTTAAGTCACGCAGGGGGTATTTCCGAAGTACGTAGAATTGCTGCAATGGCAGAGGCTTATGATGTAGCATTGGCACCACACTGTCCATTGGGACCTGTAGCCCTTGCTTCATGTCTTCATGTAGATTTTAACTCCATAAATGCCGTTATTCAAGAAAGTAGTTTGGGCATACATTACAACAAAGGTTTTGATTTGTTAGATTATATGGATAATCCTGAAATTTTTGATGTGAAGGATGGTTATATAGAGCTTCTAAAAAAACCGGGTCTTGGAGTAGAAATTAATGAAAAAAAATTAAGGGAGGGCCAAAAAATTGGTCATAACTGGGCAAATCCCGTCTGGAGAAATGAGGACGGAAGTTTTGCGGAGTGGTAAAAAATCTGTCTAAATAGCAGTTTTTGAACGATTTACTTCTTAATTTAAAAGAAAATTAACCAACCCGCTATGCTTTATATTATTGCTTTAGTATGCGCCCTTACATTTATTATTCTGGGTATTGTTCGCTGGAAAATCCATCCGTTTTTTGTGTTGTTATTGGCGGCCATAGGCTATGGTTTTATAACCGGAATGAGTGTTACGGCAATAATTGATTCTGTTAATAATGGCTTTGGAAGTATAATGGGTAAAATTGGTCTCATCATTTTCTTTGGTGTAGCCATCGGTACCGTTCTTGAAAAATCGGGAGGAGCTATGGTTATTGCAACCCGTATGATTCAACTTATTGGAGAGAAATCCATTCACCTGGCCATGATGTTAACAGGGTATCTTCTTTCTATACCCGTTTTTGCGGATAGTGCTTTTATTATTATGAATTCGCTTAATAAGGCACTTTCGGAAAAAGCAAAGGTTGCCTACGCTGGTACAACGGCAGCTTTAGCGTTGGGACTTACGGCCACGCATGTAATGGTGCCACCAACACCTGGCCCTATTGCCGCAGCGGGAATTTTAAATGCGGAATTGGGTAGTGTAATTTTGTGGGGATTGGTAGTAAGTTCACTGTCATTGGTCAGTTGTTATTTTTTTGCCACTAAGATTGCTTCTAAGGTAAATGTCCCTATTCGTATGGAAGTTGCGCCAGATGTGGTGCACAGACCAAAATTGTCACTTTCATTATTATGCATCATAGTACCTATTATTCTAATTGTGTTAAAATCGGTTTTTGATTATCCGGAACTAGATATGACAGGCTCCGCTATGTACCCCATCATAGCTTTTTTGGGAACACCGGTTATAGCACTTTTAATAGGTGTTATTTTGTCCTTGCTGCTTCCGGAGAAATTAGACCAACATGTATACTCCGCAACCGGTTGGCTCGGAGATTCGTTGCGTATTGCCGCTCCTATTATCCTAATTACCGGTGCAGGTGGTATTTTTGGGGCAATGCTTCAAAATTCAGGTTTTGCAGAGTTGATTACGGAAAGCTTTTCGGGTATGTCCATCGGTTTGTTTTTCCCTTTTCTGTTAGCGGCCTGTTTAAAGACCACACAAGGTTCTTCTACAGTGGCCTTGATTACTACCGCTTCTATTGTGGCACCAATGATGCCTGCCCTTGGTCTAGATGAAACTTTTATGAAAACTATGACCGTTTTAGCCATTGGCGCAGGTTCTACAGTGGTCTCACATGCCAATGATAGTTTCTTTTGGGTATTTACACAATTAACCGGAATGGATGTTAAACAAGGAAACCAGATACAGACCGTAGGGACCTTGATATTAGGTACATCTGCAATGACTTTGATTTTCTGTATTTCTAAAATTATGGGGTGATGTTAAATCGATATTTTACCTTAAACAAATAATTATGAGAAGATTTTTTTTGTTTGCTTTGGTGTTAGGACTTCATATTACCATCCGATCACAAGAAAAAAAGCATGCCTTTTCGGTAGAAATACTTGATGACAGAGCATTACAGCTCATTGATAGTGATGCTGAAATAAAAGTGCTGGGAAGCGGGTTTACATGGACAGAAGGGCCTTTGTGGATTGCAGATGGTGATTATCTTTTGTTTTCGGATATACCTAACAATACGGTTTTTAAGATTGATACTTTGGGAAACCAAAGTGTTTATCTAAAACCTTCCGGATATTTAGGGGAAAGCGACTATGGGGCCGAACCTGGTTCCAACGGATTACTTTTAAGTCCCCAAGGGGAATTGGTGTTAATGCAACATGGAGAACGACGTGTGGCTAAAATGAAAAGTGCATTGAACGCTCCAAAGGCTGAGTATGAGGCGCTGGCGGATTCTTTTGAAGTTAAACGTTTCAATAGCCCTAATGACGGGGTGTATGATGCAGAAGGAAATCTCTATTTTACAGACCCTCCTTATGGATTGCCCCAACAAATGGATGACCCACAAAAAGAACTGGACTACCAAGGAGTGTATTGTTTGAAGACATCTGGTGAGATTGTTTTAGTTGATAAATTATCTCGCCCCAATGGTGTTGCGGTGAGTAACGATGGCTCTAAACTTTATGTTGCGGTTTCCAATCCTGAGCATGCGGTATGGTACCAGTATGATGTTTTTGCACCCGGTAAGGTAGATAATAAAAAGCTGTTTTATAATGTAACTAAACTGGTAGGTCAAAAAGGACAACAAGGTTTACCCGATGGTATGAAAATGCATAGCAAGGGGTATTTGTTCGCTACGGGACCCGGTGGTGTTTGGATTTTTGATGATATGGGAAAACCTATCGCCAGAATCCTTACAGGTGAAAAGACGGCCAACTGTGTTTTTGGGAAGGATGAAAAAATACTGTATTTAACCGCTGATGATTATATATTGAGTGTTTCGCTTAAATAGAATCTGTGACTAAAAAAACAAAATCCCCACAGTACGCTGTGGGGATTTTTGGTTTGTGACCTAGCTGTAAATTAAACTATAGTATTTACCTTTTGGGCCCATTTTTCGGCGGTTTGCAATTCTCCGTTAAGTTGTAGGTTGTTTTGGGTGTTGAACAACTCAAAAACCACATCACGGCTTGCAGATGGGCTAGTGGTGAAAACAAGTCCTATACGTTCAATAATTTGTTCTACCTTTCCATTTTTCCGTACAGATTTTCCTATTTTGGAGACATTGCAATTTTTTACATCCTTCAGGTCAACAGATAGTTTTTCTAGAGTATCCTTCTCTTTCTTATAGAAGAAAACCACATTTTTAGTGGTGTCCATTCCTATTATAAAATCACCAATAAATTCATGTTCGTGTATTTTGCCGTTGTCAAGATTTGCAAAATCGTTCAAAGCGCGAAGCATTTCTTTTTCTTTTTTCTTTACACTTCTGGTAACCAAAACAAAAGGGGTTACACAAATTACTACTGATATGGTCCCAATAAGGGTTGTACCTAAATCTAAATTCATTTTTAAGTTTTTTAAATTGATAAATGGGGCTATGCGCGACGCAAGCCCAATGAAAAAGTGTCAAGTTCAGGATTTGACTACGAATGACTTAAAAATGATTTACCAGAAGTAATGAAAAGGAAATATAATATCCGTTTTACGTAAAGAAACCAGCAGGTTTTGCGAGAAACGGGTGTATTGCGCCAGCTTGCTTTCAAAGCTACTTTCGCTAATTTTTTGCGTTCCCCATAAGTGGTTTGAACCTTCAAGTTGATTGGGAGCGCTGTTAGATGGGGCATCAACTAGGGTTTCGGATTCCGAGGTATGGCAATAAAGCTTGGCACTTACCGCAGCAACCGATTCTTTTTGGGAGTGATTGGAGCTTTCGGTCCTAAGGGTTTGGTCAGTATTTAATCCCATGCCAATGGCACAGCAATAAATTGCTGTAAGCAAGAACAGACCAAATAACTGTTTAACCGATTTCATGATAACAAAGGTAGAATTATATTTACCTGAAAATGCTAAAAAAATGTTATTGATTTAAACATTCCTGAACCTCGTTCAGCCCTTCCATATTATCAGAAAGCACTACTAACGTATCACCGTCTTCAATAACTGTAGAGCCCTTTGGGGTAATATAAACGTCTTCTCTTTTGATCATGGCAATAATGGCATTCTTGGGGAAACTCAAATCCACTATTTTCTTATCTACCGCAAAACATTGGGGCGTAATTACAATTTCTTTCATGACCGCCTTGGGGACTTCTGCAAGGAACTTCTCTTTTTCATAAATACGTTTGGCTTTTTCGGGCAAACCTACATGAAGCCATTTGGCAACCAGTGCCAACGTGGTGCCCTGTATAAGCACCGAGGTAACCGAAATAAAGAAAACAATGTTAAAGATAATATGTGCCTTGTCTATACCGGCCAATAGGGGGTAAGTGGCAAATACAATGGGTACGGCACCTCGTAGGCCTACCCATGAAATATAGAAACGCCTGCGGAGTTTCATTTTTATAAACATAAGGCTGATAAATACGCCTACAGGCCGCGCTACAAAAATCAGGAACAATGAGATGGTAAGGCCAATTCCTATATACGGCACAACGTGACTGGGGAAAACCAGTAGTCCTAAAGTCAGGAAGAGTACAATTTGCATTAGCCAAGCCAGACCATCAAACATACGGAAGATGGTTTTTTTATGGATAAGGTCTTGGTTCCCTAAATAAACGGCACAAATGTAAATGGCCAAAAATCCGTTTCCACCAATAAAATCAGTAGCAGAAAAGGTGATGAACATCAAAGCAATAACCAATACAGGATAAAGCCCTTCAAAATCTAACTTAATTTTGTTGATAACCAGTTTACTCACCTTTCCAAAGCCAAACCCTGCTGCTCCACCAAGTATCATTTGTTGTAGAAAAAGAGGAATAATGGATAGTAAACCTTGGTCTTGATTAATTACCAAAGAAAGAAAGGCAATGGTAAGCACATAGGCCATGGGGTCGTTACTACCACTTTCTAGCTCTAATGTGGGTCTAAGGTTGGTTTTTAAGGCTAGGCTTTTACCTCTTAAAATAGAAAAGACCGCTGCAGCATCTGTTGAAGATACAATAGAGCCCAATAACAGGCTTTCGTAAATTGTAAAGTCGGTAACAAAATGCACGAAGGTTCCCAATGAAACGGCGGTAAGCAATACACCAATGGTAGAAAGTAGAATACCCTCTTTAAGAATGGGTTTTACCGCGGGCCAACTCGTGTCCAATCCACCGGAGAATAGAATAAAGTTTAGAGATACGACACCAATAAATTGAGCTATTTTGGGGTCGTCAAAAACAATTCCTCCAATTCCTTCCGATCCGGCCAACATACCAATACCCAAGAAAAGTAATAAGGTAGGAACACCAAATTTATAAGATGTTTTACCAACAACAATACTAATAAACAGTAATAGAGAGCCAATTAAAACAATATTTTCAATAGTAAGATTCATTCCCTTTGTATGCTTAAAAAGTATCTGTGCAAGATATTGTTTCTAAAGAAGGAAATCAATCAAAAACAAGGGCGAGTTGCCGTAAAGACCAATAAAAAATACAATAGGCGTAGTTGCAGTGTTATATTTAGCGCAACCATTTTTAAGAAAAATTATCTAAGTAAGAGAAAAGAACGTTACAGCATGAAGAAAATACTAATTCTAATTATAATGGGGGTAGCTTTTTTAAGTTGTTCCGATAACGATGAAAGTTTAAGCAATTGTGATTTTGAAACTATAGTAAGTAATGAACAATACAAAAACTCACCGTCTGACCATATAAATATAAATGGTATGGAAATTAATGATAACTGCTTGAAAATTAGTTTTAGTTCTAGTGGTTGTAGCGGAGACACTTGGGAATTGAAGCTTATAGATTCAGAAGATGTTTTAGAATCAAACCCGCCTCAAAGAAATTTGAGATTGTTATTGAAGAATGAGGAAATGTGTGAAGCATACATTACTAAAGAGCTGACATTTGATATTTCTAACCTGCAAGTAAACGGAGGCCAGGTCCAACTGAATTTAACAAACTCTGAGGAAAACATTTTATACAAGTATTAAAAGCTAAGATATAACAGTGGTTGAAGGGTGTTGCTTGTTTCGTCCACCTTTAAAACCCTCAAATATTTTAATTTACTGCTTGCAGTTTTGGTTAAGCGTTAAACAGATTAACTAGTGCCTAAGATAGTTAGAATGCCAGTACCATTATAGCTTTGCGAAGAGCAAAGTTTATAATACTACTGGCAAAATCTAATTTTACACTATTACTTTTTCTGACTTTTTATAATACTTCTTCCGCAACCAGAAGGAAACCCTAACCAGTAAAATAAGAGCGGGTACTTCTACCAAGGGACCAATTACCCCGGCAAATGCCTGTCCGGAATTTAATCCAAAGACAGCTATGGCTACAGCTATGGCCAATTCAAAATTATTACCAGCAGCCGTAAAGGCTACAGAGGTAGTTTTATCATACGTGGCTCCAGTTGCTTTGGTAACAAAAAAACCAATGATGAACATTAGTAAAAAGTAGATGAGTAGGGGAACGGCTATAATGAGCACATCCATAGGTATCTCAACTATTAATTCACCTTTTAAAGAAAACATCACCACAATCGTAAAAAGAAGGGCTATAAGTGTCATAGGCGAAATGGTAGGGATAAACTTCGTTGAATACCATTCCTCTCCCTTTAACCGAACCAGAATAAAGCGGCTCAATATACCTAACACAAAAGGAATACCTAAGTATATAACAACACTTTCGGCAATTGTAGCAATTGAAATATCAACAATAGCACCTTCAAAACCAAAATAGGGAGGTAGTACGGTGATAAAAATGTATGCATAAAAACTATATGCGAACACTTGAAATATACTATTGAGAGCTACCAATCCGGCACCATATTCACTACTTCCTTCAGCCAAATCGTTCCAGACCAAAACCATGGCTATACAGCGCGCCAGACCTATTAAAATTAGCCCCACCATATACTCAGGATAGTCCTGAAGAAAGGTTATGGCCAATAGAAACATCAATACGGGACCTAAAACCCAGTTTAATAATAAGGAAATCGATAGAATTTTTATATTCTTAAAAACCTTGGGTAGCAGTGCATAATTTACCTTGGCCAATGGCGGGTACATCATAAGAATAAGCCCTATGGCAATAGGTATATTGGTTGTACCACTACTTGCGGAATTTATTAGCTCAGGGAGTTGTGGAAATAAATTTCCAACGCCCACTCCTATAAGCATGGCCGCAAAAATCCATAGGGTCAGGTAACTGTCTAAAAAGCTTAATTTCTTAGCCATGGCTATGCGTTTATTTTTGAAAAGACAAAGTAGAGCTCAGTAGCTATCTGTATACTTCTTTCATGGTACTTCTCTGCCTGTTGAGGAGTATTGTCAAAAGCTTTAGGGTCTTCAAACGTAATGGGAATACGCTTTTCCGCTCCAGCGATAAAAGGACAACCACCATCTGCCTGGCTACAGGTCATAATTGCAGCAAAATTGGAATGCGGATTAAAATCGTCATCCAATGTTTTTGAAAAACAGATTACCGGATGTTCGTTCTCTGCATACTTAATACTGTAAACAGGGTTTTTGTCCTCTGAACGCTTTACCACATCAAAACCCGTATTTTTTAGGGTCTCGGCAGCCATTGGAAACAGTGCTGTTGCTTCAGTTCCTCCAGAATAGCAAAAGACGTTTTTTATATTGAAATGATACGCCATGGCCTGGGCCCAAACTTGTGAAAGGTGACTTCTTCGTGAGTTGTGGGTACAAATAAAATTCAATCGTATTTCTTCGTTCGCGTCTACCTTACTTTGTATAAAGTCTGTTAAGGGTTGCAATACTTCTCTACGCTCGTTAGATATAGAGTTCACTTCCAAAGAAGCAATGGTCTTTTCAATCTGTTCAAAAGTTTTCATTATGTTCTATTTAGTTGGATATTATAGAATAGTTAACAACAGCCGCTTTTTGGGTCGCAAGAACTACCCTGGCCTAGATCTGAGAATTGTAGTTTAGGTTTTTCGGCAGGAATACCACAATTATCCTTTGCAAGACAATCTGTTTGTTTGGTGGTCAATAAAAAGTTAGTGCCGTCAAAGTCCAATCCAAACTTACCTATAGTGTCCGCTTGGTATTCCACTTCTATTTCCAAGTCTTCAATTCCCAAAGTTTTTTCGGAAAGCTCTATGATGTGAACTAACTTTTCAGGATGTAGCCTGTGGTCGTAGTCATTGGCGTTCCAAAGTTGAAAGTTCACCACCTCTTCTTTACGAACCGTTCCTCCGCAGTCTATAAAGTGTTTGGTAATCTTACCTACTTCCGTTACATGAAAGTGGTTTGGTACCAATTCCCCGTTAGGTAATTGAAAAGCAATTTTGTCTAGTTTAGAAAGCTCCGTTTTAATTTCTGATAGTTTCATATTGAATTTTTATTAATTGTATTTTTACGATAAAAGGATTTAAATTTTTTTAGCAGCAATCGCTTTTAGGCAAGTCTTGGTCTAAAAATTTGAACATCACTTCTTTCATTTTTGTCCAATTTTCTTTGTGAATGCAATAACAAACACTTGTGCCTTCCACCGTGCCCTGTATAAGGCCTAAATTCTTTAGTTCTTTTAAATGTTGTGAAATGGTAGGTTGTGCCAAACCGATTTCATTTACCAAATCGCCACAAACACAGGTGTCAATTTTAAACAAATGCTGTAAAATTGATACTCTGGCCGGATGTCCAAAGACCTTGGCATAAAGTGCAATTTCATTTTGTAGATCGGTGAATATTTCTGTTTTAGCTAATCCCATGTATTTATTTCATAAGTACATTGCAATATTACGATTAATATATTTTGTGCTACGAAGAAAAATGAATTTTAACAGAATTTTGAATAAAAGGTTTTACAGATTATAGTTTTAGAAGACAGCTCAATCGTAACGAGTTTCCTTTGTCATCATCCGTTACCAGGGCAATTCTGATTTTTCCATCGGGAGTTTTTTCAGCCACGGTAACCGATTCAACTTTAAGCGGAGTATCTGAAGATGGAACGGCGGCAACGCTGTATTTGTTCGAAAAGGTATTGTTCTTTATAGGAATGGCGCCTATAAAACTTCCGGCTATTTCACCATCATTATATGCAGTACCTGTTTTTTCTACAGAAGCCGTGAATATGACCAGGTTTTCGTCCTCTAAAATAGTAGCTCCGGAAAAACCGGATTGGAACCCGTCTATTATAGGTAATTCGTAAAGAAGTGTCTCTGGTTCAGGAAATACAGGGCTTATCCCTTCAATATATCCGATTAAATCTGCATATTTAAAACTGAATACAACGTTTTTTCCTCGGTTAAAAAGGTAAATTATGTCATGATAGATCGCTACACCTTCAATGTTCAAGTGTGCGCCACCAAGGGTTTTGTTACTTCTTAAATGATTGTATAATTCTGTAATTTGATAGGTTTTAAAAGAGGTGCTATCTTCTAGTGAGATATGAAGGAAAATGTCTCGCTCCGGAGATTTGGCACCTGACCCAAAAGCCAAGATTTCATTTCCGTTTATAGTTTCCAAAGCCTCAAAGTCGGGCTTTTTTGCTTTGTCCAGCCTATTACCATTTAAAAATTCCGTAGAATAAATAGGGGTTTGGTCTAGAACGGTTCCCTTATCATCAACCTTGAACAGATATGGGGAATCATCTCCTACCACATAAAAATTTTCGCCAGCTTTGGTGATGCCGGAAGCGCTGGGAACGTTGTGTAGCAATTTGGTGTCTATTACCTCAATTTCTAATGCTTGCCTATTGCACGTAGCGGCAAGGGTTATCAGTAATGAAAAGAAGGCCATTTTCATATGAAACGGTAATTTGGATTTTGTGTTGACTGCATATAGGGAGGAATTGTCCAATCAACCTTTAATTATTTTTTTGGAGTGCGAATTTAAAAGTATTATTGAAATATTTTGAGCCTTGGCATAGGTTTAACACCTTGTTTTTCAAAAATTAAACGGAAACATTGGTTATGGAGTAGAGTAGAAGTTCTAGGGTGTCATTTGGTAGGATAACTGTTCCGGTTTTAGATAGCCCAAGCTTGTTTAATAGCCTCTGAGAAGGAAGGTTGTCCTTTCCGGTTATAGCGATTATCTCGTTTAAATGAAATTCTTTAAATGCTAGGTCCAATACTTTGGACGATGCTTCAAAAGCATAACCTTGGTTGGCATATTCGGGCAGAAAAGCAAATCCTATATCTATACCCTTTAAACCATCTCGATCATACAATCCGCATGAGCCCAGTTTTACACCATCTTCTTTGCGAACTACAGTATAGTTACCAAAGCCTAATCTATTAAATTGTGGTTTTATTTTATTTTGAATATAGTTTTTGGCGGCATCTGTGGAATGTATGTTTCTATCCCCAATATATTTGATCCAATCAGGAGTATTGAATAGTCTAAGTATGAATGCGGCGTCTTCCTCAGAAGTTGGTTTTATCTCTAATCTATTGGTATAAAAACTTTTCATGTATGTTTTTGTAAGAGTAAAATTTCAACTTGTACAGAGGTTTCTATTTTTGAAAGTCTATTTTCTTAAAGTTTAGATAGTTTCGTTAAAACAAAGGACGTTCCATGTTTTATATCAACTTTAATGCGGTTTTTTACGTATAATAAATAAGATTAGTCCTTTTTAGATCTGGTCTTGACCAAAACCAAATCAGTTTTAATACAAAACAATGTCTAAAAATAGTAAAATAGAGAATAGGGGAGGTGTAATTATTATAATACTCGTGGCCTTATTAGCTGTTATGAAAGTTATTAACAGTAAGTTGGAGGAGAAGATAGCCAGGGCAAATTATAAGCACGTGAGTTATTCCAGTTGGTACAATGCCAAAAGTATCAAACAGATACTAAAAGAGAACCAACGCGATTATTTGGAGTCATTGCGGGGTACGGGACTTGTTGCAGATGATAAACTGGAACAGTTAGATTTTAGAATAGAACTTACAGATGACCTTATCCGAAAATACGAAGAAGAAAAGACCGAGATTCTTTTAGGCTCGGATAATATACCTAGAGAAGCCTGGTCTCAAGACTTGGATGGTGAAATGGGTAAAATTGTAGGTCTGCGGGCCTGGGAGGAAATAGGCCTTACAAACCGCAGCTTGGTGGCCCAAATAGACATAGGAATTTTGTTTCTTCAGATAAGTATCCTATTTGGGGTCTTAGGCCTGATCATTAATGAAAACCGTAGATTGCAAGAGGTTTTCACCGGTTTTATGATCGGTGTAGGTTTTATAGGTCTAGGGGTATGTTTTTACGGATACTACTCCATACTTTAATAATCGGTCTTTTGTAGCGGACTTTTTAAATTCCCTAAAAAAATTTACCACCATTTTTCTTTAGTACAATTATCAAGGGCGTATAACTCGCCTAACTTTGGAAAAGTTGCCTCTAGTTTTTGTTCCTTGGCGGCCTGTTTAAATCTATCTGCGGGTTCTTTCCAATCATGTTGGGCCAAAGCAAACCCGGCCCAGTGTACCGGCATTACTTTTTTAACTTTGGCATCTAGCGCCGCTTGTATGCTTTCTTCCGGGAACATATGTATCTGATGCCATTTTTGGTTGTACTGACCATTTTCCATAAAACCAAAATCAAACGGACCAAGTTTCTCACCTATCTTTTTAAAATGGGAGCCATAGCCACTATCTCCGCTAAACCAGATGTTTTGATTCTTAGATGTAAACGTCCATCCGCCCCAGAGCGATTTGGACCTATCCGTTAATCCCCTGCCCGAAAAATGTCTGCTTGGAGTAAATGTTACTTTTATATCATGGAATGTAGTATTGTCCCACCAATCGAATTCCGTTATCAACTCGGGGTCAATGCCCCAAGTGACCAGATGCCGTTTTACCCCCAATGCTACATAGTATTTTTTGGTTTTGTTTTTTAGTTTTAAGATACTGTCATAGTCTAAATGGTCATAATGGTCATGGCTCAGTACCATCAAGTCTATTTCTGGAAAATCATCAATTAAGCCCAGTGTGTTTTCAGAAAAGCGTTTGGTTTTGAAAGGTGCTATGGGAGACGCGTTGGGTCCTAACATGGGGTCTATTAGAATGGTCTTGGAATTCATTCTCATCAATACTACGGAGTGTCCGTACCATATGTATTTAAATGGTGCGTCATCCAACAGGAAAGATTCTTTATGAAACGAAGCAACAGGCAATGGAGCAGCAGGTTCTCTTTTCTCCGTATCCGTAAATTGTTTGTACAAAAGTTTTGGAACATCCCAAAAGTTAATGGACATACTGGTTTCTTCAAGATTAAGAAACTTGCCATCTTTCCAATTTTCCGATTGGCCGTAACGTTCGGTTAAGTCATTTGTTAATTTACCTCCGAACTGCTTTTTAAAATTTTTCATTTGACTGCTCTCCCTTAGATAAACAAATATAGGAGTTTGTCAAAGGTGCGCAGCGTATTGTAACTGAAAAAGGAAGTGTAAAGTCGTTATATTTTAGCGAAAAGAAGTTTTGAAATTTAGTCTACCATAAAAAGTGCATTGGCAAAAAATAGTTTTCCGTTTTCCCAAAACCCACGAAATAGAGGATTGTCAACAAAATAGATCAATTTTCCCTTACCGTGGGATTCTACCCCAAACACCAAGCTTTCCCCAATTTTCTTTTGGGCATCACTTCCAGCAAAACCAGCAGCAGGTTTGGTGTCTTCTTCCTGCAGATAAACTACTGTGCCTTTGTCCAGGTACTTATAGGCGGCCCCACCTAATTTTAGGCTAAAGTAAGTGTCCTTGTAACCATAGGCCAAAGGGTGGGTTTGGTCTACTTTGGTCTTGAATATAGCCCCTGTAATTTCTTTTCTAATCTGTTCCCGCTGATTATGGTCGTAAACGGGGATGGCAGAGCTGGTGTCTTCTTCGGTTTCCTTTGGTTTCAGTTGCAATTTATCTTCCTTGGCTAGGGCCTTTAAGGCACCACCTAAAGCTAACAACTTTCCTCCATCGCTTATCCAATCTTTTAACTGGCTCATTCTGTTTTCGGTAAGGAAGCTACTGTAATGGCTTCCGTCCGGAAGGATAAGAATATCGTATTGTGAAAGGTTTACATTTTTAAAATAATCCGTATCCAATATGGTAACAGGGTATTTTAACTGTTGTTCAAAAAAATGCCAGATTTCGCCAAAATTCAAAGTGTAAGTAGGTTCTCCCGAGAGGATGGCTACTTTAGGCCGCTTTATAATTTGTACGGAATTGGAGCCAAAGTCTTTACCATCCTCAACAAACCCTGTTGTGGTGGCTTTTAGGGTCTTATTATGGTTGTTGGCAATGGCGGAAAGAGACTTTAAAAAATCAGGATTGTTTTTATTATCGGCTTTGGTAATTAAAAGTGTACCACGGTTGTATTCGGTACCCTCCATTGAAAAAGGATTCTTAGCATGTCTAGCTTTAATGCCGCTATTCAGAAGCTCAGCTAAAAATTGGGCGTCGCTAAAGCTGTTCCATTCTACTATAAATGCGTAAGCTTCCTTGGTGATTTTAGCTTTTTCCGGCGCCGATAATTTCGGTTCACGGGTATCTGCGTTTACTCTGGTTTCCGAAGCTACGGCATCAAGTCCGTATGCATAGGGCAAAGACCAAGCGGTAATATCGTAAGTAAGGGAGTCCGTAAGTTTGGTGTTGGGTTCAAAAAGTACTTTTACAAGTGTAGCCTTTTTTTGTTCGGTGCCAATAACTAAGGTATTTGTATTGGTTTTTATACTACTTACTTTACCTGTACTGTAATTGTAGCCTTTGGCGATTTTATCCGTGGCCCAACCATATTTTATTTCGTGTTGCTCCAATAAATGGGTAAGAGCCTTCAACTTATCCGTATTGCCGTTAAGAACATAACTTTTGTATTTATAGTCTTTAGGGCGATAGAATTTTTTGAATTCCTCGTTTAATCTTGATACGTTTTTAGAGGCAATCTCTAACGTAGACAATCCGGTGGTGTGGTGATGTAGGATTCTGTCCTTTAAGGTAAGGGTGTCACCGGAACCTGTTATGACCCCTAATCCGGCGCTTCCGCTACCACCTTGTTCGTAGGTCATGCCAATACTTCCACTATACGTAGGGTAGGTATCTCCGTAACTAGGATAAAGGAGGTCAAAAATTTCTTTTGTAAAATAAAACCACCCGTTGGCATCAAAATATTTAGCATGGTTCTTCCCCATGGTGGTCTGAAATTCTCTCTGAAAATCCGTAATAACCTCATGAAACGGTTCTGCGGCAGGGGCAAAATAATAAGGGTTGTCTACACCCTGTTCATGAAAATCTACATGTACATGGGGCAGCCATTTATTGTAAGCTTTAATGCGCTGTTGGCTTTCAGTCTGTGTAAGCCATGCCCAATCCCTATTTAAATCAAACATATAATGGTTGGGTCTACCGTTTAGCCAAGGTTCGTGATGCTCCTTACTATTAGGGTCTATGGTATTAGGTGCGTTTTTATATTGATAGTACCAATTTACATAACGTTCCCTGCCATCCGGATTCATACAAGGGTCTATGATAACTATGGTATTCTTTAAATATTCCGTTTTCTTAGTCAGAAGTTCATAGACTGTTTTCATAGAGGCTTCTGTACTTACGCTCTCATTGCCGTGTACATTGTAACTCATCCATACAATGGCCTTTGTGGGGTTCCCTTCACCATCTGTATTTTTTAAGTGTTCTTGGCGGATGTTTTCAATATTTTTTATGTTTTCCGGAGCGGATACATATGCAAGTAACAAAGGTCTTCCCTCATTGGTTTCGCCATAATTCTCTAATTTCACTCTGGCCGGGTCAGTTTGGGCCAGATACTCGTAATAGTCCATTACACGGTGGTGTCTGGTAAACTGTGAGCCCAGTTCATAACCTAAAAAATCAGAGGGCGATTTTATTTCTTGAGGCGAGAGTGTAAGGCAAATACAAAAGGCAAAAACAGATAAGAGAATTTTCATTTGTAAGGTGTTTCCAGAGAATACTACCAAAGCTAATGATTATGGTTAAATAAAGATGCGGTTTCTCCATTAGTGGTATGAAAATTAGGTTGAAGTAATTAACGTATTTTTAGGAAGTCGCATTAGCGAAGAGTTTTATATTTACACCCTTATGGATATTGACTGTTTACCCTTTTACCGGACCGGCTATTTTTCGGAATTTATATGTGATTATCTTGCCCAAGAACCGCAGGTGCGCAACTTTTACAACCGGTTTCCCAACCTAGAGAATTTTAAAGGTCAAATAGCTGAAAAGGCTACAAGTTTTCCCGAAGCCCATAGAGAAGTGCTCTATGAAGCATTACAAAAGCAATACCAGGGGTTTGATGTATCGGAAGAAACCCAAACACACCTAAAAAAACTAAAGGAACCCATTACTTTTACTATAGTTACCGGGCACCAATTAAACCTTTTTACGGGACCGTTATATTTTCTCTATAAGATAGTATCTACCATAAATCTTACAAAGGAGCTTAAAAAAGTATATCCAAAATACAATTTTGTACCTGTGTATTGGATGGCTACGGAAGACCATGATTTTGAGGAAATCAATTATTTTAACTTTCAAGGAAAAAAGTTAAAATGGAATAGAACGGCATCTGGGGCCGTAGGTCACTTGGATACGGAAGGTCTGGATGAAATTTTTGAAGCGTTTTCAAATCAAATAGGGAATAGTACCAATGCCATTGCGTTAAAAGAGCTTTTTAAGAAAGCTTATTTACAGCACGATAATTTAACCAATGCAACACGTTATTTAGCCAATGCACTTTTTGGAAATGAAGGTTTGGTCATTGTAGATGGTGATGATAAGAGCTTAAAAAGTCTTTTAGTGCCTTATGCCGAGAAGGATATTTTTGACCAATTGGCACACCGGAAGGTTTCCGAAACTATAGCGGAATTTGAAGCTTTGGAGCAGAAGTATACCATTCAGGTAAACCCACGTGAAATCAATTATTTTTACCTAAAGGAGGGGCTCAGGGAAAGAATTGTGGAGCAAAACGGGGAATATTTTATAAACGATACAGAAATTCGTTTTACGAAAGAAGAATTACGGAAAGAATTAAAAGCTTACCCGGAACGGTTCTCTCCCAATGTAATTGCAAGACCATTATACCAAGAAGTGATCCTGCCCAATCTATGTTATATAGGTGGAGGAGGGGAAATAGCTTATTGGTTGGAGCTGAAAGCCATGTTCGAGGCCATGCAAGTACCTTTTCCTATTTTGTTGCTGAGAAATTCGGCATTGGTGATAACTGAAAAGCAAACGGAAAAGTTGGCTAAAATGAACCTTGCCGTAAAAGACCTGTTTTTAAAACAAAGTAGCTTCATTAACAAGAAAATCAGGGAAATATCTAATATTGATATTGACTTTGCCCCTCAAAAACAACTGTTAGAGGAGCAATTTAAGGCGTTATATGATTTAGCAGAGCAGACCGATGCTTCTTTCTTGGGAGCCGTAAAGGCCCAGGAAGTAAAGCAAAAGAAAGGTCTGGACCATCTTGAAAAAAGGTTGCTGCAGGCTCAAAAACGAAAACTCAAAGATCACGTGCTTCGCATGACAGAAATTCAGAACGAACTTTTTCCGAATAAGTCTTTACAGGAGCGAAACGTAAATTTCTCCGAGCTTTATTTGGAGTTAGGAGAAAGTCTAGTGCCTATGCTTTTGGATACCTTAAAGCCACTTCAACAAGAGTTCACAGTAGTAAAAGTATAGTTGGCAGTACAAGTTAAGGGGTCAAAAACTCCCCTTCCCAAGATGCATCGGTTTTGGAAAAAAGCACCCTAATATGGTTGGGTCGCTTTAATTTTAGGTACTCAATAGTGTCAGGTACTATTTCAATAGCGCAAAAATGGTTGCGGTCATCTAAATATGTAATGGTATCCGGTGCTTTTATAATACTCCCGGGGGCCACTTGGGTAGTGTAGTCTTTTTTATTGCTGTCCGGAACAGCACTCCAGTATTCTTTTAGTATTTCAGGTTTAGTAATTTTTGATGCTTTTCCTTTTATGACAATCTGCAAAAGATTTTCAGGATGATAGAATAATAAACTTACATCTGCTTTATTCTCAATATCCTTAACTTTTTGGGAACGCTTATCCGTATAGAATACAAGGCTTAGGTTGTCATTAAAATGTCTAAAGACCACTGTACGTTGACTTGGAGTCCCAGATTTGCCCATGGTGGCCAATGTAAAAAACCGAAAAGGATGTCTTCTTTCTGCAATTCCCTTTTTTATTTCGCTTAGGGTTTCATCCCAAAAAATAGAAGTCATTTATATGCTTTTAAATAAAAGTAGAAAAAACTTTTAAAAACGGGTAGGGTATTTGTCAAGTAGAGTGTTATTAGTAAAAATGCTATGAAAACGATTTTTAATTAAACCGTTTCATGTGTTTAGGTTGGTTTTTTTGATTTTGATGAAAAGTCCGGGTTTGGTATCCCGGACTTTTACTTTTTTAAGGATTTCCGTTCAATTCATATTCAATCACCTTTTCAGTAAGTTGATATCCCGCAAAGACGCCTACCCCGTTTTTTCCTTCAATATTGTTAGCCATGATGCTGTACTCAACAAAAGGATTACCATCATTATAATCGTTTAGATAAGTGGCTCGGCGGTTCAAATAAAGCATTTCTTCTACATTAGCCACTTGTAAGGTTATTTTGGCGGTAGTTGAATTTTCAACGTCGTAATTGGTGATAATGGTATTAGCACTAAGAGTTCCCCCATCTCCGATAACATCTGTTAAAAAACTGCTTAGTTCAAAATCTATTATGTAAGGGTAGGTCTCTCCTTCGTACGTCTCTTCGGCTATTGCTCCTATTATGTAATAGTTTTTTGAGCCGCTAATATCTTGAAAAGCAATATCCAGATTATAATCTTGGTAGAATTCGTTTTTTTCTCCCGCGGTTATTTTTTCCGTAATGGGCTCAATCTTTTTGGGAATGGTACAGGATGAGGTAAATTCTTGGTTGTTAGCGGAAACCCTTAAAAAATAAGTTGCCTCTCCTTTAATATCAAATTCGGAAGCATCTACCTGATAATTTCTACTTTCCGGATTATAGGTAAGTTGAATTTCATTGTCATCTTCATCACTAATGAGAACGGTTGCATCCTTTATGATGAATGGGTCTGTGTTTGACCCGTAGCCCATGTCATCCACATGGTCATATATAGGGGTTCCTACGGCAGGAACCGCTGTTGAAACATGAACGGTAAGCACAGTATCGGTAGGGGATAAATATCCAATAATATAGGTGCCGTCGTCTACATTGAGCAACTCATCTGCATCTACAGGGTCTTGGCACGCGCTACACAGCAGAACTAACATTAAACTTATCTGAATGTATTTGCTCATGGTTAAAATTTAAAGGTGTAATTAATAGAAGGTATCAATATGAGTACGGAGGTCCGGGTCAGTTGCTTTTCTTCCGGAGCATCTGGGTTGTAAAAATCGTAATCCTTATTCTCAATGGTGTATATAAACGGATTTTTACGGGCATAGGCGTTGTAGAGCGAAAGTCCCCAAGTACGTTCTCTGTTCTTCTTTTTCTTTTTATGGAATTGAACGCCCAAATCTAACCTATGACTGGTTTCACCTCGAAAATTGTTTCGTTGTGTGGTGAAATTTTCCATTCCCGAATAGTTATAATACGTTGGATAATTGGCAACCGGGAAATTTACCGGTTCCGCAACATGCTGTTGGTTGGGCAAGGTGTAATTGTTGCCGGTAGAAAGTACCCATGTACCCGATAAGGTTATTTTTTCGCTTGGTTTGTAAATACCTACTAGTGATATATCATGCCTGCGATCATAGCGATCATAGAACTTCTTACCTAGATTCAATTCATCAAATTGTCTTTCGGACCATGCTAAAGTATAGCCTAGCCAGCCCGTAAAGGGGCCTGTTTGCTTTCTAAAAAGTATTTCGGCACCGTAGGCCCATCCTTTTCCAGAGGTAATATTTTCTTCCCAATTGGTATTCTTTCCACTTTCAAAATCGTCAATTGCTAGAAAAGAGGCTCCTTCTTTATAGGCAATGACATCATCTAAGGTCTTGTAATAGCCTTCTAAGCTTATGGAGTAATCTTTGTCAAAGAAATCCTTTGCGACACCTACAGCGAACTGCTGGGAGGTTTGTGGTTTTATATTGTCCGTAGATGAGACCCATAAATCCGTTGGTAGGCCTATGCCGGAACTGGACAGTAGGTGAATATACTGGTTCATCCGGGAATAAGAGGCCTTAAAGGCCAGGTCGGTTTTCATGTTATAGGATAATGCCAGCCGGGGTTCAGGGTTTACATAGTGTTTATCCTTATAATTGAAATAGCTAAGTCTAAGGCCGGGAGACAGACTCAATTTATCCGTCAATTTCCAGTCGTCTTCGGCATAGATGGCACCTTCAAAGGAATTTAGTTCTTGTTCTTTATCTATATCCGGGTTAAATTCATCTTTTAGCAATAACCGCTGTGGTGTAAAGTTGTGCATGGTTGCGTTGGCACCAAACCGGATTGTATGCTGGTTGTTCGGATAATAGTCAAAATCAGTCTTTAAGGTATAGTCATTAATACCCGAACTGCTTTTAAACAGGTATTGTTGGTCATCAAAATCTTCCTCAATTGATATTTTAAACTTGTAGTTACTGAAAATCAGTGAGGTGTTAGAGAAAAGTTTATTGTTAAACTGGTGGTTCCAACGAAGGGTAGAGGTGATATTTCCCCATTGCAACCTTGATTTGTCTCTGTTTCCATCATCATAAACACTATTGTCATAGAATTTATCCTGTCCCAAGTAGTTGCTCCAGAACAATTTGTCTTTTGGACTAAAAATATGATGAATCTTAAAATTGAAATCGGTAAAGTAATACCCCGTTCTATTGCCTTTTTTACTATCTATAAAGGGCCGTGCCATAATATCTGCATAAGTACGGCGCCCGCTGGCAATGAAAGAAGTCTTACCTTTATTAATAGGGCCTTCAAGTAATGCGGATGAGGAGATAAGCCCAATGTTAACCTTGCCTGAAAGTTTTTCTTTGTTCCCATCTTTCATATCCAATTTAATGACGGAGGAGAGTCGGCCACCAAAACGGGCGGGGAAACCACCTTTAAAAGCTTCTACGGATTTAATGGCATCACCGTTAAAGACCGAGAAAAATCCAAAAAGGTGATTGGAGTTGTAGACCACCGCATCATCCAAGATAATAAGGTTTTGATCCGGTGTGCCCCCGCGAACAAAGAAACCGGAACTTCCTTCGGAACCTCCTTGAATTCCGGGCATGAGCTGTAAGGTCTTCATTACGTCTTTTTCACCCAATAGTGCAGGTATATCCTGAATATCCGCAGGATTGATCTGTACTTTACTCATTTGGGTGACCTTGCTTTCTTTTATGCTCTCATCTGCCGTCACAACAACTTCATCCAGATTTTGGGTAGAAGGTTTTAGCGTAACGGATAGAATTTTGTCCTCCGTTAAATTAATTTGTCGTTTTTCATTTCCGTAACCAATGTATGAAATGATGACTTCATGGTTTCCTTCGGGTAGGGTCAATGAGAAAAAACCATAGTCATTTGTGGTGGTGCCCAATTTTAATTCAGGAACATAAACGGATACCCCCAATAGATGTTCCCCACTTCCACTTTCTGTAACATATCCGCTAACGATATATTTTTCATCCGCTTGATCGGGGGTAAAAAAGTTGTCTTTGAAAATAAAAGGTGTTCTGGAATTTTTTTGAATTCCCTTTTCTATCTCGCAAGGGAGTCTACTCATTTTTGAATGTCCTTGTTGAAATAGAGCAAGAAAAAATGAGGTGCAACAGATGGCTTTTTTCAAGATGTGTTCGTTTTTTGATTGATGTAATTACTGCTTTTGTGCACTGATGAAATGTTTTTATAGCAGTAAATTCTTACGCAAGAAAGTTATAATCTTTAAAGCATGCTGTTAACAAAAAGATAAATAAAATGAACATCAAGAGAGGTCAAAAATGGTTTTTGGTTTTTTCTGCGTCCGAAACCCAATCGGCCAAGATTACCACGTAAAATAGCTAAAAAAGGTTAATTTTAACATAATTTAACACTTTGTAGGAATTAATTTAATTTATTTAAAACCAGTGTTTTAAATTATTTGTAATGAAGTGTTGATTTCGATTTTTGTATTTTCTTTGAAATCGCTCTTTTTTGAGCGAAATCCTTGGAAATTTTTGTGAAAAAATTGAAAAATGAACGTTGAGATGGACTTTTGGGTATTGTGAAAAATTTAGCTTTTGATGAATCTTTTGGGTGGGTATTTTTTGAATTGTAAGAATTTTAATTTTCAATTTGGCTTACTCCCTACTGTTGTGATTCTGTTATTTGGGGCGATTGTTAAAAAACCGATTATAAATATGTAAAAAGAGTCTTTTTGGGAGAATGGAATTTGCTATTTTTGGCCATGCAAAACAACGTCCTTATACTCGATTTCGGTTCTCAGTACACACAACTCATCGCTAGAAGGGTTAGAGAACTCAACATTTTTTGTGAAATAAAGCCGTATAACAAGCCACCGGAGGACTTATCCTCTTATAAGGCGGTAATCCTGTCGGGTTCCCCTTTCTCGGTACGGGCCGATGATGCTCCGCATCCGGACCTGTCCGAAATCAAAGGCAAGAAACCTTTATTGGCGGTTTGTTATGGAGCGCAATACTTGGCTCACTTTGGTGGCGGCAATGTGGCGCCTTCCAATACTAGGGAATATGGTCGTGCAAATCTGTCCTATATTAAATCTGGCGAAGCGTTTTTTGAAGGTGTTTTGGAAGGTAGTCAAGTCTGGATGAGCCATAGTGATACCATACAAGAACTTCCTGAAAACGGAGTAGTTTTGGCAAGTACACATGATGTTGAACGTGCTGCGTATAAGATTGAAAACGAGGATACTTATGCTATTCAATTTCACCCAGAGGTTTATCACTCTACAGATGGAAAAAAAATACTGGAAAACTTCTTGGTAAACATCGCTGGAGTGGAACAAACTTGGACGCCGGATGCGTTTGTTGATTTGACCGTGGCAGAGCTAAAACAGAAAATAGGTAACGATAAAGTTGTGCTCGGTTTGTCCGGTGGAGTAGATTCTACGGTTGCAGCTGTGTTACTCCATAAGGCTATTGGAAAGAATCTTTATTGCATTTTCGTGAATAACGGTCTTTTAAGAAAGAACGAGTTTCAGGACGTACTTGATCAGTACGAGCATATGGGGCTTAATGTAAAAGGAGTTGATGCTTCGGCACGCTTTTTGGATGCCCTTGCCGGAGAAAGTGACCCGGAGAAGAAAAGAAAGATAATAGGAAAGGTGTTTATAGATGTTTTTGATGATGAGGCGCACCTAGTGCAGGATGTAAAGTGGTTGGCACAAGGCACTATTTATCCAGATGTAATTGAGTCGGTTTCTGCTACCGGAGGTCCATCGGCAACAATTAAAAGTCACCATAATGTAGGTGGTTTGCCGGATTTTATGAAGCTAAAAGTGGTAGAGCCTTTAAAAATGTTGTTCAAGGATGAGGTTAGGCGCGTAGGTAAGAGTATGGCCATAGGTGATGAGCGCTTGGGAAGACATCCTTTTCCTGGTCCTGGACTAGCAATTCGTATTTTGGGTGACATTACGCCGGAAAAGGTGTCTATACTACAGGAGGTGGATCATATCTTTATACAGGGATTGCGTGATTGGGGCCTTTATGATAAGGTTTGGCAGGCCGGAGCAATGCTTTTGCCCGTAAATAGTGTAGGGGTTATGGGAGATGAGCGTACTTACGAAAAATGCGTAGCTTTGCGAGCTGTAGAAAGTACCGATGGTATGACCGCCGATTGGGTGAATTTACCCTACGAATTCTTGCAAAAGACATCAAACGATATTATCAACAAAGTGCCGGGCGTTAACAGGGTTGTGTACGACATAAGTTCTAAGCCGCCGGCAACCATTGAATGGGAATAAATATGAATCAGTTTTTTAAAGTAGGTCTAACATTAGTATTGTTCGTTTTTGTGGGGTGCAAAGCTTCTGCACAGAAGTTTACCACGCATGCCGTAAAGAAGGGTGAGACCTTGGAGGGTATAGCAAAACAGTATAGATTGGATACTGAAACCATACTTAAATTAAACAAAGAGGTAAAACGCGGTGATGAGCTGAGGGCTAATACAATATTGGTTATTCCTAAGGATAGTAAAGCCAAGGAAGTTGCCTCTCAATCTACAAGAAAAGTAGAGCCCGCATCCGTGAAAAAAGATGAGGGCGAAGAGCAAGAAGAGCCTATTGGATTTACATCGTACCGAGTAAAGAAAAAGGAAACATTGTACAGTATTGCGAAACGGTTTCACATTACCGAAGAAGCAATTAAGAAATACAATCCAGAATTGTACTCTTCGCAACTAAAAAGAAAAATGACATTGAAGATTCCGAAATACCGCAGGGTAAAACCGGAAGACGAGATTGTTGTTAACGAAGATGATTTTGAAATCTATGAGGTTGCTCCCAAAGAAACCAGATGGAGTATTGCTTATAAGTATGGAATTACTGTAGATAGTATGGTGGTCTTAAATCCTGAGTTGTCAAAATCCAATGACTACTTAGCCGTAGGGCAAGAATTAAAATTGCCAAAGATTGCGGGAAGCACTGTAGATAACCAGCAAACAGAACTGTATACTTCGTACACGGTTCCTCCTAAAATGAATTTCTTTCAGTTAGAGCAGAAATTTGGAGTAAAATCGGATGATATCGTTCGCTTGAATCCTGAAATTACAGAAAGAGGTGGCTTAAAAGAAGGTATGGTAATTCGTATTCCGCAGAAAAAAGCGGATAGCGGAGCCATTAATACGGAGAACTTTAATTTTTATGAGGTAAAGCCAAAACAAACCGAATTCTCACTTACTCGTAAATTCGGTATAAGTTATAAAGAACTTTTAGCATTGAATCCGGATTTGTCCCAAGGGTTAAAAGCAGGTATGATACTAAAATTGCCTAAAGAACAGGAAGGTAATTTTGAGGTTCGTAATTCATTGGTGTTGGATAAAATCAATCTTGTGGATAGTGTTAACACGCAGAACAAGCCAAAGTTGATGTTTCTTTTGCCTTTCCGATTGGATAAGTTGGACTTAAGTGATAAAAACCGCGTAGCTAATATCATAGATAAAAGAAATAGTCTTAAGTATAGTTTGGGGCTTTACTCGGGGGCATTGGTAGCAATTGATTCTATTGCAGATTTAGGAATTTCAGTAGATGTTAAAACTTTTGATAATCAACTGAGCTTGGCAAGAACCAAAGAAATCCTTCAAGGAGAGAATCTTTCCGGGTACGGTGCAATTGTAGGTCCGTTGGATATGCCTTCCTTGAAAGAGACTGCGGTAAGGGCTAGTGGTAAACAAGTTCCTCTTGTAGCGCCTATTCCCGCTAAGAGCGATTTAAGTTTGTCCAATGTTTTCTTTTCTTATACTTCTGAGAAGGTGCTACGTGACCGTCTGATAAGCTATGTACAGGAAAAGCGCACTGCTGAGCAGCATATTATCATTATTGCAGATGACAAGAACAAAGCTGTGCAAAAACAACTGTTAGCAAGCTTTCCCGGTGCCGATACATTAAAAGTGGCCCAAGAGGAAAAGAACATCGGCATTAACATAGAAAAGTTAACGGAGCTTCTTTCTGAAGATTCGGATAACTGGGTTTTTGTAGAGACCGATAATTTCAAATTGGTTTCAAGTGTAAGTTCTATATTAAACTCTAGGAATACAGAGGATATAAAAGTGCGCATGTTCACTACAAATAAAAACAATGCTTTTGATAACGAGGTAATCAGTAATGCCCACTTATCAAATTTACATTTCACCTACCCATCCGTGTATAAAACAGCTTCAAACGATTCATTTTCTAAACGATATGAAAAACGATTTGGAAGTACTCCGGATAGATATGCCGTACGTGGTTTTGATATTACGTATGACCTTCTATTGAAGCTGGCGTACAAGAATAATTTAATGGAAGCTTCCAAGGTTATTGGTGAAACGGAGTATTCCGGTAGTAAGTTTGATTATGAAAAGCATGGAGCTTCTGGTTACTTTAATCAATCATCCTACGTTTTAATGTTTGAGGACCTTCGGATAAAAGAGGCGGAGTAAGTTTAGAAATCAGTAAAAATTATTTCTTTTTTGAATCAGGTAGTACTAACTTAGGGTTTACGAATAGAACAATAAATTCTAAACCCAATTTAGTATGACTTCAAAAGTAACCTACAACGGAGAATTAAGAACCACTTGTGAACATGTGCGCTCCGGTAACACTTTCATTACGGACGCTCCCGTAGATAATAATGGTCTGGGACAGGCTTTTTCACCAACTGATACAGTAGCTACCGGGTTGGGGAGCTGCATGGTTACTATGATGGGGATAAAGGCCAAAGGACTAGGGGTAAAGTTGGATGGTTCTACGGTGGAAATCAAGAAGCACATGGCTGCCGGACCAAGACGTATCTCTAAAATTGAAGCCAAACTCATTTTACCTTCGGATGTTTCGGAGAAGGATAGAAAAATCTTGGAGCATACGGCAATGACGTGCCCCGTGCACTACAGTTTGCATCCGGATATAGAAAAGGTAATCACATTTCATTGGGAGCTCTAAAAAACAGCCTTTGGGCCTTTTGCTTGTTGGTGACCGGTATGGTTTTTTCCCAAGAGGAAGAAATCATGGTTTGGGATGCGGACAGAAAACTGCAATGGTCCGATTTTAAGGGCAGTTATTTTAAAACCGAATGGGCCGCAGCAACAACGGCCAGCGGTATTAGTTACTCGTTTTCATCTTTTAAGAAAAATGGGCAGCTCTATTTGGATTTTGTAGTGCAGAGCGAATTTTACCCCAATAAATCATGGTATCGCCCGGAATTATGCGATTCAATTATTTTAAGCCATGAGCAGTTACATTTTGATATATCCGAGCTCTATGCTAGGAAAATGCGGGAGCGGTTGGCCAAGACTCAATTTACAATGGATGCCAAGGCGGAAGTGAGGGCTATATATAAATCTATTTTAAAAGAGCTAAGCAACTTTCAGAACAAATACGATAGGGAGACCAATTTTTCCAGAGACTTGCAAAAGCAGTTGCTCTGGAACCAAGAAATTAAAGCTGCACTTAAAGAAGAAAAGCCTTCTCAGAATTAAATTCTAAGAAGGCTTTTAATATTTTATTTCTAGGCTGTTAGAACCTAAAAGAAGCTCCTAGTGTTAGGAAGGCAGCACCATAACCCGCTTCTGCAAAACCGGCAATACTGTCTGTAAAGTACCAACGACCACCAACAAAAGCGGTTGCGCCAGGTCTGCTATTTAGGTCGTTAAAATCATCACCGTTATAAATACGCATAGATATCATAGCCCCACCGTATACATCCAGGTTATCAATATCAAAACCGGTATAGTGATAGGCGCCACGAGCTCCTATGACCGTATAGGACCAGCTATAGTCCGCATTGTTGAAGTTGCTGTCATAGGTGAACTTTTTGTAACCAAGGTATCCACCAAGACTAACAACACCGGGGCCAGGAACATCCCAAACGCCTCTTTCGTAGCTAGCACTGAATACGGGACTTTGTGTAGAAGTGTCGTATCCGCCGTAATATCCTCCTAAGCCAAGACCTACGTTAATTACGTTTGAGCCTACTTCAAATTCCTGGGCGGATGCAAGCTGCACTACAAACGTAAAGGCAGCTAATAGTGTAAGTGTTTTTTTCATTGTAATAGTGTTTAGTGTAACGTTGTTATTTAGAATAAAATTCCCGGTAAAATTACGTACATATTTTTTAATTGGTTTCTTTTGACTTGTGAATTCGGTATAGAACACCATTTTATTTATAGGTTGCAAAAGCATGTTTTTTCTTTATATAGGAGCTATTCCCATGTAATAGTGCCGTTCATGGTCAAAGTTACTTTCGTTTCGGTATTAACAACTGTGGTTTCATTAAAAACCATTTCCTTTTTATCAAAATCTATATTGTAGTCGGCGCCGCAATAAATAAAGTTTCCGCTGCTAGGTACGGAACATCCAAAGCGGTATTCTTCACCGTTAATAAAAATGACCATAGAGATATCTTTTTCTGCAGAAGTAGTTCCACCGGCATTAAGGTCGTCTCCACCTATAAGAACAAAGCCTTTGTCAAGGTTTTTAGGTTCTGGTCCTTCTTCTGTAATTGGAGTGTTTTCGTCCGTTAAAATCACTGATTTTTCCGTGCCTGTCAAATCTGCACGACCAACGGCAATGTGTCCAACAACGAGCTCAGTGCCAACATCAGAGGTTTCATCACCGGACAATTCTATAGTACCAAAATTGTTAGTTGTTTCTTCTTCTTCTTCTTCTTCTTCTTCTTCTTCTTCTTCTTCTTCTTCTTCTTCTTCTTCTTCTTGCGGACTTTCTTCCACTTCCTCTTCTTCGTTGGTTTCCTCTTCTTGTTCCTCTTCGGTGGTGCTCTCGTTCTCTTCTTCTGTAACCGGGTCTTCTTCGCTTTGCTCTTTTGGAACGGGAGGGTCTATGGTTGAATTATCTTCGGAACAGGATATGGTGGTGCTCAGTAGGAGTATAAGTGTGTATATGGATACTATTTTCGGTAAATTCATTGTTCGCGATGTTTAGATATTTGCGTTTTTAGTTTTGGAGTTATGTCCAGGTTACTGTGCCGTTCATGGTCAAGACAGAATTTGTTTTAGTATTGACAACTTTTGTTTCTAAAAATTGAATTTCCTTTTTTTTCAAGTCGATGAGGTAACTGGTCGTTTGCTGTAACTTGTTGTTGGAAATGGGTGGGGGAGTGGTGTATTTGTACGCTACCCCCTCCATTGTGATATTTACGGACAAGGAGCTGAAAGAACTGTTGGCAGATGTTGTTCTTAGGTCTAGGCCAGTGATCAGAAAATAGTTTTGACAATCTTTGGGCTTAGGGCCGTATTCATTTATTTTGGTGTGGATATCTGTAAGTAAGATGGTTTTTCCAATAGCGGAGCTGCCTACGGCAAGGTTTCCGATTTTTAAGGACGTTCCCAAATTTGGGGTCTCTTTTCCGAACAATCGTATCACTCCTGAAGTACTACAGGTGTCCTTTTTGTTTTTTCTCTTGCTTAAGTACTTGCTTTTTGGGACGGATAGATTTAGACCCAGTAGCAGCAGATTAGTGCGGTAATGGTTCAGGTTTATTGCATTCATTTAGAAAAACAAAGTGAGGTTAAGTTTATTGTAATATCATTAATTGGCTGTGTCGCAATTTGCGGCATAGAATTCCAGTTGAGATTTTTGTTCTTCGCTTATAAAATCTTTACAAGTGTCCAGAATTTTTGCTACATCAGACTTTATATCATCACAATCTCTATTCTCGTCGTCCCATTTTTCATCAATGTCTTCAATTAAACGGGCGCAATCAAGTGCTTTTTGTGTGTCGCTAAGGTCGTCTACAACATCTTTTACGGAGCAATTAATAAAAGTAGACAAGGCTAAAAGAAAAGCTGAAAAATAGATTATGGATTTTTTCATGGTTTTTAGAGGTTTGTGGGTGAGGATGTTATTGTTCGTTATATTCAAAATAGTAATCGGTAAACTTGCCATCGGTTACGGTAATGGATGTGCCGTCTTCAGTTTTTCCCGCAAAATTGAATTCACCAGAAAATTTTTGATTTTCGAAATCAATTGCAGTAATTTTTAGATAAATATTATCTACTTCTTCAAGGTTAGGGTCATCGTCTTCGTTCTCATTGTCATCTGTCACTTCACTTTCGTAATAATTTGCAATCACTCCTTCGTGGAGAAAATCTACTAGGGGGGAATCCCAGGTTTTGCCTGCTTTGAGAGTGGAAAAGTCTTCTCCTACGGCCCATAAAATAATTGTTTTAGCATTTACCAGCCCTAAGCTTATGTCGTAACCTGAGATGTATACCGTAAATAGCTCATCGTTCTTTGTAATGCTTGCATAAATGGTATTGAATTGTTTTAAATATTCAGATGATTGAAATTCATTGCTGTTAGCAATAGCAATCATAGAACCAGTATATAAGGCTTCTTCTTCTTCTTCTTCTTCTTCTTCTTCTTCTTCTTCTTCTTTCTGTTCTTCTTGTTCTTCCTCTTGTTTCTGTTCTTCTTGTTCTTTGTCTATTTCTTCAAATTCATCTGAAAGGTCTTCGGCTAATTCGTTTATGGGATGATTGTCACATCCAACAGCAAAGCAAAGGGAGAGTGCGATGAAGATAATTAAAAATTTGTGCTGGTAGTGGTTCTTCATCATGGGAGTTGGATGTTTGGTTTGGTACGATGAAAGTAAGAAGAAGCGGCCTACCGTACCATAGGCATTTATTAACTGTGATGATCGTTGAGGTATGTGTTGGTTTTTTTGATATAATCGTAATTTCTGTATTTTTATATGTACAAACCTCAAAAAGAACAATTTATCACAATATTTATTCTGCCTGTGTGGTGCTCACTTCTGCTAAACTGTTAAATTTGGAGAACCATATACCAACTGCGCCAATGCATTTTTTTAGAATAACCAGCCTTGTTCTATTCCTTCTGTTATCAGTGTATACAGTAGAAGCGCAGCGGTCCAAAATTGATAGTTTAACTCTCCTTTTACGTAAAACCACGAATCAGGATTCAGTTAGGTTAAAAACTTTGAACGAGCTAGCGTATACCTACTATTCCGTTGACCCCCAATCTGGGGTAGATACATCTCAAGAGGCTATAGATTTGGGGCTTCAATTGCGAAATTATGAAGGCACGGCTACTGCATATGCCTACAGGGGGCATAACTATAGCGCATTGGGTATGGACTCGCTGGCTTTGGAATCGTATGACTTGGCTATGAAAATACGAGAGGAGAACAATGACCTAAAGGGTGTTGCCAGGTTAATTTATAATAAGGGTTTGGTGTATTTTAATGAATCGGACTATGCCAAGGCTAACGATAACAACCGTAAGGCGTACGAGGTTTTTGAGCAAGCCAAGGATAGCTTTTTAATGGCTAAAATGTTAAATAGCATCGGCATTAATTATATGTACCTCTCTAAATATCCTGAGGCCATCAAAAGCTACTTGGATGCTAAGCGTATTTATGAGGATTTGGGGCTTACTGAGAATCGTCAATATGCATCTATTCTTAGCAATATAGGACTGTTATATGCTAGATTGGAAAAGTTTAAAGAGTCGGAAAAATACCAAAAGCAAGCCCTTTTGTTTTTTGAGAAGAGTGATTTTCAGGAAGGTGTGGCGAATGCGCTAACCAATCTTGGGCGGGTTTATAATGACACCGGAAACTCGGAAAAGGCCATTGAGAGTTATAGGAAGGCTTATGATATCATGGAAAGTAATACCAATGAAAGAGGTATGGCCAGTGCGTTGACCAATATGGGAATCGCATATACTGAAATGGGAAAATACGCTAAGGCAGTGCCCTATTTTAAACAGACACAGGAAATATACGAGAAGTTAAAGAATACCAATAACCTGGCAATAGTACATCGTTCTTTGGGCGACTGTTATTTTTTAGGAGCGGATAAAAAAATGGTGCTTGCCGAAGAAAATTACAAGACTTCGTATAGATATGCTAAAGAAGCAGGTAGTATAAACTTACAGTTCAATGCTCTTGAACAGCTGGCAAGTTTGCAAAGTGCAACAGGAAATTATAAACAGGCATTTAAGAATAAAACCGATGCCGTAGTGTTGCGAGATAGTTTTGCTTCCGTAGAGAAAAAAGAAGAAATAGCACTTCTTGAGGCAGATTACGAGTACGAAAAAGAAAAATCTGCCCTTTTGGCTACACATGAAAAGGAACAAGCTGTATCTAATGCAGAAATGGAACGTCAAAAACTAATGATAACGGGTTTGTCCCTCGGGGCACTTTTGATTGTTATTTTTTCGGTTATTGCCTTTCAACTGTATAAAAAAAGAGAACGGGTCTTGTCCGAAAAGAAAATTTCCGAATTCAAGACCAAGGTAGCGGAAACCGAACTAAAGGCACTTCGCTCACAAATGAATCCCCATTTTATTTTTAATGCCATGAACTCCATTAGTGATTATATGGCCAAGAACGATTTGCAGACCGCCAATACATTTTTGGTGAAGTTTTCTAAACTCATTAGGGCCATTTTGGAGAGTTCCGAGAAAAAATGGATTCCGCTGGAAGAAGACCTTGAACTTACGGAGCTCTATATGCAAATTGAAGGATTACGTTTAAAGGACAAATTCGTGTATTCCTTTAAGGTGGGCGAAGATGTAGATGTTGAGAATACCATGGTGCCACCACTAATCTTGCAGCCTTTTATAGAAAATAGTATCTGGCATGGGCTATCAAAAAAAGAGGCTATGGGGCATATAGATATTTCGGTGAAAACCGAGGGGCAGTTTTTAGTCTGTAAGGTAGATGATGATGGGGTAGGGCGAAAAATGAATGGTGCAGCAAAAAAAGGAAAGACTTCAATGGGACTTAAAATAACCAAGAACAGGCTTGATATTATAAACCAGTTGAAAAAAGAAAAAGGAAGCATCCAAATGTTCGATAAGGAAGAAGGGCTTCGCGTGGAGTTAAAACTGCCTTTGGAACTTCAATTTTAAAGAATTTATGTTGAAAGCGATTATAGTTGATGATGAAAAGCATTGTCAGGATAGGTTACTTTTATTGCTGAAAACCTACGGTACGGTAGAAGTACAGGAAGTGGCCTCCTCATATGAGGAAGGTCTGGACGCCATAAAAAGATATAGCCCACAAGTAGTTTTTTTGGATATACAGTTACACAATAAAACCGGGTTTGAATTGCTACAGGCGGTGCCGAGCATTAATTTTGAGGTTATTTTTACAACGGGTTATGATAATTACGCTCTAGAGGCTTTTAAGTTTTCGGCATTGGACTATCTCTTAAAACCAATTGCGGAAGATGACTTGCATATAGCCTTGGAAAAGCTAAAAAAGAAAATTTCGCTCCAAGAGATATCTCAGAAAATGGAAGTCTTGTTCCAAAATCTTGAGGGGCAAAAGACCAGTGATTTTCAGAAAATAGCGGTACCTACCGTAGATGGCCTTTCTATGATTGCCATAAAAGATATTGTTCGCTGCCAATCGGATATTAACTATACGCATCTGTATTTAAAGGATGATAAGAAACTTACCGTAGCCAAAACATTAAAGTATTTTGAGGCATTGTTGGATAAGCATCATTTTTACAGGACACATCAATCGCATTTGATTAATTTAACTTGTGTGGATAAGTATGTAAAGGGTAAAGGTGGCTACGCACTTATGAACGATGGTTCGCATATAGAAGTGGCGGTGCGGAGAAAAGAAGATTTTTTAAAGAAATTAATGGGCTAAAAAAAACCTCCCCGAAGGGAGGCTGGTAATTTTATACATCACAAATGGTAACGCCTTCTTTTAAGGCTGCAATTTGATCGTCCCATGTGGGTATGAATTCTTGGGCCACGTAGCCTTTAAAACCTGTAGCAAGAATTGCTTTCATGATTGCAGGGTAAAAAAGCTCTTGAGTATCGTTTATTTCGTTTCTTCCTGGATTTCCTCCGGTGTGGTAGTGTCCAAAATATTGATGGTAATCTTGAATATTTCTAATAATGTCACCTTCCATAATTTGCATGTGGTAGATGTCATATAATAGTTTAAAATGCTCTGAACCTATAGCTTTGCAAAGTTCTATGCCCCAAGCACTGGTATCGCACATGTAATCCGGGTGGTTTACTTTAGAGTTCAAAAGCTCCATTTGAAGGACTACGCCATGTTTCTCTGCAATAGGCATTATTTTTTTTAGTCCTTCAGCGCAGTTTTTAAGTCCTTCTGCATCATCCATTCCGTTTCTGTTACCGCTAAAGCAAATAAGGTTGGTATAGCCTGCTTCAGCTACTTTTGGAATGTGTTGTGAGTAATCTGCAATAAGTTCTTCGTGCAAAGAAAGGTCGTTCCAACCTTTTTCAATGCCAAAACCGGCGCCCCAGCACATAGAAGCATGAATTCCGTATTTTTCCATTAAAGGCCAATCTTCAGGACCAGTAAGGTCCATTGCCTTAATGCCAAGTTCGTTTAAGCTTTTTAGGAAATCTTCCATAGGAATATCCTTGTAGCACCAACGGCAAACGCTATGGTGAATATTTTCTTTTAACTTTACACTTTCAGCAGTTGGAGATGCCATGGCATTTGTAGTTTTGCAGGCCACCAATCCAACCGATGCGGCTGCAGATGTACCAATAAATTTTCTTCGTTTCATAATTTTGGCTATTAGGCGAAAATAAAGATAAAATTTTTAGATTTAAAAATGAATATAGCTCCGGATAAAGAAAAGTTAATAGAATTGGCACACTATAGAATGCCATTTGGGAAATTTAAAGGTAGGTATCTGGTGCAACTTCCGGAACCCTATTTGGTTTGGTATCAACAAAAGGGGTTTCCTGACGGAAAATTAGGAATACTACTTAAATCTATGTTGGAAATTAAGATAAATGGATTAGAGCCGTTAATTCATAAGATTCAAAAAGATTTTCCTAGGTAATACCTATGATTTCACTAGGGGATTTATATCTTTGTGCCCCGTAACAAAGAACACCAATATGTCGCAGACAAAGTATATTTTCGTTACGGGAGGTGTTACTTCTTCTCTAGGGAAAGGTATTATAGCCGCATCGCTCGCCAAATTGCTACAGGCACGTGGCTATAAGACAACGATACAAAAATTAGACCCGTATATCAACGTAGATCCGGGTACGCTAAATCCGTATGAACATGGCGAATGCTATGTGACCGATGATGGAGCGGAGACCGATCTGGATTTAGGGCATTACGAGCGTTTTTTGAACGTTCGTACCTCACAGGCCAATAACGTAACTACAGGTCGTATCTACCAAAGTGTAATTGAGAAAGAACGCCGAGGAGAGTTTTTAGGGAAAACCGTTCAGGTTGTACCTCATATCACTAATGAAATAAAGCGGCGTGTTCAGTTATTGGGCAATAGTGGTGAGTATGACATTGTAATTACAGAAATAGGAGGAACGGTTGGTGATATTGAGTCCTTACCTTATATAGAGTCTGTAAGACAATTATTGTGGGAGCTTGGTGATAATAATGGTATTGTTATTCATTTAACGCTTGTGCCATATCTTTCTGCAGCAGGTGAACTGAAAACAAAACCAACGCAACATTCCGTTAAGACTTTAATGGAAAGTGGTATTAAGGCCGATGTACTTGTTTGTCGTACGGAACACGAAATTTCTGATGAGATAAAAGAAAAATTAGCGCTTTTCTGTAATGTGAGGCGTGAAGCGGTTATACAATCTATTGATGCTTCTACTATTTATGACGTTCCTTTGTTGATGCAAGAAGAAGGTCTGGATACTGTAGTGCTAAAGAAATTAGCGCTGGCAGATACAGTAGAACCTGATTTAACACAATGGAAAGAATTTTTAGAGAAACATAAGAATCCTAAAAATGAGGTGAATATTGGCCTTATTGGTAAATATGTAGAACTTCAAGATTCATATAAATCTATTTTGGAATCTTTTATCCATGCGGGCGCGGTTAATGAAGTCCGTGTAAATGTGAAATCCATTCACTCTGAGCATTTACCAGGAAAAAGTCTTGACAAAAAATTAAAGGACTTAGACGGTATTCTTGTAGCGCCAGGTTTTGGAGAGCGTGGTATAGAAGGTAAAATTAGAGCCGTTCAGTATGCACGAGAGAACAACATTCCGTTTTTAGGTATTTGTTTGGGCATGCAAATGTCGGTTATTGAATATTCCCGTAATGTTTTGGAGCTTGAAGATGCCAATTCAACCGAAATGGATGAGAAAACACCTTATCCGGTAATTAACTTAATGGAAGAACAGAAAACCATCACCAATAAAGGGGGTACCATGAGATTGGGTGCATGGGACTGTGAGCTGTTGGATGGTAGTCTGGTAAAAGAAATTTATAAAGGAGCCGATAATATATCGGAAAGACATCGACACCGTTACGAGTTCAATAGTGATTTTAAAGAGCAACTGGAAGCAAGTGGACTTAAAGCTACAGGTATAAACAAAGAAACAGGTCTTGTAGAGATTGTGGAAATACCTGAGCATCCTTGGTTTATTGGAGTTCAATACCACCCGGAATACAAAAGTACGGTCGCTAGCCCGCATCCGTTGTTCGTAGGGTTTGTAAAAGCGGCATTAAAACATAAAAAACAATAAACTAATGCCATTCTGGCATAATTTGAGCAATTGGGCATATATTTGCTAATTGACTGAACCAAACCCCTGTACATGATCGCTTTCTAAAATTGAAAGCGGTCTTTTAACAATTATTTAGATGGAAGAAAAGAAAGTAGATATAAATTCCATAATCGGTTTTGTGCTGATTTTCGGGATATTGATATTTATGTTTTATCAGAATCAGCCCACTCCCGAAGAGTTAGAGGCAGAAAAAGCACAACAGGAACAAGTTGTTAAAGAGGAGGGCAGTGAGGCTTTACCATCTGAAAATTTAGCACAGTCTCCCGCAATAAACCTTCAGGATTCTACGGCTGTAGCTAATTATCAAGGTAAAATAGGTGCCTTTGGGTATACGCAGCCAACCGATAAAATTACCAAGTTAGAGAATGATTTGGTTTCTTTGGAAATAAGCAACAAAGGTGGGCAGATTGTAGAGGCGCGTATGAAACAATACCATACGTACGATTCTATTCCTGTATATTTAATACACGAGGGTAATGCTTCGTTTGGTCTGAATTTTACAACCTCGGACAACCGTGTGCTGAACACCCAAGACCTTTATTTTGAGCCATCCTTAACAGAGAGCAACGGTAACAAAGTGCTTTCTATGAAAGCCAAAGCGGGCCCTAATAACTTTTTAGAGTACCGTTATGAGATGAAAGAGGGAGATTACCTTGTAGATTTTACCATACGTTCTCAAGGACTTAACGGTATTATAGACAGTAGCAGACCTATAGATTTAGAATGGAACTTAAAGGGTATTCGTCATAATAAAAGCGTAGAGTACGAGAATAGATACACGGAACTTACGTACAATCATGATGATGGTAAAATAAGCTACTTATCACTTACCAACGATGATGAGGAAACGGAAGAAGATGTAAAATGGCTATCATATAGACAACATTTCTTTAGTTCTATTCTGGCCGGTAAGACCAATTTTAAGAATGCCGTACTTACTTCTAAAAACTTGGTGGAAGAAGAAAGTAAGGAAACGAAGTTTACTAAACTGTTCGGTGCAAAAGTGCCTTTAGAACTAACAGGAGGTGAGCTAGCACAGAATATGCATTGGTACTATGGGCCAACAGATGTAAAAGTGTTGAGTCAATACAAAGAATTAGGGTTGGATGATTCCATACCATTTGGATGGGGAATTTTTGGTTGGTTAAATAGATATTTGTTTACACCATTCTATTCTTTCTTAAGTTCTTTCTTACCGTTTGGTGTGGCCATTGTTGTGATGACCATTTTGGTAAGATTGGCAATGTCTCCCGTAACGTATAAATCCTATTTATCCCAAGCTAAAATGAAGGTGCTAAAACCTGAATTAGCGGAATTAGGAGAGAAGTACAAGGATAATGCCATGAAGAAGCAGCAAGAAACAATGAAGCTGTACGGAAAAGCTGGTGTTAGCCCTATGAGCGGATGTATACCGGCGCTATTACAAATGCCTATTTTCTATGCGTTGTTTATGTTTTTCCCCACATCCTTCGCTTTGCGCCAGAAATCATTTTTATGGGCAGATGATTTATCATCCTATGATGTTGTTGCCAATCTACCTTTTGATATTCCATTTTATGGGGATCACGTTAGTTTGTTTCCAATATTGGCTTCTATTGCCATATTCTTTTATATGACCATGACAACCGGTCAGAATATGCCGCAGCAGCCAGGTATGCCTAACATGAAGTTTATCATGTACTTAATGCCGCTTATGATGTTGTTTTTCTTCAATAACTACGCGAGTGGATTGAGTTTGTACTATTTTGTATCTAACATGATTACTATTGGTATTATGTTGGTTATTAAAAACTTCATTCTTGATGATGAGAAAATTCATGCCCAGATTCAAGAGAACAAGAAAAAGCCTAAGAAAGAGAACAAGTTCCAAAGAAGAATGCGTGAGATGATGGAGCAGGCCGAAGAGCAAAAGAAAACTGGCAAGAGGTAGTTCTAAAATTTACTTACCCTTTTTATTATAATAAAAAAACCCTGACGTTAAGTCGGGGTTTTTAGCATAAAGTTAGGTTGGTTTGATAAGATTTGGGACTGTAAAGATGCAGCTTAATCAAGCTTTTAAAAAAAGAGAGTTGTAAAGAGCCCTTTTTTGTATGCTAACACAGGCAGCGGTGTTGTTTGTAATTTCGGCACTTGAATTAATTGTTGTTTAACTCAGCATCGTCTTCAAAAAATATACGGGTCATATGCCATTTTAACGCTCTATTCAATCTTACATATCTTATATTAAATCAGTACTTTGTGAAAAATGTCAATAAAAAAAGGTCGCTAACTTAGCGACCTTTTTCAATAGTTGTAATAGTTTAGATTAGTCTTCCGATGCGCTAGGAATAAGCACCATATCTACTGCGTGAATGACACCATTTATGGCCTGAACATCTGCTTTTACTATGGCAATTCCCATATTTCCGGCTCCATCGGTAATTTCAAAAGAGTCTCCAGATGCGGAAAAAGTTAAAGCATCACCTTGTAATGTTGCAGGAGAAACCAAACCGTCCGATAAATCGGAGGAAACAATGTTTGCTTCAGCAATTACATGATGCGTGAGTACAGCGGTTAAATCTTCACCTTCAGGAACTGTGGTAAGAGCAGCAAAAGCGTTGTTCACCGGTGCAAAAACCGTAAATGGATTATTCTCGGTAGTAGAGCTTAGGATAGAGACAAAATCAGGTTGTCCTTCAGAAGTAAGTGCACCCACTAAAGATGAAAAGTTTTCACTGTCGGCAGTGGCAAACGTTACAACAGTGGGTAAATCTATAACGGTATCTACGGCATGTATAATTCCGTTTGTAGTAACTACATCAGCTATAATCACCTTGCTGGAACCATTTAAGGTTACGCCATCATCTGTATTGACATAGATACTTAAATTATCACCATCTTCATTGGTAGCGGCAGTATTCGCATAGCTATTGCTCAAATCACCTGCGGCTAAAGTTGCTCCGGCTATCACGTGGTTAGATAGAATAGAGTTTAATTCGTTTCCGTTAGGATTTTCAAATGCGGTAAAAGCATCATTGGTAGGAGCAAAAACAGTAAATTTTTGATCGGTACCACTTAATAAATCCGTAAATACGGTGTTTCCATCAGCGGTCAATGCACCTACCAATTCCGTAAAAGCACTATTGTACGTAGCGTGATTTACAACATTTGGTAAACCTATGACCTTGTCCACAACATGAATGGTTCCATTGGAAGCTTCAATATCTGCTGTAGCTACAGAAGAACCGTTAATAGTTACCCCATCCATAGTATTCACGTATAGACTTAGGTTTTTTCCATCTACACCGGCTGTAGAAGATGAACTATAATAAGCAGTTTCTAAATCTGCCGCTTTAACGTTACCTGCAACCACATGGTTTAAAAGTACTTGCTTTAAGGTTTCTTCAGGAATATCATCCAAAGATGAAAAATTGTTATCTGCTAAAAAGGCTTGAAAAGCCGAATCCGTAGGAGCAAATACGGTAAAAGGACCGTTACCTTTAAGGGTAGTTACTAAATCGGCTTCGTCAAGGGCTTCTACCAAAATAGACAAATTGGAATCGGAAATGGCGACATCTACAATTGTAGTTTCAGGCATTTCTTGTGGAATTTCGGGAGCGTTGTCATCATCACTACACGAAACAAATAAGATAGATGCTAGGGCAAGGGGTAAAAGACCCTTAAAGTTGTTGAGAATCATAATAAAAATGTTAATGGTTTATATTAAAGCGAATAGAATTAAAGATGGACTCAAAATCTAATCTGCTTTCTACGTTAAATCTGCGGCAATCTATGACAAAAATATTATTTTGTTTAACTCTTTTAATAAAAAGTTGAACACTTTTAAATTTAATGAAATGCTAAAATTGAATTAGAAAAGGTGGTATCCGTGTTTATTGATTAAATTTGTAGCCTTATTTATATTCATGAAAAAAGTAGTTGTAGGCCTCTCAGGAGGTGTGGATTCAAGCGTAACCGCATACCTTTTAAAAGAACAAGGGTATGAGGTAATAGGCTTGTTTATGAAGAATTGGCATGATGACTCGGTAACTATTTCGGAAGAATGTCCATGGTTAGAAGATAGTAACGATGCTTTGATCGTTGCTGAAAAACTGGGCATACCTTTCCAAACGGTAGATTTAAGTGTACAATACAAAGAACGTATTGTAGATTATATGTTTGCGGAATATGAAAAAGGACGTACACCTAATCCAGACGTGCTCTGTAATCGAGAAATTAAGTTTGATGTCTTTATGGATATCGCCTTGGGATTGGGAGCAGACTACGTAGCTACGGGCCATTATTGTAGAAAAGGAACTATTACAAATGATGATGGGTCCGAAACATATCAGCTTTTGGCAGGTGTAGACGGCAACAAAGATCAGTCCTATTTTCTATGTCAGCTTTCGCAAGAACAATTATCTAAAACCTTATTTCCGATAGGGCATTTGAATAAACCTGAAGTAAGACAAATTGCCGCAGATAATAATTTGATTACTGCCGATAAGAAAGACTCCCAGGGTCTTTGCTTTATAGGAAAAGTGCGTTTGCCAGAGTTTCTTCAGCAAAAACTGAAACCTAAAAAAGGGGTTATTGTAGAGGTGCCTTCGGATGTTATCCAGTATCAAAAAGAATTGCCTCAGTTCAAGAATAAATATGCAGAGCTGTCTTTTTTCTCTGAGAAACCGGTTTATCAGGTTCAAGACGGAAAAATTGTGGGCGAGCATCAAGGGGCGCATTACTTTACCAAAGGGCAAAGAAAAGGCCTTGATGTTGGGGGAACTAAGGAGCCTTTGTTTGTAATTGAGACAGATGTAAACGAAAACGTAATATACACAGGACAGGGCAAATCGCATCCTGGCCTATATAGAAGAACACTTTTTGTAACAGATGATGAACTCCATTGGGTACGAACGGATTTAGCGCTCAAGGAAGACGAAACTATGGAGGTAATGGCGCGCATTAGATATCGTCAACCTTTACAAAAGGCTGTTTTGTATAAAATTGATGGTGGTCTATACGTAGATTTTGAAGAAAAGCAGTCTGCTATTACCGAAGGACAGTTTGTTGCTTGGTACTTAGATGACGAGCTTATTGGCTCGGGCGTAATTTCATAGACAGGCTTTAATATATTTTCCATGGGGAACAGGATTACGGAACTTTTTGGTATTGAATATCCTATTGTTCAAGCGGGTATGGTTTGGACTAGTGGTTGGCGATTAGCTTCTGCCGTTTCCAACGCCGGTGGTTTGGGGTTAATAGGAGCTGGTAGTATGTATCCGCAAGTATTAAGGGAGCACATTCAAAAATGTCAACAAGCAACCCGTAAGCCTTTTGGTGTAAATGTGCCCATGCTTTATCCTGATTTGGATAAGCTCATGGAAATTATAGTAGATTTAGGTGTAAAAATTGTATTTACTTCCGCAGGGAACCCAAAAACGTGGACCTCCTATTTACAGGAAAAAGGAATCACCGTAGTTCATGTGGTCAGTAGTTTAAAATTTGCGATAAAATCTCAAGAGGCAGGGGTAGATGCCGTAGTTGTCGAAGGTTTTGAGGCCGGCGGGCACAATGGCCGGAATGAAACTACAACTCTTACTTTGATTCCCGCAGTAAAGGAAAAATTGGATATCCCCATAATTGCCGCAGGCGGAATTGCAACCGGAGCCGCAATGCTTGCTACAATGGTACTGGGTGCGGATGCAGTACAAGTAGGTAGCCGCTTTGTAGCGAGTGATGAGGCATCATCACACCTATTGTTCAAACAAAAAGTAGTAGAAACAGGTGAAGGAGGTACACAGCTTACCTTAAAAGAATTGGCTCCCGTCAGGTTGATAAAAAACAAGTTTTATAACGATGTTCAGAATGCCTATGCTAAGGGAGCTTCCAAAGAAGATTTGATTTCTTTACTGGGCAGGGCACGTGCCAAGCGAGGTATTTTTGAAGGTGATATGGAAGAGGGCGAACTCGAAATTGGGCAAGTAGCATCACTGATCCATGATATTAAACCTGCTGCAAGAATTGTAGAGGATATGATGGCCGAATTTAAAATGGCAAAAAAGGCCATGGCATCTTTATAATAAGAATGGAATAAATGGAAACCCCATGATAAAAAAAATCCCTCCGGTTATGGAGGGATTTTTTTTCTTATTAGCCCTCTTTTAAATTGGCCAAGTACTCTATTAAGTCTCGTAATTCCCTTTTAGAAATTAAACGGCCCATTGGCGGCATCGCCGATGGCATATTTTCTCGTTTCTCTATTCTCGAAATAGGAATGTCCAAAGGCTCTGCTTCGGAAGTTCTAAGTGTTAGTTCTTCATGGTTTTCGGCTTCAAGGATTCCGTTAACTTTTTGACCGTCTTTTAAAGTCAGCGAAACACTACCATATCCGGGTGCCAATCGTGCGCTCGGTTCTATAAGTGCTTCCAAGAGTTGTTCTCTGGTCAAAATATTACCAATATTCTCTAGAGAAGGTCCAACATCGCCTCCTGCGCTACCTATTGCATGACAGCGGGTACATTGCGCTGTTGGGTTTTTGTTGAAAACGTTTCGCCCATTGCGGTAATTACCACCTACTAGAGTTTCCTTAAACGCGTCCATTGAATTTCCATTTTCTTTAAGGGGTTTCAACTGTGCAATTAAGTTTTCGTCTTCTGTGGCTTCCACAGCCTCAATAAGGTCTAGAATAACACTTTGTTTTAGGCGGTCTGCGCTAGCTTGTTTTATCAACCCTTCTAAAACTTCTCCACTTTTCTCAACGGGAAGTTCACCTAGAACACTCAATAATTGTTGTTGCTCCCGAACCGAACCTTTTTTGAAAATAGGGCCTATGATACTCGGTAGATTTTCTTTTGAAATTTCCATTTTGGACATCAGTCCTATAGCCGTAGTACGAACATCCTTGTCAGCATCCTTCATACCATATTGCATGGCTGTTTCAATTTTGTCAAAACCTAGTTTTCCTAAGGCATTTAAAATTTCGGACCTAACCATTGGCGACTTATGTTTTTTCATAATGGAAAAAAGAGCATCGTTATGAGAGTCGATTCCCAAATTGGCCAGTGTGTTGGTTATACCGATTAAAATATCTGTATTGGTGTCCTCGATAAAATCTGGAATATCCTTTTCAATTTTTTGCTTTACAACCTTAGGGTCTCTCTTAATTTCACCACGGTAGCGACCATCAACTCTATCCAGGACGGAAGGTTCTGCCCAAGTGCCAATTGTAGCGAGAGCTTCACCTCTTAGAACATTAGACCTGTTTTTGTCCTTGGCAAAAGTAATGAGGTTCTCAAGGGCTTTATCGTCTCCTACACGAAGTGCTGCATTAATTGCTCTTCTCAACAAGGGCTCCGAGTTGAATTTTTGCACTGTTAACATATTCGCAAGTGCGGGAAGTGCGGCTTCAATGGAAAAATCATCATTGATTGCCCTTGCAGCCTCAGTAACAATGTATTCGTCTTCGTCATTTAAAAATTCAGCAACAGCAGGGTCTTGAAGTCTTCGTAAAACGAGTACGGCCGCTATTCTCAAGCTTCGGTTTGGATTGTGCGCCAGAGTAGTAATGGATTCGGTTTTACCAATTCTGGACAATGCCAAAACGGCCGCATGTCTCAGATACACATCCTCGTCATTGTTGGCTACAATAAGGTCCAATAGCGGTTGAATGGCGGCTTCGGTTTTAATTCTACCCAAAGCTTGTGCCGCAAAGAACTTCACTCTTGGATTGTTATGCTTTAAGAGCGGTATTAATTTTGAGCCTGCTTCGGTATATTTTACATCGCCTAAAACCTTAGCGGCCTGGGCAATGATCTCAGGGTCATTGTCGGCTAACAAGGCAACAAGTGGTTCTGCCTCGGATGCCTTTTTATCGGCCAATTGGCCTATTCCCCAAATAGCATGTATACGAGCAAACTGGTTGGAATTTTTAGCGGCCGCTTCTTTAAGGGCTTTGTAACCTTTTGAGCCATTTTTCACCAATTGAAACTGTGCTTTTTTTCTAATACGCATATCACCATAAGAAAGCAATTGAACCAACTCGTCCGTAGATTGCTCTTCATAGTCCAAGGTCATAAGACGTTCTGTTTCTTTTCGCTCTGCGGCTAAATCGTTTTTGGCATCGCTAACATCAAGTTTCCAAACGCGTCCGTAGTTTTTAGTTTTCCATCCATTTACCCAGTCGGCCACGTACATGGCACCATCCGGACCAAATTGAATACCTGTTGGTAGAACGCCACTCAAGATACTTCTGTCCGTATTCAGTTCAAACGAAGCACCTTTTGGTTTTAAGTCAAAGGCCCAAATATTGGATCGGTCAGGGTTACCCACGAACTCTACTAAAAAGAATTTGTTGAGCCAGTCCTTACCTAAAGCCGTACCTGGGTTAAAGGTCATACCGGTAGGGCCGTTATGAAAGTTTTTAATGGGCGGTACAATATATGCGGCCTGCCCTTCCCAACGTGGGGTAAACAGTTTTTCATCCATCCAAACCTTGTAACCATTGTTTTTAGGGTCTGTGTATTTACCGTACTGCCAATTGGAACGCCAACCGGAATCAGAACCTTCAACAAGGTGAACAAGTCTTTCACTTTCTCCGGCATGGTCGCCATCGTTATCGGAAGAGATGATGTTTCCGTAGGCATCAAAAACAAATTCATGGGTATTTCGTAATCCTCTGGCAAAAACTTCAAAGCTGCTTCCGTCAGGATTGGAGCGTACAATAACCCCTTGGTTAGGGTATTTCAGGGTTTGGCCTTCTGCAGTGGTAAGGTTAGCCCCAATATCGCCAATACCCCAGTAAATCTTACCGTCTGGGCCTTCTATGGCACCGGACATTCCGTGGGCGGCAAAACCAATGTGTACGGCAAAACCGTGTGCTAGTGATGTTTTTTCATCTAGGATTAAATCATCATTGGTGTCCGTTAAACGCCACATATCCGGGCCTACACCAACAAAAACGTCATCTTCTCTTACTAAAAGCGCTCCGGCAACGTCTGTAATTTCATCATTAAAATCTTCCAGTATTCGGGTAGATCTATCCGCAATGCCATTGTTATTGGTGTCTTCTAGCATCCAGATTTCGTCCTTTTCTACAGTAAGGTCTTTCCAGTCATGGCTACCATCTTCATTAAGGTCCGGGAACCATTCATTTTCTTCGCTCTTTTCCGGGGCAAATGTTTCGTGAAGGAATTTGCGACGGTCCTCTACGGATTGCAGGGAAATAGAAGCGGTCATCCAATCTTGATGCCCTCTAATGTCAAATTCCGAGTTTTTCTGACGATTGGTACGTGTAAGGTACACTTTGCCTTCATCATCAATTTGCATGGCAATTGGGTCTGGAGCCAAAGAATCTGACGCCCAAAGCGTTAGTTCTAGTCCGTCCGCGATTTTAGGACTAATGCCTTCTCGCATTTCTTTTGCCCTACTGACTTCGGTAAGGGAATCTTCTATAATAACCAGAGGGGTTTCCTTTGGTTTTTTTGGCTTGGATTCACAAGCGCAGAACAGGGTGATTAGAAGCGATGTTGCAACTAATTGGGTGAGTTTGGTTTTGTTTGTCATTACTGTTTTGTATTCATTGGTAAGTAGCTGATAAAAATAGGCAATTATGAATACAGTAAACAACTAGCTTTTAATCTTTTTGCTGCGCATGTATGGCCCTTACGATAATCATGGCCTTGTCTTTTTCATCATCTCGAACATAAATGTCCAATTCGCCATTAATGTTAGCGGCAAAACCTGCTAAACGGGCAGATTCAGTAGCATCTTTAATGATAGGGTTGATGCCTACTTCCTTTAACTTCTCTTCAATACGTTGGGCGGTAAAACGGTTTCCCGAGTAAATTTTTACTTCTTTAGATTTCATAACTTTATTTTTATAACAATATGAAGTTAGTGTGTTATAGTAAAATTATGACCTCATAAAAAGTTAATTTTTGATGCTATAGCCCCTATTGATGAAAATGTTATTTGTTTTATGATTTCGTTAGAAAACTTATGGTCACCAAAAGTTGTCCCACATGGCGTTGGCTATGTTCAGCGGCATGAAAAAGAAGCCCTAAAGTTGTTGACGGTAATTTTTTGCGACCCACGGTACGCGGTTCTTTTAAGGTAGCTTCGTTCAATGTCTCGAAAAACAATAATGCTTCCTTAGTTTTATTTTGAAAGTTGAGAACTAAATCAGCGGCGTGTAGTTCTGCAGTCGGTTTTCCTTCATTGGCAAGGTAGGGAAATTGTGAATCCGTTAAACCCTTAGACTTGGCATAGGTAATCATACGGTCCAGAACTCCGGTAATATGTTTTAGGTGAAACCCTACAGAAGCCCTTCCGGCAATTTTAGTCCAGAGTTGGTCTTCGGGAAAACCCTGTAAATAACGTTCTATTTCTTCTGAAGATTGTAAGAGGGCATGAGCAGCGGGCTGCAAAAGCGGGGGAATTCCTGGAACCGGACCTCGTAGCCAAACTTCGGGCTGTGAATTTTGCATGAGTTATAGGTTTTAATTTTTAATGGTCTTCGTGGTAATGTTGTTTTAAAATATCGTTTCCAAAATCATTGGTCAAATCACGAACAACAGTGTGTACATGGTTGGCGTTGTTTTGGGTATTGTCATATTCAATTAAAATGGTAGGGCCTTGTAAACGGTAGTAGTGGCCTTTACCAGGTTCTAAACTACCTGCCCAAGCAAAAGAAAGCTTGTTTATATCCGCTTTGTCTATTTTTGATGACATAGATTTAGAAAATTCCGGTTCATAGTTGTTCAAGTAGAGGTGTAGAAGTTTTTGAAAGATTGTTTTTTGTTCTTGTGACAGATTGGAATACCATACGCCATTGGGCTCTAATCTAGATGTGTTCCTGTTATTGCGGGTAAATATTTCGAAAGGTGCTTCATTAGAAAATACGGCTTGTGCCAATTGTTCCTTAGATAGGGAGTTGAGCAGTTCAAAACCTAGTTTGGTCTCTTCTTTGAGTACTTCTTTCCCTTTTAAATTTCCGCTTGGCACAACACCTGGATTGGAACCCATAAAAGAGGGTGTAGCCGATACAATAGCTCCTTTGGAGGCTACAAAGTTCAAGGATACATGATGACCTTCAAAGCGCCAACCCCAATATGCTCCTTCCGCAGGTTTCCCAAATATTGAAAAGTGATAGTTCAGGGCGTCTCGCATTGGAGTGCCGTCCGGCATGGTACGTTCGTTGTTTTCTAGCACCGCTAAAATATTTTCCAGCGCCATTATTTCTGAGGTCTTTCTAAACCCTTCTTGGCTCAAAGAAGCTTTTAATAGATGGGTGGCAGCCTCTTTTTGTTCTTCATTAAAGTCGTGAAAGGTTGGTCCTTTTCTGGCTATAGGTACATAGTTAAAATTGAAACGCTCTTCGTCGTTAATTTTAAATTGGGCCTTCTCTAGAAGGTCTGAACCTAGAGTGTGCAAAAAAGTTTGGGCAATATCGTGAAGGTCTTGAGCCTGAGCCTTTACAAATAGGAATACACAACAGGCTAGGAGTACGAATGGTTTTGGTCTCATTTCTATGGTTTTGGTAAGGTGGTGAGCGAAACTAGTTTAAATTTAATAAACTCCACCCCAATTTACGAACCATAGGATTTATGCTCAATTTTAGTAAACGCTGTAATTGAGGTGGTTTAGTGTAGGTTTGCGCAAGAGGTCTAGTTCCTTTGAGTACCCGGTTTTTTTAAAACTACGTAACAGTGCCTCAAAGTTAGAGCCGTTGGTAATCAGTTTTAATTGGTACTCTGCACATTTAATAATAATCTGGGTCTCGGAAATTTTATACTCGGAAGGGTAAACCTTAAAATATCTTGATATACGGCTAGGTACGCCCAATTTTGTTAAAATATGCATTGGCGATAGATAAAAGGTATCTATAGTTTCTTTGCCCCGAACCAAACTAATGGATTCTATCTCTTCCTTTAAAATGGGAATGATACTGTCATGATTATCAAAATTACCAACAACCATAACCCCCATTGGTAAAATGTCTAGATTGCACTTTGTCTGACTTAAAAGTAAATCCGTTTTGTAATCCTTGTTTTTAAAATCTACAAGACGAAACTTGTATTTTGGATTAGGCTTTAAAAACTTAAAAAGGCTTGCAGCGGGTTTTGCAGTTAGAGGAGAAGTGTTTTTCATTCCTGTTCTGTAGGTTTGGTTCGTTGTTAGGCTTTTAGGGCGGTATTCTACATACCATGAGGGGACTGCAATTTACAGAATAATGACGATATTTTTTGGCTGTTAGTACCATGTTGCGGCATAAAACGAGGTTATCAAAAATGCGTTTTATCGATCAGTAATAGTGTTAGTAAGGGGTGGGAATTTCTTTTCATTCCATTTAAAAGTTATCAACATAAACGTTGGTGATAACTTGTTGAAAACTTTTTTAAGCTTTATTCGTTGTTGTAGCTGTTTGTTTTTTATGGGAACCTTTAGAGAAGTCCACGAGCCTTGATTTCCAGATACTTATTAATGGTATTCATGGTTAGGTTTTCTGGCTTGGTCAAAATGGTTTGAATGCCATATTTCTGAAGTTCCTTTTGCATTAAGCGTTTTTCCAAGGCAAATTTTTCGGCAATGGTCTTGTGGTAAATAGCCTGAAGGTCTTCTGCATCTGTAGAAATTAGTGTATCCAATTCTGTGTTCTCAAAAAAGATTACGACGAGCACATGTTTTTTGGAAATAGCGCTCAAGAACGGAAGCTGTCTTTTTGAGGCTGATATGTGTTCAAAGTTAGTGTAGAGGAGTAAAAGGCTTCTTTGGTTTACTTTTCGCTTTATATGGGCGTAAAGCATGCCAAAATCCGAATCTGAAAATTGAGTATCAATACTAAAAAGTTTTTCCAGGATGGTATTCAAATGTGTGATTTTCTGGATGGCCGGAACAAAGGATTCTATTTTTTTTGAGAATGTAATCATTCCCGTTTTGTCGTTTCGCTTTAGGGCAACGTTTGAGAAGGCTAAAGCGGAATTAATAGCATAATCTAAAAGTTTAAGCTCGTTAAATGGCATTTTCATTACTCGGCCCGTATCAATTATGGAATAGATTGGTTGGGAACGTTCATCTTGATATTGATTGACCATCAACTGATTTTGTTTGGCGGTAGCCTTCCAGTTAACGGTTCTAAAATCATCACCTTGTACGTACTCCTTTATCTGTTCAAATTCTTGAGTATGCCCAATGCGGCGTATTTTTTTTAGGCCAACCTCGGTCAGTCGGTTATTGATGGCCAAAAAGTCATATTGCTGCATCTGAATGATACTTGGGTATACGGGTACCATTTGATCCTTTTGAAAGATAAACTTGCGCTTTACTATTTTTAAAGGCGATGACGCAAATACGTTTAAATTTCCAAAAACATACTCGCCACGGTCAATAGGCCTTACGGTGTAGCTATATTCTTTTTTATCCCCTTTAGATAAGCTTGTTTTATATTCAAAATCGCGTTTTTGAAATTGAACGGGAAGTTCGTCTATAATGGATACATGGGTAGGAAATGCATATTGACTTTTAAACTGAATTAAAACTGGGTTTAAATCGCTGTTAGATAATTTTTTAGGTAATGTTCTGGATGCTTTTATGCCTGTCGTTGGCGCATAGAGTAGGTAAGTGTCAAATAAAAAGAGGGCAATTAAAAGCAAGCTTAAAAGCCAAGCAATAGGGTAGAGCACTGGCAGCCAATAACTGAGTATAAAGCTGGCGGAAAGTATAGCTATATACCTAAAAAAAACGTTGTGTATGTAGAACGATTTTAAAAATTGCATCCTTATCTCGGAATTTCTACAGACTCCGTTATCATTTGAATTACACTTTCTGTGGTCATGCCTTCCATTTCTCGTTCTGGAGTTAAGATTACTCTGTGGTTAAGGACCGGAACTAAAGATTTTTTAATGTCTTCCGGAGTTACAAAATCCCTTCCGCTTATTGCGGCAAAGGCTTTGGCGGCATTTAATGTGGCAATGGAAGCTCTAGGAGAACCACCTAAATACAGATGTGGATGGTTTCTTGTTTTGGAAATAATTTCGGCTATATAACGTATAATTTTTTCCTCTACCACAACCTCTTGGATATTCGCTTTAAAACCGGCTAATTTTTCGGGTGTAAGCACGCCATTTATCATTTCTTTTACAATGGCTCCTTTCCGTTCATGATGGGTCTTTATAATTAAGATTTCCTCATCAAGAGAGGGGTATTCTACTTTTATTTTAAAAAGAAAACGGTCTAGTTGGGCTTCGGGCAGGGCATATGTACCTTCCTGTTCTATTGGGTTTTGTGTGGCCAATACCATAAATGGCGCTTCCATTTTGTAAGTGGTACCGTCCATGGTTATTTGACGTTCTTCCATGGTTTCGAACATGGCGGCCTGGGTTTTTGCCGGAGCTCTGTTTATCTCATCAATTAGCACGATATTGGAGAAAATAGGTCCTTTCTTATATTCGAACTCGGAAGTTTTTATATTAAAAATTGAGGTACCTAGAATATCGCTTGGCATAAGATCCGGTGTAAATTGAATCCTGCTAAAATCGGTTTTTAAAGTTTTGGCAAAAAGCTTTGCGGTAATGGTCTTGGCAATGCCCGGGACCCCTTCAATAAGCACATGCCCATCTACTAAAAGGGACACAATGAGAAGTTCAACAAAGTTTTCTTGGCCAATAATAACCTTAGAAAGTTCGTTTTTGATTTCGCCAACGGCGTTCTTCAAATCTTCTAGAGGAACGCGATTGTTAAAGTTGAGGTCTTCATTTTGAATCTCATTATTTTCCATGTGATTTCTTTTTAAAATTTTCTATGGCCGAATTCAGTTTTTGTAACTCATTATCGGTTAGGTTATCCTTTGCTTCCAATTGTGCTATAAGTGAGAAAAGTGCTTTGATTTCTCCCTTGGTATGATGGCTTCGCGATGCTAAATTGATGTAAAACTCATCGTCCTTATTCAATGTATTCAAATAGAAACGAGAGCGGATGTATTCCAGAAAATGAACCACTTTATGTTCCGCAATTTGTTTTCGTTCCCCTTTTTCAAAGTACATATCGGCAATGGTACGGGTAAAGGCCAGCGTTTGGTTTTTAAGCGGGTTAATTACCGGTATGGCCCTTTGCTTACGTTTTCCTTCAAAAAATACATAGATAACAATACCGATCAGGGCAAGATAGTAAGCCCACCTAAATTCTTTGGTATTGAGAAAAACGTGCATAGGTGATGTGTAAACCGCTTTTCCGCTTTTATAATGGTTATCCATATAAATTGTTCGGGAACCGTCTAAATAGGATAGAAGCCCCGCCGTATATGTTTTGTTGTTGTCCTTTAGAATAAAGTAGTTTGTAAAAGCTTTAGGAAAAGTACTTAGAATAATCTCTCCCTTTCCAAATGACCTTTTGATTACGTTGTTTACTTCTTCATCTTTCTTTTGGGTCTTCTCTATATTGGTTACAGTTCCTAAGATAGTCATGGAATCCGTCCCGTATTTCACAAAATACGTAACGTAATCTTCTTTGTTAAAAACGTAGCCGTCTTCTGAATCTAGCGCAGGGTTCACCAATCTGTGTTTATGGGACCGTATGTTTTCTAATCCGCTAAAAAGAGTAGCGGTATTTAGCTTAAGAGTGTCCAAAAGTTTTTCTTCGTAATCTTCAGAAGCTATAAATAGTGTATTGCCCTTTTCTACCCAGTCTAAAAGAGAGAACAGTTCCGAATCACCAAAACTTACATTGTTGTTTACAAAAAAGTAGGTTCCGGAAGCTTCTTCGTTAGTTTTAAGGAATTCAAAAGGAGGAATATTTACCTGCTTAATTTTATTCGGAAAAAGATGTTCCATAACATCGTTCAACACAAAAGTGCCATAGGGTATTTTGTGCTTGGCCACGTAAGAGTTGGTCCAGTTGATCTGTTTGGGACTGTTATATTGAATAACCATTAACAGGGCCACCGTAGCTATGGCTACCACAATATATTTTAGACCTTTTTTATCCATTGGAGCTTATGATTTTTTCAATGGATTCAAATGTTCCTTTTGCTTTTTGGTAGGCGGTTTCATCAATATAAAAACCTCCGTACCAAGTAAAATTGTATAAACGGGTAATTGCGGTAAACGGACTTTGGAGATCGGTTTTTGAAATTTCTTTTAAGTAGTCATCATTGGTTTTTTGCAGTTCCCATGAAATGAGTTCTTTCTCGCTCATTAATTTTAATACCTGTAAATAGGAGTATCGTACCGCCAACCGGAAGTCCTTTTGGGAAAGGGCTTGGTTAATTAAATCCTGAATATTTTCATTTTTAATTATATGCTCTTCCTCCGAAAGGGAAACCAAGGCCTTGTTTTTTGAGGCTTGTTTAAGTGCACTGGCGTTGATATTCAGAAAAAACCGAATGAGAATATAGATCAGTACACCCAGAAGTAAATAAGGTACAAGGCGTATGAATGTGGCAAGAATGCCGGAAGCTTCCTCAACACCAAAAATATTCTCAAGAATACGGAGCATGAGGTTGTTGAGCCAGCTTTTAAAATCGTCCCACCAAGTGGGGTCTATTTCGACAACTTCATACTGAAAATCCTTATCCTCATAAAATTTGCTTAGATCGGAGTCGCTAATAGTCTTGACTTCAAGAGGAGCGGAGTCATAGACAATATTTAGAGAATCTTTCTGCGCAGAAAGAATTCCGGCCCAGTATATGCCTAGCAGTAAAAGGAAATGCAGTTTTCGCATATTTATTCGTCAGCCGTTCCTCCAAGATTTTTTATGCGTTCGTAAGTACCCGTAAAGTTCTTTTTCTCGTTCAAATCAAAATAAATTAAGACACTGGCCACAATAGAAATGATGTTCAATAGAAACTGGGCAAGCGTACTTATAATTCCCAAAACAATAGAAATAGGATCTGCAACGGTAAAATTTTCGGCATCTATTTCACCGGAAAGTATACCCATCTTGGCGTAGGTATATATCGTAGCCGGTAAGGCAAAAGCATAACCGGTAACCGTAACTATGATACCCACAACAAAAAGTGAAGCAAAGGTTACCCACCAATATTCTTTTACCAAAGTAAAACTATTGCTAAAAGCATCTGAAACTCCTTTTCCTTCAAAAGCAAGGATACTAAAGGACAGCACCAGCGGTACATAAAGAAAAACACCGGGAATAATACAGAAGAGAAAACCGCACCCAACACATAGTGCCACTAAAAAGCCGAGCCCGATAAATTTCCAAAAGGAGCTATAAACGTTTTCCTTAATTTCGGTAAAGTCTATATTTCCGTTGTGCTTTATATATGATTTGATGTAAAACAAGGTAGTAGCTTGGGCCATTACATAGGTAGTGACGGTGGCGATAAGAAATACTAGGGCAACCACAAAAACGACCAAGCCACTTACAGCGGAGTTGGAGCTGCTTATGCTAAAATTCATGAAATCTCCTATCTGGAACATATAAAAACCGTAGCTAATAAGCATAACCACTAGAAAAGGAGCGATAATCTTAAAGAAGACACCAAAAAACGTTTTGAATTCGTTTCGCAAAAAGCCAAAGGTGTCCGATAAAATTTGGCTCATTTCCCGTTGTTTTTTGAACTCTATAAACTGTTTCATGCGGTTGGTTTTTTGTGAAGTTGTTTAGGATATATAACGTAGTAAAAGAGAATTAGTGCCAAGGAAGATAAAATTATAAAAATGGCCAAAGCATCCGGCATTTCTGTATGTCTTGTGACAAAGCCTTCTAAAAAACCGGCAATGATGAAAAAAGGAACCGTACTGAGCATAATTTTTAATCCGTTTTGCACCCCTCTTTTAAAAGATTCCAGCCTAGTATATGTGCCCGGGAATAGAATGCCGTTGGCCAACACCAGTCCGGCACATCCCGCAATTATAATTACCGATATTTCTATGGTGCCATGAATCCAAATGGTACGTGCAGACTCCCAAAGTAATCCTTTTTCGTAAAAGAAATATTGAAAACTACCCAACATAATTCCGTTTTGCATCATAACGAACAAGGTGCCAATACCCAATAAAATACCATAAGCAAAGGCCATAAGCGCTACCCGAATATTGTTGATGGTTATGCCAAGAAACATATTAAATTCCCCCATTTTCTTATAAACGGCCATGGGGTCTCCCTTGTCAATATTTTCCATGGTCATATTTACATAGCCATCACCCAAAATTGAACGAACAAACGTACCTTCGTTTGCGGCAGAAAATGCACCTACCAGACTAAAAAAAACAAATACCAGAAAGGCAATCAGTAATTCGCGTTGGTGATGGTAGAACATCGTAGGGAATTCGGTTTTCCAAAATTCCACAATACGGTTTTTAGGTTCACGTTTGGTCTTGTAAATTTTTTGGTGGGCCTGAGAGGCCAAAGTGTTGAGGTAAAACTCTGTATTGCTGCCGGCATAAAAGGTTTTGGCGTAGCTAAGATGGTCCGTAATTTCAATGTAGAGGTCGGACAATTTATCTGGTGTCAATGCCGTTTTGTTGGTCAGGGCATTTTCAAAAGTAGCCCATTTGTCTTTATTTTGCTTTACAAAGGCGGCTTCGCGCATCAACTTTTGGTTTATACCAAAGAAACGAAACTATGGAACAATTTCAAATAGAAACAGCCCAAAATATAACCATTAACCAGCATACGGCACATCTAGGAGACCGCATGCTTGCTTATATGATAGATAGCTTTATCATTCTAGCCTATACCATAATCATGATTATGGCACTGCTTTCTTTGGATATTGATTTTGGGGATATGTGGGCGCTCTATATGCTTATTAGTTTGCCGGCCTTTCTGTACTATGTGCTTCTAGAAACGTTTATGAACGGGCAGACCGTTGGTAAGACCGTTATGAAAATACGAGTGGTAAAACTAGATGGTTCCAAACCCGGTTTTTCTAGTTATTTTGTGCGGTGGATATTACGGATTATAGATGTAGTACTTACTTCCGGAGGTGTTGCGGTACTTACTATTTTAATTAGGGGCAATGGTCAACGTGTAGGAGATATAGCCGCAGGAACAACCGTAATTAGTGAAAAGAAAAGAGTCTCTTTAAAAGATACCTTGTTACGCGATTTACCTGAAGATTATAAACCTCAATTTCCACAGGTTACCATTTTTAAGGACCGTGAGATGCAGACGATCAAGGAATTTTATGATTCCGCCAAACGCAACGGAAATCATAATGTAATTGTATCTTTGAGCGATCAAATAAAAAAGGTAACGAGCATAGCTACGGATATGACACCTTTGGATTTTGTGGATAGAATAATCAAGGATTATAGTTACTACACGCAACAACTGTAATCTGGTTTAAATATTCTTTCAAACGTTGCACAGTGGCCCAAAATATTAGGAACGCTCAAAAATACATTTTCACACATGTTTTATTTTTTAATCGATATTTTGGGAACTATTGCTTTTGCCATTTCCGGGGTTTTGGTGGCGATGGACAAGAAGCTGGATCTTTTCGGAATTTTTATAATTTCGTTCGTAACTGCGGTAGGCGGGGGCACCTTACGTGATATGCTCATAGGCAATACGCCCGTACTTTGGATGCGTGAGCCCGTGTATATTACGGTTATTGCCGGGGCCGTTGTTTTTTCAGTGATTTTTGTGAGACACTTAAAATATCTGAGAAAAACTTTATTTCTGTTCGATACTATAGGAATTGGCCTCTTTACCATGTTGGGTATAGAAAAAGGATTAACGGCAGACTTGCTGCCCGTAATGTGTGTGGCACTAGGAACTATTACGGCTTGTTTTGGAGGTGTTATACGCGATATGCTGTGCAATGAAATTCCTGTAATCTTTAGAACCAAGGAGATTTATGCAACGGCCTGTATTCTTGGGGGTATAAGTTATTTTATACTCGTACTTCTTCCTATAGACGGAGCTTACGCCTACATTGCCGCTATCCTAATTATTATCGTTACCCGATTGTTGGCGGTCAAATTTGGACTTGCCCTACCTAATATTTATAAGAAAGTAGACGTCTAAATAATTGACTTTTATTCTATGACCTCCGCTTTTTGAATATAGATATTCTGTTGCGGCCAATCTCCCTCGCCAATTTCTACGCTGTTAATTTTATCTACAACATCCATTCCTTCTATGACCTTTCCAAAAGGCGTAAACTCCCCATCTAAATGGTAGGATCCTGGTTTGGTGACCACTATAAAAAACTCGTAAGGTGATGCCAGCATATGCGGATTGTCAATCTCACTACTGGGCATAGAGATTACCCCTCTATGGTGTTTATGGCCTTTTCGAGTGTCGGGAGGAAGAAGGTATCGTCCAATCTCGCTTCGTTTTTTTCCCGTTTTTCTATCGTCTGAATTGCCCCCTTGAATGATAAAATTCTTCACTATCCGGTGAAATTGGGTGTCGTTAAAGTAGCCTTTACGTGTTAAGTAAATAAAATTGGCCTTGTGGTACGGCACATTGTCAAAGAGTTGAACGGTAAAACTCCCGAACCGGGTGGTAATCTTTACTTTATCAACCTTTAAATCCTTTTGGTATTCAAAGAAGAAATCAATTGCATTTTCTTCAGTTAATACAAACTCTTCTTCTTTTTCTTTTTGGATTTTAGAGGAATCAATTTGAACCGTATCTTTTTTTACTTCTTCCTGTACGGTAGTTTTTTGCTTTTCTTTAGGACTTTCGCCACAAGAAGCGAGAAAAATTAGTGGTAATATTGCTAATCTAAAAGAATTTCTGATTGTCATGAATTTTGATGATTTCTCTATTCGAATCCCAAAAATAAAGAATCTGCCTTTACCCGGAGAGGCTTCGCATTTAAAAATGGCTCCTCAGTTTAGATTGGAGGAGCTACAAACGGCTAGGCAAAAGCCTAAATTGACGAAAAAAGCGGCAGTAATGGCCCTTTTTTATCCAGATGAAGTAAATCTAACCCGTTTATTGCTCATTTTGAGAAAAAGCCACCCCAAGGACGTGCACTCCAATCAAATAGGCTTTCCAGGAGGTCAAGTAGAGGCCGAAGATGCCAATATGATGGCCACGGCGCTAAGGGAAACGCATGAAGAGGTGGGGGTAGAACCTGTAAACATAAAGGTTATAAAATCACTCACCGAAATTTATATACCTCCAAGTAATTTTAATGTCCACCCCTTTGTTGGGGTGTATAATAGGGCGAAACCATTTTTGCCCCAAGAGACAGAGGTAGAGGAACTGGTAGAGGTGCCCCTGCTGGATTTTATGGACGAGAGCAATATTTTTATCCAAGAAATGACTACTTCTTATGCCTCAAACGTACCCGTACCTGCCTTTAAATTAAATGGTTATACCGTTTGGGGGGCTACCGGAATGATGCTAAGTGAAATCAAGACCTTGTTACAACAGGTTTTATAGGGGTAAATTCGTATTTTTGTGCCCTATGGGCATATTTAAGGAAAATCCTTTCGGGCATATTCTGTTTCTAAAAAAATGGCTTATCCGTATTTTAGGATTGGTAACACATTCAAGGTACAAGCGTTTTAACAGTTTGGAGATAGAGGGATCGGACATTATCCGTTCCTTACCGGACAAGAATGTGCTTTTTGTTAGTAACCATCAAACCTATTTTGCAGATGTAGTTGCCATGTTCCATGTGTTCAATGCCAGTCTTAAAGGGCGGGACAATAATATAAAGAACGTAGGGTATATCTGGAACCCCAAGTTAAACATGTATTACGTTGCGGCTGCGGAAACCATGAAAAAAAGCCTTCTGACCAAGATATTTGCCTATGCAGGCTCCGTGAGCGTAGAACGTACTTGGAGAGCGGAAGGAAAGGATATTAAGCGACAGGTGAAAATGAGCGACATCTCAAGTATTGGGAAGGCGCTTAATGATGGTTGGGTCATAACTTTTCCCCAAGGTACGACCACCCCATGGAAGCCCCTTAGAAAGGGTACCGCCCATATCATCAAGAAATATAAACCTGTAGTGGTTCCTGTGGTTATTGATGGTTTTAGACGTTCTTTTGATAAAAAGGGACTTCGGATAAAGAAAAAGGGTATTCTTCAATCTATAGTTATTAAAGAACCTCTGGATATAGATTACGATAACGAGTCGTTTGATGCCATTATCGAAAAATTAGAGTATGCTATAGAGCAACACCCATCATTCTTAAAAGTGATCTCTAAAAAAGACTTGCTTGCCTACGAAGAAGAAAATGAATTACGTAGGTACAGGAACCGACATAAAATTTAGACTTCCAGTTTTCTAAGTTCTTTATAATTCTTCTTTAGCTTCCTTAGGAGCAGTCCGTAGAGGAGGAAATAAATACCGCCAAAGAATGCAATCATAACCACGCCCAATATGGCCATGGAGACCATTAAAGTAGTTTTTAACTTTTCCGGGGAAACATTTTGTGCATTGCCCGCCATTTCCGTAAAATTATCCATAAAACTATCGTTCAGGTAAATGCCTATTATAACTATAGCTATGAATACTAATATGGTAGACAAGGAAAATATAACGTAGTATTTAACAGTTCTTCTGGTCCTAATAATTTTGCGCATGAGATTCTTGGCGCTATCCAACACGGAAATTTCTTTATAGCGCTTATAGAAAAGGTATACAAAGTAGAATACCACCACGTAATAAATAATGGTCATGGCCAAGAAATAATGGTCTACAACGGTGTTTTCGTAAATGCTCATACTCTTCCTAAAGGAAGGTATTAAGTAGAGTAGATTGGGTAAAACTATTTCTAGGATGCTAATAATGAGAATCCATTTGACAATAGAGGATGATTTTCTCCATGTCATTTTATGTATATCACTATAGGTCAGCTTAGGGAGTTCATCTCCCTTCTTCTGCCAATCTTTCTTTAAAAGTTCCAGTTCGTCCATCATCTCCTTAAGGATTCAATACGGTTCTTAATTTGGTCTTGATCCGGTTCATCTTCACACGGGCATTAACTTCAGTAATACCAAGGGTTTCACTTATTTCGCGATAATCTTTGTCCTCTAGGTACAAAAACACTAGGGCCTTGTCTATATCGCCTAATTGCTTTACCGCCTTGTACATGAGCTTTAACTGCTCTTCTTGGGTGGCATCGTATTCGTCGGCTTTTATTTTAAAAATTACCGATTCATAGTCTTGTGTCTGAATACGCCTTTTAGATTTTCTATATAATGTAATAGCTGTATTCAGAGCCACGCGGTACATCCATGTACTAAATTTAGATTCGCCCCTAAATTTTGGATAGGCCTTCCAGAGCTGAATCGTTATTTCTTGAAACAGATCATTGTGCGAATCCCTATCATTGGTGTACAATGTACAGACCTTGTGAACAATGTTTTGATTGTTCTCAAGTTCCGTCACAAATTGATGTTCCAGTTCGTTGTTCACGGCAAGGTGGTGGTTGTTAGACTATAAGTAGCCCAAAAGGATTAATTGTTACAGAGATTATTTTACTGAATGGATAAAAAAAGAGATGTAATATGTTTTTAAGAATAAATGGTATTGGTTTTTAGGTGGTTATGTAACAAAAGAGAAAGTGTTTTTCTACCTGTATTTCTGTTTTATTTTTGAGTTTTAAGTTCTAGAATGAGAATAAACCATGATTTCAATGAATTTTCTTACATTTTAGAGAATTTAAATATAATAAAACCTTTAGTTTATCGGTTGGGGTACACAATGAATGTTTAATTTTGCCCATATTTTTTATACATGTCAGATACAGATGCACTTAACTTACCAAAATCTAGTTTACCGCGAATTGTAATTGTTGGTGGTGGTTTTGGAGGGGTAGCCTTAGCAAAAAAACTAAGTAAGAAAGAGGTTCAGGTAGTTTTATTGGATAAGAATAACTACCATACGTTTCAGCCACTTTTATACCAAGTATCTACAGGGGGGCTGGAACCGGATTCCATAGCTTATCCCATTCGGAAAATTTTACAGGATTATAGCAATTTTTTTTTCCGTCTAGCGGAAGTTCAAAAGGTAGAGCCTGAGTCCAAAAAAATTGTAACCAATATAGGAAGGCTTTCCTATGATTATTTGGTAATAGCCGCGGGGTCTACCACAAATTTCTTTGGTAACACAGAAATTGAGCAGAATGGTATGGCCATGAAAAGTATACCGCAGTCGTTGAATCTTAGAAGTCTTATTCTTGAGAATTTTGAGCAAGCCTTGTTAACGGACGATCTTCATGAGCGCGATGCTTTAATGAATTTTGTAATTGTTGGTGGAGGTCCTACGGGTGTGGAACTGGCAGGTGCCTTGGCAGAGATTAAAAAAGGAATACTTCCAAAGGATTACCCCGATCTGGATACCCGTAGGGCACAGATAAATTTAGTACAGTCCGGAGATAGTCTATTGAAGGGAATGAGTGAGAACGCTTCAAAAAAAGCGGAAGATTTTCTAGAGAGCCTTGGTGTAAATGTTTGGAAAAATACACGTGTTGTGGGTTATGACGGCAAAACGGCCCGTACTAAAACAGAACTTGTGTTTGAGGCGGCCACGTTAGTTTGGGCAGCGGGAGTAAAAGGTGTGCCTATTGGCGGGCTAGAAGCGGAGGAATTCTTGGTGAGGGGTAACCGTCTTAAAGTAAATGAGTTTAACCAAGTTCAAGGGCAGGATAGTATTTTTGCCGTTGGCGATATTGCCTGTATGCAAACCGAAGATACGCCCCATGGCCACCCTATGATGGCACAACCGGCTATTCAGCAGGGAAGGAACCTTGGTGAGAATTTATTACGATTGGTGCGTAATGAACCTATGAAGCCTTTTGTTTACAAGGATAAGGGTAGCATGGCTACCGTTGGCCGTAACAAGGCCGTGGTAGACTTAAAAAATTATAGGTTTCAGGGTGTTTTTGCTTGGTTCGTGTGGATGTTCGTTCACCTGTTTTTCCTAATTGGCTTTAGAAATAGGGTAGTTGTTTTTGTAAACTGGGTATATAATTATGTGCGTTTTGATAGGGAAGCACGATTGATCATACGTCCCTACCAGCGCGACTATTCACTGTTTAAAAATCAAAAAACCTTATAGATCGATGCTTGATATGGCGTAAGCTCAAAATGGTTATCGGTTTTGTTGTTTTCCGCATCGTCATTGGAAATGATAAGATGCGCTTTATCAAAACGTACCTCATCTATAGTAACCGAGCTTCGTTTGGTAGAAAAATTCAACAGAACTAGAAAACGCTCGTCTTCCCAAGACCTTACATAGGCATAGACCTGTTCATTATCCGCCAACAATAATTGGTACGTTCCATATACCAAAGCAAGATGGTCCTTGCGCACCTGTACCATTGCTCTAAAATAGTTAAGAACCGAGTCTTTTTCCGGTTCCTGTTCGGCAACATTTATTCCTTCCTTATAATTTTCATTTATTTTGAGCCATGGTTTGGCTTCGGAAAACCCGGAGTTATGTCGTGTGTTCCATTGCATTGGGGTACGGGCATTATCCCTTCCTGCGTGTTTCTCTTCTTTTAGGAAAGTTTCTAAATCGCCGCCCGCTTTTTTAATGGCTTTGTAGCGGCTATGGGTATTTATATCCTGATAGTCGGAAATAGAATCAAATTTTATATTGGTCATACCTATTTCTTCACCATAGAGAAAATAGGGTGTACCCCTCATGGAAAGCAAAAAAGTCTGCAATAGAGTAGCCGAGTTTTGCCAGTGTGTTTTTGAATCATTCCCCCAACGGCTAACGCTTCTTGGAAAATCATGATTGTTCAAATAAAGGCTTCCCCAGCCTTTTTGTGCAAAAACCCCGTCCCATTCCGAAAAGACTTTCTTAAACTCCGTAAGCTTCCATTGTTCTTTTCTCATTTTAAAGGTCTCGCCCGGTTCACGGTCAAGGGACATTAAATCAAAATGAAAGAACATATTAAGTTCCTTGCGGTCTTCGTCAACAAAATTAAGGGCCTGTTCTTGGTTAACACCAGGTGCTTCACCAACGGTCATAACATCATATTTGCTTAGTACCTTTTGGTTCATTTCTTTTAGATACTCGTGCAGGTGTGGTCCATCTGCATAATAAGGGATAAAATCGCCTTTGTATTTTTCGGGAAGCTCCGGGTAATTGACATCTTTAGAAATGGTTGATATCACATCCATTCTAAAACCATCTATTCCTTTATCAAACCAGAATTTCATAAGGTCGTACACCTCTTCCCTTACCTTATGGTTTTCCCATTTTAGGTCAGGTTGTTTGGCGGAGTAATAGTGCAGGTAATATGAATCTGTTGGTTCATCATACTTCCAAGCGTTACTATCTTCATCAAAATAGCTAAATCGTTTTGGAGGAGTACCTTTTTCGGCGGGCCACCAGTGGTAATAGTCCCTATATGCGTTGTCTCTGGATTTTCTGGATTCTACGAACCATTCGTGTTCGTCACTACTGTGGTTCACTACTAGGTCCATTACCAAGCGCAACCCTCTCTTTTTCATTTGGGTCATAAGCTCGTCCATATCATCCATGGTGCCAAACTCGGCCATAATATTTCTATAGTCCGAAATATCGTAACCGTTATCATCATTGGGAGAGGTATAAACAGGATTTAGCCAGATAATATCAACACCAAGACTTTGAATGTAATCCAGTCTTTTAATAATGCCCTGTAAATCTCCAATACCGTTACCGGTGGTATCTTGAAAACTTCTAGGGTAAATCTGATAGACTACACCTTCTTTCCACCATTTTCGTTCGGTATTATGTTTCATTCTTAGCTATTTAAATTTAAATATAGAGTATGTAAACGGAACAAAATAGCATAGTGGTATATAGAGTTGAACTACAACGTTTTCGGTTCATAAATATATTTTTTAGATGAAAAATAGGCCCCAAAGCGCTTTATGATACTTGCTTGCGAATCGTTAAAATTGTCAGAAAAAACCTCGTTTTTAGGGTGGGGTTCTTATATTTATCGAAGCAAAACCAAATTATGATTACACTTGTCCGAATCATATTTCTTTTTTTATGTATGGCTATAGGTAAGGCCCAAAGCTCGACTGTAGATATAGATTTCAGTAAATTTCAATTTGACCCATCTTCTAATTTTTATACCAAGAATTTTTCATATCCTGCGTTTATGGACAATGAAATGCACACTCAATCAACTTTAGGCTATGAGTTAGATGAAAAATTTCTTGTTGAGCTCAGAAATTACTACGATACCTACCGTGATGTAGATTTTTATCAGTTGGCACTTGAGTTCAAATATTACCCAACAGATAACTTTTATTTGGTTAATGGCATACGTATGGAACGGGCATTGAGCAAGTATGATAATGAAGTGCCTAAGCCCCAATTTATGATGACCAATGGGGTTGGTTACGATGTAAACAAAAACTTCATGATGGAGGCAAGGCATGATTTGAACATCACAAAGGAAAAAAATAAGGCCGCAGGAAAATCAAGTATGTTTTCGGTTCTAAGTAAAATCAAATTTTAACTCTTGTTCTCTATTTTCTTGGATGGTATTTGTTCATGACGTCCGTAAGATGGGTACGGTCTACGTGTACGTAAACTTCTGTTGTAGTAATACTTTCGTGTCCTAGCATCTGTTGAATGGCTCTTAAATCTGCTCCGTTTTGTAGTAGATGGGTGGCAAAAGAATGCCTAAAAGTATGCGGACTTATACTCTTTTTCAGGTGTATTGCTACGGCCAGATTTTTAATGATGGTGAAAATCATGGCGCGGGTAAGTTGCCGGCCCCTTCGGTTTAAAAAAAGGATATCTTCAAACCCTTTTTTTATGTCTTGGTGCACCCGTACTTCGTTTCGGTAGATGGTAATGTACTTTTTGTTTATCTCGCTAATGGGCACAAAACGCTGTTTGTCTCCTTTTCCGGTCACTTTTATAAATCCTTCTTCAAAAAATAAATCGGAGATTTTGAGGTCTACTAGTTCTGAGACTCTTAACCCACATCCATAAAGAGTTTCTAGCATGGCACGGTTTCGTTCGCCCTCAGCTTTTGAAAGGTCTATCGCACCAATAATGCTGTTGATTTCGTCCTCGGATAGGGTATCGGGTAACTTCCTTCCAATTTTGGGCGACTCTATTAAATCCAAGGGGTTGTCTTCCCTGTAGCCTTCAAAAACTAAATAATTGAAAAAACTTTTAAGTCCGGAAATAATTCGTGCCTGAGACCTTGGATTCATGGTCTTTGCTACCTCGTAGATAAACTGTTGTAATGTTTCTTTTTTGATTTGCTTAGGGCTGTCCTCTAAAGAGTTGCTTTTTAAAAATGCAATAAGCTTACTAATGTCCCAACTGTAATTTTTAATGGAGTTATCGGAAAGGCCACGTTCTATTTTAAGATAATGCCCGTAGTCCTGAAGCGCTTGATCCCAATTCATAATGTAAAGTTAACCATTGTGAGGTCATGATTCTTTATTTTTTAAATGACTGCAAAAATAAAACCCAATTTATTCTGTAAAGAATTGACGCTAAGTAAAGTTTTCTATCTTTGGTTATGATATAACCATGGACCAATTATTATTTTGTCCGTTATTTCCTTCTCCTAAAATATTTCTTGACTGAGAAAAATACGGAGCGATAGCGGATTAAAATACGGTTCTTAAAACAACCATAATCATGAAAATTAAATTTTGCGTTATTCTAACGTTTGTTTTTTTTGGCATACAAAGTAGTATTGCACAAACCGTAATACAGGGCACAGGCCCTTCTGGCGGGTTTAATATGGGAGACATAAAGTTTGGAGGTAAGGCTGGGATTAACTTTACAACTTGGCTAGGGAATGATTTTGACGGTGTATCAGCTAAAGTAGGTACCTATTTTGGTGGTATTGCAGAGATACCGGTTATGGATGACTTCTATGTGCAACCAGAGTTGCTTTTCGCTCTACAGGGTGCAGATTTGGGCCCTTCTAACGTAAACTTGGCTTATCTGCAGATACCTGTAATGGGTAAATATCATATTACGGAAGAGGTAGCGGTAGAACTAGGACCGCAAGTAGGTTTTCTTTTGGCGGACAACTGGGAAGAGGATTTACAGTTCCAAGATACCAAAAGCATTGAGTTGGGGGTTAATATTGGTGCCGGTTACCGTATGGATGAGAATTTTTATTTTCAGTTTAGAATAGGAGTAGGGCTTTCTGAAGTTTTAAGTGTTACAAAAGCACATAACGGTGCAGTATCCGTAGGTGCGGTTTACTTTTTGTAATCAATAAAAAAGTATAAAAATTGAACGGCCGCTACATGCGGCCGTTTTTGTTTTCTCTTGTTAAAAATCACATTAAAAAGTTTATTTTTGAAGTATGAAAGTAATCATTATCAACGGCCCCAATCTGAATCTATTAGGGAAACGCGAACCTGAAGTATACGGAAACAAAACATTTGAAGATTATTTTGCCGATCTACAATTTAAGTTCAAAGACGTTCAGTTAGAATATTTTCAATCTAATATAGAAGGGGAGCTTATTGGTAAAATACAGGAGGTGGGCTTTTCCTATGATGGTATTGTTTTAAATGCTGCGGCCTACACACATACTTCCGTAGGTATTGGAGACGCTATAAAAGCGGTATCTACGCCTGTTGTTGAGGTTCATATTTCAAATACGCACAAGCGAGAAGAGTTTAGACATGTATCCTATATTTCTCCCGTAGCAAAAGGAGTAATCCTTGGTTTTGGGCTTCAAAGTTATGATTTGGCCATACAGAGTTTTGTGAAGTAATTGGCTAGAATCTTCTTGCATTAAGTCGCATTTTAGCAGTATTGGCACCTATTTAAAAGGTTTAACGTAACAATTTTTGATTTGTAGCTACAACAAAAAGGCAATGAACTTCGTTTAGCCTTTAGTTTTACCAAACAACCAGCACAAACCAAATTTAAAATTGCCATGACCAAATCTTTTTGTTTATTTCTGACCTTGACTTTTTCGTGTATTTCGTTATTTGCCCAAGAGGGCTTTAAAATTGGCGCCCATGCGGGTATGCCTATAGGAGATTATAATGATTTTGTTAGTGTAGTTATAGGTGCCGATGTAGGCTATATGTGGGCTCCTAACAAGGCCTTTGATTTAGGGGTGAAAGCAGGTATAGTTCACGGTTTTGCCGAAACCTTTACCGGTCAAAATGTTACTGTAGATTACCCTAGTGTTCAATTTTTACCACTTGCAGCCTCAGTGAGGCTGTGGCCTTCAAAAACCTTTTCCATAGGTGGTGATATTGGAAACGCTTTTGGACTGAATGAAGGAAATGATGGTGGATTTTACTATCGCCCACAAATTGGATTTCAAGTAGGGCCAAAATCTGAGCTGAACTTTTCGTACACGGGCATCACAATAAACGATAGCACATGGAATACCATAACTATGGGCTTTGTCTATACCTTTTTATCCGCTAGACACTTTAGATAAGCTTAACTTAAGAGGGTGTTAGGCTTGTGCAGTGTTATCGCTCAAGTACTTTTTTTCCACATAAAAAGTGGCAAAGGGTAGGAGGGATGCAACCAGTAGTATAATTCCTTTTTTAATGCTCCATTTCTTTTCCATCCACAGAACTACGGCCAAAATAAAATAGGTGATAAAGAGTACGCCGTGCGCGTAACCCACATATTTGTTGGGCATGGGTAGACCGGCTAAATATTTTAACGGCATAGTTACGGCAAATAGGGCCAAATAGGAGATACCTTCTAATATTGCTGTAATCCGAAAAAAATTGAGCATACGGAATGGGTTTTTACTGTGTTCGTTCTAATAAAAAATAATGGGCCCGTGAGATGTATTTGAGAACATTCTTATCGGGCCCATTTCTAATTTAATCTAATCTAATTGCAATTTATTATAAGTGTATCACCTCATCGTAAGCGGCTGCTACGGCTTCCATAACAGCTTCGCTCATAGTTGGGTGAGGGTGAACGGCTTTTAAAATTTCGTGACCTGTAGTCTCTAATTTTCTGGCAACAACAGCTTCGGCAATCATATCGGTAACACCGGCACCAATCATATGACATCCTAACCACTCGCCATATTTGGCATCAAAAATAACCTTAACAAAACCATCTGGAGTACCGGCTGCTTTGGCTTTACCACTGGCAGAGAAAGGAAATTTACCAACTTTGATGTCCAATCCTTTTTCCTTGGCTTGCTTTTCAGTAAGACCTACAGATGCAATCTCCGGTGTACAATAGGTGCATCCTGGAATGTTGCCATAGTCCAACGGCTCAACATGCATATCCGCTATTTTTTCAACACATAGAATACCTTCGGCAGAAGCAACGTGTGCTAGCGCCTGACCTGGAGTTACATCACCAATAGCGTAGTACCCCGGTATGTTGGTCTGGTAGTAGTTGTTTACCAATATTTTGTCTCTATCGGTAGAAATCCCCACGTTTTCAAGACCAATGTTCTCAATGTTGGTTTTGATACCAACAGCAGAAAGAACAATGTCCGCTTCTAGAATTTCTTCTCCTTTAGCAGTCTTTACGGTTGCTTTTATGCCTTCACCGGAAGTGTCAACAGAAGTAACCTCTGCAGAAGTCTTGATTTTTATACCGGCTTTCTTTAAGCTGCGCTCCAGTTGTTTTGAAATATCCTCATCTTCTACCGGTACTATATTGGGTAGGTATTCCACTACGGTTACTTCAGTGCCCATAGCGTTATAGAAATAAGCAAATTCAATACCAATGGCACCACTACCAACAACAACCATTTTCTTTGGTTGCTCTTTTAAGGTCATAGCCTCACGGTAGCCAATAATCTTTTTACCATCTTGTGGTAAGCTAGGCAGTTCGCGGCTACGGGCTCCGGTAGCGATAATAATATGGTCTGCACCGTATTCTGTTTCTTTGCCTTCGTCATCCTTTACGGATACCTTTTTGCCTGCTTTTAAAGTTCCGTATCCTTTGATGACCTCAATTTTATTTTTCTTCATCAAAAACTGAACGCCTTTGCTCATGCCATCGGCAACGCCACGGCTTCTTTTGACCACAGCATCAAAATCCTTATCCACATTTTCTGCGGATAGACCATAGTCTTCGGCATGCTTTAGGTAATTAAAAACCTGAGCTGATTTCAAAAGTGCCTTGGTAGGGATACAACCCCAGTTTAAGCATACACCGCCTAGATTTTCTTTCTCGATAATGGCCGTTTTAAAGCCCAATTGAGAGGCTCTAATGGCGGTAACATATCCTCCGGGTCCGCTACCCAAAACAATAACATCGAAATTGCTCATATTTTTTATTTTTTTGCTGTTGTAAATTTAAGAAGCCAGCTATAGCTAAGCAGGTGCAAAAGTACAAAACCTAACGGAAAGATTAATACCAAAATTAAAGTCTAGTTCTAAAAAGAGGAAGTTTGGTGCTGCTTTGAATCAAGATTTTGTGGCGTACATAACAACTCACTTCTCAAACATGTTCTTGTTATATTGGTCCGAGTGGCCTTTTGGAATGGAAAGTGATACCCATGCCGTACCCTTGATCATTTTACCCAAAAGAACAATTTGGCCCACATGGCCACTGTAATGTGCAAGTTGTCTGTGTACGGCTTGGACTATGCTGTGGTTCTCGTTTCGTATCTTAATTACCGTATCAAAATTTTCTGTAGATACTGATTTTAAAGCGTTGAAGAGACATTGCCAACCACTTTCCCAAGCGGCTAGCATTTCTGTTTTTGTTGTGGAGGGGTTCTCAAATTCGTCCTCGCGGTTGCGCCAAGGTTTTTCTCCATCCTCGGTCAGGAAGTTGGTCCAACGGCTTAACATATTGCCGGACATATGTTTTACAATCAAGGCAACAGAATTGTCATTTTCGTTCAGTTTCCAGTGAATATCATCATCGCTGAGTTGTTCAAAAGTTCTGTCGCCCATCGTTTTGTATCTATTAAATTCAAAAAGGGCACTTTCAATAAATTTCTCAGGATAGTTCATGCATGCTGTAATTTATACTATAAAATTATTGAATTACAGGAGTAAGAGCACTATTCCGCAGGTACAAAATTTAGCGCAACTCCATTTATACAGTGCCTTAAGCCAGTGGGCTTGGGGCCATCTTCAAAAACGTGCCCTAAATGACCACCGCAGGTAGCGCAGTGCTCCTCGGTTCTTTTATAACCAATTTTATAATCCACATCATAACCCACATTTCCTTTTATTTCTTCGTAGAAACTAGGCCATCCCGTACCGGAATCAAATTTGGTATTGCTTTTGAACAACTCCGTACCACAGGCCGCGCAGACATAAGTACCTTCTTTTTTGTTTTCCAATAAATCCGAAGAAAAAGGGTTTTCGGTAGCAGCCTTGCGGAGTACATAATATTCGGCATCCGTAAGTTCTTTTTGCCACTCCGCATCCGTTTTTACTACGCTAAAGTTTGTTTCTTTTTTGTCTGTTGTTTTTTGAGCTGTTTCTTTCTTTTGAGAATTACCTTGACACCCTACAAGGGCAAAACCAATGGCAATAAGTATATTTTTGTACATAGCGTTTTTAATTTTTTTAGGTTTTCAATTAGACGAAAGAGAAGCTTCTTCCTTTCAAATTTAACTGTATTTACGATATTTTTTAGAAATGGTTTTGGTTTCCCTTAAAAACGGAACACCCTGCTCCAATTAGGGCAGGGTGTCTATTTTATTTATTTGTGAATGTTATTTGAACGATGCTTTTAAAACATCGGCTTCCGTAAGCCCCATGCTGCTCATTACCGCAGAAATGCTGCTTTTGTCTATTTTGGCAGTTGCAGCTTGACCGGGCACTATAACGAACCTGAAAAGCTGGCCTTGTGTAAATTGGGTTTCTAAATTTGATAGGTCATAGTTGCCAGAGATAAGGATTTCTACATCTTTTGTAGTGTGCCCCGGAGTATATTGAATGGTTCCCTCGTTTGTAAAGAAAGCTTGCGGTATTAGATTCCAAACATCATCTTGGCTACCGTCCTGAAATTCTACTGTTCTATCATATTGGTATACTAATACGGCATCGTTGGGCAATACCTCAAAACTTGTAAAATCTTCAAAGGCTAAAACGCTTTCGTACAAATTATCTTCTGATATATAAGTGAAGTCTACATCATCTACTTCAAAAACTTGTGCTTGTGTGCCATCTTCACCGTTTTCACCAGGACGCCCAATAGGTCCCTGAGGGCCGGTTGGACCTTCACAGGCAGTAAAAAAAAGTGTAAAGAATGTGCCGAGCAAAAGAAGGGATTTTTTCATAGTATTCATTTTATAGTTGAAAATTTTAAAGATATTTAAGAATCTTTTTTCAAAAAGCGTTCCATTTTTGAATTATTCGTATCTTTTCTTTGTAACATTGAAATGCTGACATAAAGTTAATTAACAAATATGTAACCTTTTTTGTAAAGTTGCTTAGATTTGTCAGCATTACCTAACTAATCGAACACTATGCCACAAGTAACTGTTTTTAGTCTTTTCTCCGAATTTGATATTGATCTTTTTAAATCAGGTAAACATTTTAGATTATATGAAAAGCTAGGTTCCCACCCAATGGAATTAAATGGGGTTAAGGGTACTTATTTTGCAGTCTGGGCTCCATCTGCACGTGCGGTATCCGTAATCGGTAACTTTAATAGTTGGGATGATAGCCAGCATATGTTAAATGTAAGATGGGACGGTAGTGGTATATGGGAAGGTTTCATTCCCGAGGTTGGCGAAGGTGAAATTTACAAGTATAAAATATACTCAAATAACCATGGAGCGGTAACTGAAAAGGCCGATCCTTTTGCAAGATATTGTGAGCATCCCCCCAAAACAGCTTCTATTGTTTGGAAAGCGGATTACACATGGGGAGATACGAAATGGATGGAAACCCGTAAGGAAAAAAATGCATTGGATGCTCCGTTTTCTGTCTACGAAGTGCATTTGGGTTCTTGGAAACGTGATAAAGACGGAAACTTTTTAACCTATAAGCAACTGGCCAAAGATTTGGTGGCTTATGTAAAGGAGATGGGCTTTACCCATGTAGAGTTCATGCCTATTATGGAGTATCCTTACGATCCTTCTTGGGGATATCAGCTAACCGGATATTTTGCGCCAACATCAAGATTTGGAGATCCTGAAGGTTTTAAACTATTGGTAGATGCGCTGCACCAAGCAGAGGTTGGGGTTATTTTGGATTGGGTGCCTTCGCATTTTCCAGAAGACGCACATGGCCTTGGCTTTTTTGATGGTTCTCACCTTTATGAGCATCCAGATCGTAGAAGAGGGTATCACCCAGATTGGAAGAGTTTGATTTTTAACTATGGAAGAAACGAGGTACGTGCCTTTTTGATCAGTAATGCCATTTTCTGGCTAGATCAGTTTCATGCAGATGCCTTGCGTGTAGATGCGGTAGCTTCTATGCTTTACTTGGATTATTCTAGGGAAGAAGGCGAGTGGGAGGCTAATATGTACGGAAATAATGAAAACCTTGAGGCCTTGTCCTTCATTAGGGAGTTTAACGAGGCCGTTTATGGCAGTTTCCCGGATGTTCAGACCATAGCAGAAGAATCTACGGCATTTTCTGGAGTTTCTAAGCCTGTTATGTACGGAGGTTTGGGCTTTGGAATGAAATGGATGATGGGATGGATGCACGATACACTAGAGTACTTTAAGAAAGAACCTATCTATAGAAAACACCATCAGAATGATCTTACGTTTAGTGCAACCTATGCCTTTACGGAGAATTTTATGTTGCCATTTTCACATGATGAGGTGGTATACGGTAAGCAATCATTGGTGTACCGCATGCCTGGCGATGAGTGGCAGCGTTTTGCAAACTTGCGTTTGATGTTCGGTTATATGTTTACCCATCCGGGAACCAACCTTATTTTTATGGGAGGTGAATTTGGACAGACTTCTGAATGGAACTTTCAAAAAAGTTTGGATTGGGACCTTACGCAGTATGAAGTTCATAGTGGAATACAAGAACTTATAAAGGATTTGAACGCTATTTATAAAAGTTTTCCGGCCCTCTATCAGAAGCAATTTAGTCCGGATGGGTTTCAGTGGATAGATTACGGAGACCATGAAAACTCTGTACTCACCTATATTAGAAGAGGCCATGATACGGAAGATGATATCTTTATTGCATGCAACTTTACACCTGTTCCTAGGGAAAAATATAGAGTGGGTATACCCAAGACTTCAGGTAAGCTAAAAATCATTCTGAACAGTGATGATAAAAAGTACGGGGGAGCGGGAATGGACCCTAAAATTTCGGGGATAAAGAAAAAACCTTGGCATGGTCGCGAACAATCCGTAGAATTGACTATTCCACCTTTGGGTATTGTTATTTTTCAGTAGGTTGCTCTACTATAATGACAATAGTTGGTAAATGTTGTGAAATCATTTCGTTTTTAAGGTTTAAAGTCTTTTTTTTGTTAGTCTTTAAATATCAAACTAATGATAACCAATACAGAACTAGAATATAAAGGAAACCTTTACCCAAATCATATTGTAGATTATGTAAGGGATAAGGATAAGTTCTATTTTACTACCGAAAACGGTGTAATCTTAGAAGTCACGGTAATTCAGGATAGGACCATACGGTTCCGTTATGCTACGGAGCATGCGTTTCAGCCAGATTTTTCATATGCCGTTGATCCTAACGCGAGCCGAGGGTATAGTCACCTAGATTGCCTGGAAACAAAAACGGAATACATTATAGAGACCTCAAAACTTCAGGTCCTTGTAGATAAAAAAACATTACGTACCCAAATATCCGATTTAAACGGTAATATCATCAGTGAAGATGAATTAGGCTTTCACTGGGAAGAAAACTACGAGCACGGCGGTAACACCGTGAAGATGAGTAAAATAACCCAGAATACGGAGAGTTTCTACGGTATGGGGGATAAAGCTACTCATAGTAACCTTAAGGGAAAAAGGGTCAATAATTGGGTAACCGATCAATACGCATATGGTAAAGATCAAGACCCATTATATAAAGCAATTCCATTTTATATAGGCCTGCACAGCGGCCAGGCATACGGAATTTTCTTTGATAACAGTTTTAGAACCCATTTTGATTTTGCTCACGAACGCCGTTCAACCACAAGTTTTTGGGGAGATGGTGGTGAAATGAACTATTACTTCTTCTACGGACCGGAAATGCATAAAGTGGTTAGAGCGTATACCAACCTTACGGGAGCGCCAGAACTACCACCTTTATGGGCTTTGGGCTATCACCAGTCCAAATGGAGCTATTTTCCGGAAAGTAATGTAAAGGATATTGCCAAACAGTTCAGGGACCTTAAAATACCATGTGATGCCATTTATTTGGATATTGATTATATGGACGGTTTTAGGTGTTTTACATGGGATAAAAAGAGATTTCCCGAACCCAAACGTATGATCGATGAACTATATGAAGACGGTTTTAAGACCGTAGTCATGATTGATCCGGGAATTAAAGTGGACAAAGATTATTGGATATATCAAGAAGCTGTAGAAAACGATTATTTCTGCAAGCGGGCAGATGGTCCACGAATGAAGGGTAAAGTATGGCCTGGGGAATGTAATTTTCCCGATTTCACCAATCCTGAAGTGCGGGAATGGTGGGCAGAACTTTATAAGGAATTCATGGCCGAGATAGGGGTGCATGCCGTCTGGAACGATATGAATGAACCTGCGGTAATGGAAGTACCTTCTAAAACGGCACCATTGGATACACGTCATGATTATGACGGCCACCCTAGTAGCCATAGAAAAGCGCATAACATTTACGGTATGCAAATGGTACGGGCAACCTATGAAGGTGTTAAAAGATATGTGTACCCTAAGAGACCCTTGGTTATTACGCGAGCGGCTTACTCCGGTACGCAACGTTTTGCTTCAACTTGGACGGGAGACAATGTAGCTACTTGGGAACATCTATGGATAGCCAATGTGCAAATGCAACGTATGTGTATGAGCGGTTATTCTTTCGTAGGTTCGGATATTGGCGGTTTTGCGGAACAGCCAAACGGGGAGCTTTTTGCCAGATGGATTCAATTAGGGATTTTTCACCCTTTCTGCAGAGTGCATTCCAGTGGAGATCATGGCGATCAGGAGCCTTGGTCCTTTGGGACGGAGATTACGGATATTGTTAGAAAGTTCATAGAATTACGTTATGAATTGCTACCGTACCTGTACACAATGTTTTGGAGGTATTCAAAAGAAGGAACTCCAATGTTGCTACCTATAGTTTGTTATGACCAAGAAGATACGCAAACCCATTTTAGAACGGATGAGTTTATTTTTGGAGAACAGATTTTGGTATGTCCAATTCAAGAACCAAATGCTAAAGGGCGAAGAATGTATATTCCTAAAGGGAATTGGTACAATTATTGGAACGATGAAATTGTTGAAGGAGGGAAGGAAAAATGGGTTGTAGCAGATATTGATAAGATTCCACTTTTCATAAAGGCAGGTGCCATTATTCCAAAATATCCGGTACAGCAATATGTAGGAGAGTTGGAAATTAAAGAACTTATATTGGATGTATATTTTACCGAAGGAGAGGAAAACTCTACGGTTTATGAAGATGCCGAAGATGGTTATGCCTACGAAAACGGAAAATATAGTCTAAGAAATTTTAAACTTCTGGGTAAAGAAGGGGAACTTAAAATACAACAATTTAAAGACGGGGCTTTTATTACCAGTTACGAGACGTTTAAAATTAATTTGCACGGTCTTCCCTTTAAAATTGGTAAAGTACAGATAGATAACGAAGATGTGGATTTAAAAACTATTATGCCAAATGGGGATAATACGGTTCATGTAAGCAAAGATTTTACGCAATTGCGCATAACTGCCATTTAAGTTTTTTCGTATTTTACAGGTCTAAACATAACCGTTATGAAAAAAGTAATTTTAGTTCTCGCCCTTTTCTTAGGGGTAGCTTCCTGTAAAACAAATCCGTTTACAGGGAAAAAAGTGTTGAATTTTTATCCGAACAGTCAGCTTTTTCCAACTGCATTTGCTCAGTATGACCAATTTTTGACGGAAAACAAAGTGGTTGAAAATTCGGCGGATGCCAAAATGATAACAAAAGTGGGGCAACGCATATCTTCCGCAGCGGAGAGATGGTTGACCGCCAATGGGTATTCCGGGTATCTTAAAGATTATAAATGGGAGTACAATCTGGTAGATGATAAAACTGTGAACGCTTGGTGTATGCCAGGAGGGAAAATTGTTTTCTATACAGGTATTTTGCCCATTTGTGCGGGTGAAAGAGGTGTAGCCGTTGTAATGGGGCATGAAGTAGCGCACGCACTGGCCGATCATGGAGCACAACGTATGAGCGCCGGAACTTTACAACAATTAGGGGCGGTAGCCGGAAATGTGGCTATTCAAGATCCACAGAAACGGGAAATGTTCAACCAGGCCTATGGTGTTGGTTCTCAAGTAGGGGTAATGTTGCCTTTCAGTAGAAGCCATGAGACAGAAGCGGATCGTATAGGTCTTCAGATTATGGCTATTGCAGGTTATGACCCAACGGAAGCAGCCGAATTGTGGAAACGTATGAAGGCCAATAGTGGAGGTCAAGCTCCGCCCGAGTTTATGAGTACGCACCCTTCCAATGACACTAGGATCAATAATCTTACGGAATGGGCTCCAGCGGCAAAAGCTGAGGCCAAAAAGTTTGGGGTTACTAGTTTTCAGTAAATCTTACAATTATTGTATATTTAAAACCGTTCTCAAAAAGAACGGTTTTTTTATACCATTATGCCAAAAACCAACCTTCCAAAAGGAAGTAAAAAACTACTGAATGCTTGGGCATTCTATGATTGGGCCAATTCAGTTTATAATTTGGTCATCTCTTCAGCGGTATTTCCTATTTTTTACGGAGCCTTAACCTTGGTCAAGGATAAGGAAGGTAATGTTCTAGATGACACCGTGCGCTTCTTGGGGGTAGATTTTAATAATGATACTTTAATCAGTTACGTAACGGCAGCTGCCTTTTTGGTGGTCTCGTTTTTAAGTCCGTTTTTAAGTGGAATTGCGGATTACGTAGGCAACAAGAAAATATTTATGAAGTTCTTTTGCTATCTGGGGGCTCTCTCGTGCATAGGGCTCTATTGGTTTAGCATGGATTGCCTCTGGTTTGGCCTGTTGTGCTATTTTACTGCTTTAATAGGATTTTGGTCTAGCTTGGTTTTCTACAATTCGTATTTGCCGGATATCGCTTTTCCCGAACAACAAGATGCTATAAGTGCAAAAGGATATTCTTTGGGATACATTGGTAGTGTAGTTCTTTTGATTATTTGTTTAGCAATGATTTTAAAGTTTGATTCGTTCGGGTTTGAAGACGAATCCATACCTACCCGGCTCTCCTTTGTGTTGACGGGCTTATGGTGGATCGGTTTTAGTCAATACACCTATTATCATCTCCCCAAAGGGAATAAAAAGGAAACTTTTACAAAGGATATACTGTTTAACGGTTTTAAGGAATTGAAGCTTATTTGGTCAAAAATAAAGGCCAACGTGCCGTTAAAGCGATATTTGGGTGCGTTTTTCGTGTACAGTATGGCTGTACAGACCATTATGTTAATCGCTACTTATTTTGGAATAGAAGAATTAGATTGGGGCGCCACGGATTCCACTACGGGGCTGATTGTTAGTATTTTGCTTATTCAGATTGTTGCGGTTTTAGGGGCTTTTGTAACGTCGCGTTGTTCATCACGTTTTGGCAACATCAACGTTTTAATTGTTTTGAACCTTATTTGGATTTTCATCTGCATTTTTGCCTATACGATTACCACACCTATGGAGTTTTATATAACTGCCGGGGCAGTGGGCCTCGTGATGGGTGGTATACAATCTTTATCTAGATCAACATATTCCAAGCTATTACCGGAAGATGCGGTAGACACCACTTCTTATTTTAGTTTTTACGATGTTTCGGAAAAAATAGGCATTGTGATAGGAATGTTGAGCTATGGTTACATTGCCCAGATTACGGGAAGCATTAGGTATTCAATTATATTTTTAGGGCTATTTTTCTTAATAGGGATGTTTCTTTTAACGCGGGTAAATAAAAAAACCTCTATAAAAGAGGCTTAGTTAGATGACTGTAGTGATCGCTTTTTGATGTATTATCCTTTAGAAACATCGCCTGAACCCGATGTTTTTGTATCTATTTTTTTTGGGTTCCCGCGGTAGCTAATATCACCGGAACCGGAAACCCTTGCTTTTAATTTTTCGTTTACCGTAACTTTTATATCCGCAGAACCAGAGATTGTGGCTTCTACATTATCGGCATTTAAATCGTAAGCCCTAATGTCCCCAGAACCGGAAATAGTAGCTTCAAAATCATGAGTATTACCACTTAGGTTCATATCTCCAGAGCCGGACATAGAGGCCACAAGGGCATCCGTTGTAACATCTAAAGTAATATCACCGGAACCGGACATAGATGTTTTGAATCTAGAGGTTTTTAAAGTGGTATGTCCAACAATATCTCCGGAACCGGAAAGACTTAAAGCATCAATACGTTCTACAGGTACTTTTACTTTGATGCTGCCTTTGTGTAAAGAGGGCCTTATGTTTATGCCTTTTTTGACTCTTATGACCAATTTTTCACCCTGTACTTCGGTAACGATGTAATCCAATAAATTCTGTTCTCCGCTAATCACTAGTTCTCCTTCATTGCCTTCTACAAGGTCTACGTCAAAAGAGCCGGAAACCGCAATGGCATCGTAATCGCCAACGCTACGCTCTATACTCACTACATTTCCATTGCCTTTTATGCCTTTCCCCCATTGTGCGGAACAAGAAACGGCTGCTAATGCTAAACTTAATACGATCCAATTTTTCATGACTGTTTGTTTTAATTGATTATGATGATGATTTAATTTTTATAGAATGTTACGCCCCCGTAGTCGCTAGAAATAGAAACGGAATTACCACTATTGTTAGAACCGTAATAGCCTTTGTAAAACCTACTTGTATTTTTTTCTTCGCTTATATTAATTTCAAAATCATCCTTACCACTAACGCCTGAATAAGATGTTTTAATCTCAAAGTTGAAGTGGTAATTAGGGTCATAGCCTATTTTAACTCCTGTATAGTCTGTTCTTAGCTGCATATTTCCGGCATCTTGGGCCATGTTCGCTATTTTTAGGGAGCCGTAATCCGCTACGATATCTACATTGCCGTGAACCGTACCCAATTGAACATTAATATAATCTCCTGTTCCTTGTATGTTGTTGACTTCGGTAATTTCAATTTTACCATAGTCGCTGTTATATTGCAAGTTTTTCATTTGGGCTACGGAACCGTTGGTGTAGTCTGCACTAATAATCAAATCACCTGCTTTTTCAATGTGAAAACCGGAGTAATCAGCTGAAATTTTACCGCTGTTAATAAAGGAAATGGTAGATTTTGTAGTGTAATCAAAATTTAATTGATTGTTCCTGCCGCGCAGTTCCCCAATATCCAACCTGCCATAATCGCAGTTTATTTTTGCATGCCCGTCTACTCGGTCAATACTAATACTGCCATAATCATTGTTCAGATCAACATTGTTCTTTACCGGCAACTTTATGGTATAGTTGATTTGCATGTTTACATTATTGCTTTTTCCCCAGTTCCACCCCCATCTACTATTATTGTTATCAATGTTGGTTCTAGCGGAAACTATGCTTTTTGAGGCTTCAAAATCTACTGAAATCCCATCTAATTTTTCCTGAGCTTTTTCTTCGTTATTGCTGTTGGTCTTAATATGAACTTCAATAAGAATGCGGTTTTCGTTCCAAGAAATAATGTTCACATTGCCATAGCTGTTGTTAACTCTTAAAAGAGCATCGGCATTAACGTAAAACTCCTTTTTTATAGTTTTTTCTTTGCTGTGTTTGCCTTTTGGCTCTCTGGTGTTTGCCATGAGTAACATGGGAACCATCAGAAAAAATAGGGCAATGGATTTATATTGTAGTTTTTGCATTATCGTAATTTTTTAAATTTTTTATGGTTTCAATTGTATTGAGAACGTCCTGTAATAGGTCAATACGCGTTTGAAAGTTTGTAATCATTGCACTTAAAATGAGTTTACTGTTGCCTCCATTAACCAAGTCTTGCTCCAATTGGGTGTAATTGGTTTCCAGTTTCTTAAGTTGTATCATGGTGTCATCAATTATTTTTTTGGTTTCGGGCGTGCTTTCGCTTTTAAGTGTGTTGACCTGTTGTTCAATAAGGCTCGCAAAATAAAATTCAGTACGTGATACTTCCGGTGATATCTGGGCAACCTGCTGTTCCAAAGACGGCTTTGATTTATACACGTTAAATACAATTGTACATAGAATTGCAATAGAGGCTGCAATGGACAAAGGTTTCCACCAAGATTTGTTCTTTCCGGTTAAGGTCTTAGTGCCTTGTTGGGTGTCCAGTTTTTCTAAAAACCGTTGCTCGTGGCCATGGGCGGGTGCCTCAAGATCAAAAGAACCTTCTAGGTTTTTGAATAGTTTATCTATATTGTCTTCTTTCATCTTAAGCTTCCATCAATTTATTTCTTAGGCTCTCCTTGGCCCTGGAAATAGTGGTTCTACAATTGGCATAACTCATATTCATAATTTCACCGATTTCTTCATAATCGTAACCTTCAATAAGATGTAAGGTCAAAGAAATTCTGTAGTTGTCCTTTAAACACTTCATGGTTTCCATCACTTTTTGAGCCTTCGTTTCAGTTAACGCATGAGGGTCTGCGACACCTATATCATTATCTTCAACCTTGTACAATACATCTTGTATGGCAACTTCGTTTTTTTTCTGTTGCTTTCGGTAGTGATAGATACTGTTGTTTATTACAATGCGTTTTAACCAAGAGCCAAAAGTTACCTCGCCTTTAAACGTATGCAGTTTCGTAAACGCGTTCAGAAACGATTCTTGCATGACATCTTCGGCTTCATCGCTCTTTTTTACAATACGTACGGCCGTGTTGTACATGGCCTTGTAATAACGATTGTAAACTTCGAGCTGGGCACTTTGCTTTCCGTCCAGACACATTTGTAATAAAGTGTCAATATGTTCTCTTTCTTGGCTCAAAAAGTGAAAGGTTTTCTTAAAGATGACCTAAGATATGGATTGTTACAGTTTGGTGGGAAAAATAAATGAACGGCATTTCTTTGGGTATGGCATAAGAATTGTCAATATTGCACCGATAGAAAAGGCACTATTCTACATTTTAGTAATGTTTACAGTGTCTTAGAGGAATATGAAGATAACAGATAACTAAGGGTTCCTGTCATTAAAATGACAGAATGACCGCAATTGATACTATGGGAGATCCTAAATTCACGAATTTTGACAATATGTCGCTACAGTCCATTGATGAAGATGCTGAGCTGATACCCCTTTTGACCGCAGAAGACGAGGAAGAGATGAGTAATGAAGCCTTGCCAGAAACACTACCAATATTGCCTTTACGCAATACCGTTTTGTTTCCTGGTGTGGTAATTCCTATTACAGCCGGCAGGGATTCGTCTATTAATTTGATCAAGGATGCCAACAATGGGTCCAAGGTAATAGGTGTGGTATCTCAAAAAGACAAGGATACTGAAAACCCTACGGTAAAAGATATAAACGTTCTGGGAACGGTAGCCCGTATATTAAGAGTGTTGAAAATGCCCGATGGAAATACTACGGTAATCCTACAAGGTAAAAAGCGTTTTGAAGTAGCTGAAATACTTACCGAAGAGCCTTATATGACTGCTACCGTGAGGGATACCAACGAGCAAAGACCTAACCAGACCGAGCCGGAATTTTTGGCCATTATAGAGTCTATTAAGGACTTGGCTCTAAAGATTATTAGAGACAACCCGAACATACCAAGTGAAGCTTCTTTTGCAATTAAGAACATTCAGAGCAATTCATTTTTAATTAACTTTGTTTCGTCCAATCTTAACCTTGGCGTAAAGGAGAAGCAGGAATTGTTAGAAATTAACAATCTTCAGGAGCGTGCACTTGCCACATTAAAACATATGAACCTTGAGCTTCAGAAATTGGAGTTGAAGAATGATATACAGTCCAAAGTACGCAATGACATGGACCAACAGCAGCGTGAGTATTTCTTGCACCAACAAATGAAGACCATTCAAGAGGAGTTGGGCGGAGTTTCGCATGACGATGAAATTGTTGAAATGCGCAAGAAAGCCAAAAAGAAAAAGTGGGACGCAAAGGTAAAGGAGCATTTTGATAAGGAATTGTCAAAAATGCAGCGTATGAATCCACAAGTGGCCGAGTATTCCATCCAAAGAAACTATTTGGACCTATTTCTAGATTTACCATGGAACGAGTTTTCAAAGGATAAGTTCGATTTGAAAAGGGCTCAGAGAATATTGGATAGGGATCATTACGGACTAGAGGACGTAAAGCGAAGAATCATTGAATATTTAGCGGTTCTAAAGCTTAGAAACGATATGAAGTCTCCTATTTTATGTCTATACGGACCTCCGGGCGTTGGTAAAACCTCGTTGGGTAAATCCGTAGCGGAAGCCCTAGGAAGGGAATATGTAAGAATATCTTTGGGAGGTTTAAGAGATGAGGCCGAAATACGTGGGCATCGTAAAACCTACATTGGGGCAATGCCAGGTAGGATTGTTCAAAGCTTGAAAAAGGCAGGAACGTCCAATCCCGTTTTTATTTTAGATGAGATAGATAAGCTATCCAGTAGTCATCAAGGTGATCCATCGTCCGCAATGTTGGAGGTTCTGGATCCAGAGCAAAATGGTGAGTTCTACGATAATTTCTTAGAGATGGGTTATGACCTTTCTAAAGTGATGTTCATAGCAACGGCAAATAACTTGTCAACTATTCAGCCGGCGCTACGTGACCGTATGGAAATCATAAACGTAACGGGTTATACCATTGAGGAGAAGGTTGAAATTGCAAAACGGCATTTGCTTCCAAAGCAACTAAAGGAGCATGGTCTTAAACCAAAAGACCTTTCCGTTGGAAAACCACAATTAGAAAAAATAGTAGAAGGATATACGCGTGAGTCCGGAGTTCGTTCTTTGGAAAAACAGATTGCCAAAATGGTACGTTATGCGGCCAAAAATATTGCAATTGAAGAAGAGTACGATGTAAAGGTGACCAATGAAATTATTGAAAAGGTTTTGGGTCCTGCACGTCTGGAGCGCGATAAGTATGAAAATAATGATGTAGCAGGGGTTGTAACCGGTCTTGCATGGACAAGTGTTGGTGGAGATATTCTTTTTATAGAATCAATCTTGTCCAAGGGTAAAGGAGCTTTAAATATTACCGGAAATCTAGGAAAGGTAATGAAAGAGTCCGCCACTATTGCTATGGAGTACATTAAATCCAATGCGGATAGATTTGGGATAAATTCAGAAGTGTTTGATAAGTATAATGTTCACATTCACGTTCCGGAAGGCGCTACCCCTAAAGATGGTCCTAGTGCTGGTATAACCATGTTAACCTCATTGGTTTCTTTGTTTACGCAAAAGAAAGTGAAGAAAAGTTTGGCCATGACAGGAGAAATAACGCTAAGAGGAAAAGTGTTGCCTGTTGGTGGTATAAAGGAGAAAATCTTAGCGGCTAAAAGAGCAAGAATCAAAGAGTTAATTCTTTGTAAAGACAATGAAAGAGATATTTTAGAGATAAAAAAAGAGTATCTTAAGGGCTTAAAATTCCACTACGTTACAGATATGCACGAAGTGGTAGATATTGCTATTACGGCCCAAAAAGTTAAGAACGCTAAAAAACTCTAATGTCTAAGATTACAATTGCCATAGACGGATTTTCTTCTACCGGAAAAAGTACTTTGGCCAAGCAATTGGCCAAAGAATTAGGTTATGTATATGTAGATACGGGCGCAATGTATCGTGCCATAACGTTGTTTGCTATGCGTAACGGATTTATTGGTGGCAAGGAAGAACGACTCGAAGATTTGGTGAAATTGTTACCAAAAATCAGGTTAAAGTTCGTTCCCAATCCTGACCTTGGTTTTGCCGAAATGTATCTCAACAATGAGAACGTGGAGAAAGAAATACGCACCATGCAGGTTTCTAAACATGTGAGTAGAATTGCTGAACTTGAGCAAGTACGTTACATGTTGGTAGAAATGCAAAAGGCTATGGGCAAGGAAAAGGGCATTGTTATGGACGGCAGGGATATTGGTACCGTGGTTTTTCCCGATGCCGAGCTTAAGATTTTTATGACAGCATCTCCACAAGCAAGGGCTACGCGCAGATATAAAGAGTTGTTGGATAGGGGTGAGAAAGTCTCCTATGAAGATGTGCTGGAAAATGTGCAGAAGCGAGATTTTATAGATTCCCACCGCGAATTTTCTCCATTGCATAAAGCGGATAATGCCATAGAGTTCGATAATAGTGATATGGGACTCAAGGAACAATTTGAACGGCTACTCAGTATCGCCGATCGCTGTATTGAGAAAGTATAAAAAAACGTGCCAGAAATTAATCTGGCACGTTTTTTATTTGTTTTCGGTTCTTTTTAGATATTAGGGATAACAAGAACTTGATCAGGGTGAATAACATCCGGGTTGGTCAATACACCTGTGTTGGCAGCAAAAATCTGCTTGTATTTCATTGGGTCCCCGTAATATTGTTTTGCAATTTTGCTCAAAGACTCACCGCTCTTTACCGTATGTCTGTGATACACAGAAGAATCACCTACCGAAATATTGGCCTTAAGATCAGAAGGGTTTTCGCCGCCCAATTGCTTTATCTTGTCCCAAAGCAAATTCTTTTCATATTGGGTGTTGGCTTCGCCTTTAATTTTTAGCACACCGTTTTCTTCGGAAACATCTCCATTTTTTATACCTAATTCTTCACCAAGATTTAAAACTTCTTGATATTTTGCTTTAACGCTCATACGTAATACTTTTTAATGGTTAATATTCTTGACCCCAAGATAACGATAAAACCACTGTTTTACGTATAAAATGGAGTAAAAAAAGGTTACAATAACAATGCTGTGGTAATAAGGTTGGTAAACTAATAAAAAAGATGTATTTTTGCACTCCTTTTTTACAAATTCATCAAGAGCGAAAAGGAAAGATAAAAAATTGACATATAACAACTTCTGCGATCATTGTTTAACTCTTGTGCCATCGTAGAATACAAATTTAAGATCAGCAAATGGCTGAAGAAAAAGCAACAGCTCAGGTAGAGGAAACTTCTACCGAGGCAAAACAAGAAGTAAAAGAACAAGCTCCTAAGCAAGATCCAAAAGAATTTTTGGAAAACTTTGATTGGGAGAAGTACGAAGAAGGTATTGAAAGAGTAGATGACTCTAAATTAGAGGAATTTGAAAAGTTGGTAGCTGAAAACTTCGTAGATACTGCCGATGAAGAGGTAGTTGAAGGTAAGGTAGTTTATTTGACCGACCGTGAGGCGATCATAGACATCAATGCCAAATCTGAAGGTGTTATTTCTTTGAACGAATTCCGTTACAACCCTAACTTAAAAGTAGGTGATAAGGTTGAAGTTCTTATAGACATCCGTGAAGATAAAAGTGGCCAATTGGTACTTTCTCACAGAAAGGCTAGAACCATTATGGCTTGGGATCGTGTAAATGCGGCCCACGATAAAGAAGAAATTGTTAGTGGTTTCGTTAAATGTAGAACTAAAGGTGGTATGATCGTAGATGTGTTTGGCATCGAGGCGTTCTTGCCAGGTTCTCAAATTGATGTGAAGCCTATTCGTGATTACGATCAGTACGTTGGTAAGACAATGGAATTCAAAGTGGTTAAAATTAACCATGAATTCAAGAACGTTGTAGTATCTCATAAAGCGTTGATCGAAGCAGATATCGAAGAGCAGAAGAAAGAAATCATCAGCCAGTTAGAAAAAGGACAGGTGTTAGAAGGTGTTGTGAAAAACATTACTTCTTACGGTGTGTTCGTTGATCTTGGTGGTGTTGATGGTTTGGTACATATTACCGATCTTTCTTGGAGCCGTATCAACCACCCGAACGAGGTTGTAGAATTGGATCAGAAAATCAATGTTGTTATCCTTGATTTTGATGAGAACAAATCTAGAATCCAGTTGGGTATGAAGCAATTGGAGAAACATCCTTGGGATGCCTTGAGCGATGAAATCAAAATTGGAGACAAAGTAAAAGGTAAAGTAGTTGTAATCGCAGATTACGGTGCATTTATTGAGGTTGTTGAAGGTGTTGAAGGTTTGATCCACGTTTCTGAAATGTCTTGGTCTACGCACTTGCGTTCAGCTCAGGATTTCGTAAAAGTTGGTGATGAGGTAGAAGCTGTGGTATTGACATTGGATCGTGAAGATCGTAAAATGTCTCTTGGTATCAAGCAATTGACTCCAGACCCATGGACTGATATTACTACTAAATACCCTGTTGGTTCAAGACATTCTGGTATCGTTAGAAACTTTACCAACTTTGGTGTTTTTGTAGAAATGGAAGAAGGTATTGACGGTTTGATCTATATCTCTGATTTATCTTGGACTAAGAAAATCAAGCACCCATCTGAGTTTGTTTCTGTTGGAGACAAAATGGAGGTTGAAGTGTTAGAGTTGGATGTTGAAGGTCGTAAGCTGAGCTTAGGTCACAAACAGACTACTGAGAACCCTTGGGATAAGTACGAAGCTGAATTTGCTGTTGATACTGTTCATAAAGCAACTATTACCGATATCGTTGATAAAGGTGCTACAATAGACTTTAATGAAGATATCACTGCTTTCATTCCGCAACGTCATTTAGAGAAGGAAGATGGTAAGAAATTAGGTAAAGGAGACGAAGCCGAATTTAAGATCATTGAGTTCAACAAAGATTTCAAACGTGTTGTTGCAAGTCACACTGCTATTTTCAGAGAAGAAGAGCAGCGTAACGTTAAGGCGGCGCAGAAGAAAGCTGCTGCATCTGCAGAGGAAGCTAAGCCTACTTTAGGTGATGCTAACGAAGCATTGCAAGCGTTGAAAGATAAGATGGAAGGTAAGAGCTAAATCTTACACTAATCTATATAGAAATCCCCATAGCCTTTTGGTTATGGGGATTTTTTTTTGGTCTATAAAACTATTTTTAAAGGACTTAAGAAGCTTCTAGATTTTATTACTTTGGAAAAAACGGTATACATTTAAAAATCACTTTTTTTCTAACTAGAATTCCCTATTTTTGTTAAGCTAAAGCAATAGAGCAGTATGGGGCAAAAAGTACTTCTTTCTGAAAAGGAAATAAACATCATACTCCATCGTTTGGCATGTCAACTTCTCGAAAACCATCTAGATTTTAAAGATACCGTACTTATAGGCATTCAGCCTAGGGGTATTTTTGTGGCAGATAGGTTAACCAAAATTTTGCAGGAAGAATACGGCGTAAAGGAAATTAAGCTAGGCTTTTTGGATATCACTTTTTATAGGGACGACTTTAGAAGGGGGGATAAAACCTTGGAAGCAACCAAGACCAAAATAGATTTTTTGGTGGAGGATAAAAAAGTGGTACTTATAGATGATGTACTGTATACCGGGCGTAGTATTAGATCTGCATTAACGGCAATCCAATCTTTTGGGAGACCTTCGGAAATAGAGTTGCTAACCCTTATAGACAGGCGTTTTAGTAGACATTTGCCTATACAGCCAAACTACAGGGGCAGGCAGGTAGATGCTATAAATGATGAAAAAGTTAAGGTTCTTTGGAAAGAGAACGATGGTGAAGACGTGATATATTTGATAAATAAATAACAATGGCGGAACTGAGTGTAAAACACTTACTGGGAATCAAATATTTAAATGAGAATGACATTCAGCTCATTTTCGAAACCGCCGATCATTTTAAGGAAGTTATTAATCGTTCTATAAAGAAGGTACCTTCCTTACGGGATATTACTATTGCGAATATCTTTTTTGAGAACAGTACCCGAACTAAGCTGTCTTTTGAGCTTGCAGAAAAAAGATTGTCTGCGGATGTCATTAACTTTTCGGCGGGCCAATCATCGGTTAAAAAAGGGGAGACCCTAATAGATACGGTCAATAACATCCTGTCTATGAAAGTAGATATGGTGGTTATGCGCCATCCCAATCCTGGGGCGGGAATATTTTTGTCCAAACATGTTAAAGCATCTATAGTCAATGCTGGAGATGGTGCTCATGAACATCCTACCCAAGCACTTTTAGATTCTTATTCCATTCGTGAAAAATTAGGTGATGTTGCCGGTAAGAATGTTGTGATTGTTGGAGATATTTTGCATTCTCGCGTAGCGCTGTCCAATATATTTGCTTTAAAGCTTCAAGGTGCGAACGTAAAAGTATGTGGACCTAAGACCTTACTGCCAAAATATGTGGAATCATTAGGGGTACAAGTAGAAACGGACTTAAGAAAGGCTTTAAACTGGTGCGATGTGGCAAATATGTTGCGAATCCAGAACGAAAGACTGGATATTAGTTATTTCCCTACCACTAGGGAGTATACGCAGCAATTTGGTGTCAACAAAAAATTGCTGGACAGTTTAGATAAAGAGATAGTAATTATGCACCCAGGTCCAATAAACAGAGGTGTGGAAATTACCAGTGATGTGGCGGACTCAAAACAGTCCATTATATTAAATCAAGTAGAAAATGGAGTTGCCATTCGTATGGCAGTGATTTATTTATTAGCTTCAAAAATAAAATAATAAAAGTATGATTTTCGATTCGGACGGTTCTACAACTATCGTTTTTCAAGAAAATACCACGCTTTCTATTTTCTTAAAAAACCTAAATGACGCTTATCCAAAGATAAAAAATGACAATATTGTCGTAAACCTTTTTTCCTTTTCAAAGTTAAAGGCAGATGATGTTCTTGAGTTTTTGCAAATTTCGGATTTGCATAAAAAAGCCAAGAAATCTTTTGTTTTGGTAACAGATAAGGTTTCCTATGATGAGGTACCTGATGCCATAATGGTAGTGCCAACCATTCAAGAAGCTCACGATATCATAGAAATGGAAGAAATTGAACGAGATTTAGACTTATGAGTAACTATCACCTGTCTCAAGTAAACATAGCCAAGATGCGGGCGCCAATAGATAGCCCTGTAATGGCCGATTTTGTAAATGACCTTGATCGTATAAATGCCATTGCAGACAAGAGTACGGGTTTTGTCTGGAGACTTAAAGGTGAGGACGACAATGCTACCGCCCTGCGCGTTTTTGAAGATGATTTTCTTATTATCAATATGTCCGTTTGGGAATCCAAAGAAGCTTTGTTCAATTTTACCTATGCCTCGCAACATGCGGGTGTCATGAGAAGAAAAAAGGAATGGTTTCACCAAATGTCAGATATGCACATGTGTCTGTGGTACACAAAGGAAGGTCATGAACCCACTCCGGATGAGGCTAAAGAACGTCTTAGGTACCTTAATGAGCATGGTGAATCTCCTTATGCGTTCAGTTTTAAAGGGCAATTTACGGTTGAGGAAGCCTTAAGCTATTCGCCTAAGAATTAGAAAAATGAAACTGCATATTCTTGGTTGCTACGCTGCAACACCTCGTACGTTAACCAATCCTACTTCTCAGGTTTTGGAAGTCAAGAACCATATGTTTTTGATAGACTGCGGCGAAGGTACCCAAGTACAGTTACGAAAGCATAAAATAAAGTTTTCGCGCATTAACCATATTTTTATTTCCCATTTACATGGCGATCATTTTTTTGGTCTCCCAGGTTTGGTTTCTACTTTTCGGTTGTTAGGTAGGGAAAAAGAATTACATATTTACGGACCCAAGGGAATTAAAGAAGCTATTACCTTACTCCTAAAGCTTGGTGATTCATGGACCAATTATCAACTGTATTTTCATGAGCTTTCAAATAGGGAATCGGAAATTGTTTTTGAAGACGATAAAATTTCTGTAGAAACTATTCGGTTAAATCATCGGGTATATACAAACGGTTTCCTATTCAAAGAGAAACCAGGGGAGCGTAAACTTAATGTAGAAGCGGTTGCAAAGTATAAGGTGGATAGGGTCTATTTTCAAAATATAAAAAACGGCAAGGATGTTACGTTAGATAATGGAACTGTGGTTCCTAATGCCAAGTTAAGTTTTGATCCGCCAACCCCTAAAAGTTATGCCTATTGTAGTGATACCGGTTATAAGCCAGATATTGTTGATCAAATCAAAAACGCTACGACATTGTATCATGAGTCCACTTTTTTGGAGACAGAGGCTCATTTAGCGGTAAAAACCAAGCACTCTACGGCCAAGGAAGCAGCGGCAATTGCCAAAGCGGCAAACGTGGGTTTACTGGTTTTAGGTCACTATTCTACCCGATATAAATCCATAGAGCTTTTTAAAGGCGAAGCATTGGAAGTTTTCTCCAATGTAGAACTTGCCGATGACGGCAAGTTTTTTGAGTTTTAGTTTCCTTCCTACTTTTTCGTTACCAATCTTTTGCTGAACTTTGGTTAAAAGGATTTTAGCAAGAAAATTATGCAAAAAGATTTAGGCGATTATCGCAAATCATATGAAAAGAGTGCCCTTTTGGAAGATTCCATTTCGGATAATCCTATGGAGTTGTTTCAAAAATGGTTTCATGAAACGGAAGCATCGGACGGAGTGGATGAACCAAATGCTATGACCGTTTCAACTATTGGTTTGGATGGTTACCCTAAAAGTAGGGTGGTGCTATTAAAAAAGTTTACCCATGAGGGATTTATATTCTATACCAATTACCATAGTGAAAAGGGCAAGGCCATAGCCGCTAACCCTAATGTGTGTATTTCCTTTTTTTGGCCTAATATGGAAAGACAGATTATTATAAAAGGCAAGGCCGAAAAGATTGCCGAAAATATGTCTGATGGTTATTTTGAGTCCCGCCCGGATGGAAGCAAGCTCGGAGCCATTGTTTCTGAGCAAAGCTCTGTTATTGCATCTAGGGAAGATTTGGAAAATAAGTTAAAGCAATTAGAGCAAGAATACCAGGACAAGGAAATAACAAGACCGGACTATTGGGGCGGGTATATTGTAAAACCGCAATCATTGGAATTTTGGCAAGGAAGACCTAACCGCTTGCATGATCGTATTAGGTATAGCTTAATTAATGGTTTGGATTGGAAAATGGAAAGATTGGCACCTTAAACCCAAGGTTAGTGCAAAATTTGGAAGGGGCTAAACATTTTTAAAACTTTAAATTTCGGTTAAATGAAAACATTGATAATGGTCAGGCACGGGAAATCTTCTTGGGATTATTCGGTGAGCGATAAAGATCGGCCGCTTCAGGAAAGAGGTGTGAACGATGCACTTTTAGTGTCCTCCAAGTTTAATTCTCAAGCGGAAAATATAGACGCCGTTTTTTCAAGTCCCGCAAATAGGGCATTGCACACCGCTATGATTTTTACTAGACAGCTCAGTATTTCTTTGTCCTTGGTACAGATTACGAACGAACTGTATGATTTTTCAGGGGAATCGGTTTTTGACTTTATATCAAACCTTGATGATTCGTTAGATTCTGTGATGATTTTTGGTCATAATCACGCTTTTACCCATGTTGCCAATTCTTTGGGAAATACCTATATTGACAACGTTACGACCAGTGGCCTGGTACAGCTCAATTTTCCGGTCAATAGCTGGAATTCAGTAACAAAAGGAACAACAAAACAAACCATTTTCCCGAAAGACCTTAGATAAATGATAAAGACAAATTACAAATATATAAACAGAGAAATAAGCTGGTTACGTTTTAACGAAAGAGTGCTTCAAGAGTGCGAGGATGAGAATGTACCGTTAATAGAACGTCTTCGGTTTTTAGGAATATTTTCCAACAATTTAGATGAGTTTTTTAAAGTGCGCTATGCTACCGTAAAACGAATTTTTGAAGCGGGAAAATCGGGCAAAAGTGTTTTAGGTGGTGAGAAGGCCAAGGATTTATTGGAAGAGATTACCAAATTTGTAATTGAGCAGCAACGCAAAAGTGTTGAGATTTTAGACGAAATACAGAAGGAGTTAGAAAATCAGGATATCTATCTTCTTAAAGAAAACGAATTGACCGAGAAACAAGGGGAGTTCGTTAAGAAATACTTCATTCAAAAGGTGAGTCCGCAGCTTATGACCATCATTTTAAATGATTTGGCAGAGTTTCCAATGTTGAAGGATACAGCGGCATATTTAGCCGTAAAGATGGTTTTAAAAAGTGATGATCGCACCAAACGTACCTTTGAGAAAAAGGAAAAACGATATGCACTTATTGAAATTCCTAAGGGTATTGACCGTTTTGTGGTCCTGCCTAAAGAGGGTGATAAGAACTATGTAATCATTCTGGATGATATTATCCGGTATTGTATGGATAGTGTTTTCCCTATGTTCGATTATAAGTCCATATCCTCTCATATGATCAAGATTACGCGAGATGCGGAACTTGATATAGATAATGATTTAAGTAAAAGTTTTATTGAGAAAATTTATTCCAGTGTAGAACATAGGAAAATTAGTGATCCGGTACGTTTTGTATATGACAAGAACATAGAGTTGGATACGCTGGATTTTCTTAAGGATAAAATGGGGATCGAGGATGCGGATAGTGTTATACCGGGAGGTAGATATCATAACAAGCGGGATTATATGGGCTTCCCTAGTTTGGGAAGAGAAGATTTAATGTACAGTAAAATAGCTCCGTTACCGGTAAAAGGTTTAAATCTTGAAGGTAGTCTGCTCGAGAAAATAGCTGATAAGGATTATTTGCAGTACACTCCTTACCATACATTTTCATATGTGCTTAAATTTTTAAGGGAAGCCGCTCTAGACCCAAAGGTAAAAGCGATCAAGATTACGGTATATCGTCTTGCCAACGATTCTCAGGTGGCCGCTTGTTTGTCCAATGCGGTTAAGAATGGAAAACAGGTGACCCTGCAAATAGAACTTCGCGCACGTTTTGATGAACAAGCCAATATTAGATATGCCGAGGAACTTCAGGCGGAAGGTGTAAAACTCATTTTTGGTGTACCAGGGCTTAAAGTACATAGTAAGATATGTATGATAGAAAGAGAGGAAAACGGGGTGTTGAAGCGCTATGGATTTATAAGTACAGGTAACTTTAACGAGTCTACTGCAAGAATTTATACGGATTATACGCTGTTTACAGCAAATGAGCGTATTCTAAAAGAATTGAATAAGGTTTTCGATTTCTTTGAGACAACCTATAAAATCAATAAGTACAAGCATCTAATAGTGTCTCCACATTATACCAAATCTTTCTTTATAAAACTGATAGATAAGGAAATAGCGAACGCTAAAGCGGGTAAAGAAGCGTACATCAAAATTAAGATGAACAGCTTTACTTCGTATAAAATGATAGATAAATTGTACGAAGCCAGTAATGCCGGTGTTAAGATACAACTGATCGTGCGGGGTATCTGCTGCTTAATACCCGGTATAAAAGGTATGAGCGAGAATATTGAGGCCATTAGTATTGTAGATAAGTTTTTGGAACACCCAAGAATCTTTATTTTCTGTAACGATGGTGATACCAGAGTGTTTATTTCTTCTGCGGATTTTATGACCCGTAACCTAGAGAACAGGGTAGAGGTAGGTTGTCCTATTTATGACGAAGATGTAAAACAAGAGTTGATAGATACGTATGAAATTTCTTGGAACGATAATGTAAAAGCTAGAGTGTTCAATGAAGAACAGAATAACGCTTATCGTGTAAATGATAAGCCTAAGCTACGTTCGCAGTTTGCTACATATGATTATTACAAAAATAAACTAGGTCCGGATATTTCAATGGCGGAGTAAGGAATAATTAGGGTTTCAGGTTTTGGGCTAAAGCATATAGGCTTTTCTCAAACCTGAAATTCTTACCCATGAATGCTTTCGTTCTTACTTAGGTTTTTCATTATTTCAGCCTCAAAATCTAGGAGTGCTTGCCATTTCTTGTCCACTTCTTCACGATTTCCATATTGCCTTGCAAATTTTAGGAACATGGTGTAGTGCCCGGCTTCACTTACCATAAGCTTATGGTAGAACTCAGCAAGTTCTTTATCCTCCAGTTCTTCGGATAGCAATCTAAAGCGCTCACAGCTTCTGGCCTCGATCAATGCGGCGTATAAAAGACGATGTACCAATTGGGTGGTGCGGCTTCCGCCTTTTGGAAAAAATTTGATCAATTGAAGAACGTACTCATCTTTTCTATCCCGTCCTAAACTTTGTCCTCTAGCCGTAATACGGTCATGTACCATTTTAAAATGGGCCATTTCCTCTCTAGAAAGTGCTATCATTTCCTCTACCAACTCGGTATACTCGGGAAAACTTATGATTAATGATATGGCCGTGCTTGCTGCTTTTTGCTCGCAATAGGCGTGATCGGTCAAAATCTCATCTATATTTTTCTCAACAATATTCACCCATCTGGGATCAGTTGGTAACTTAAGGCCTAGCATAATTATATTTTTCGTAAAATTAGCAAGAATCTTTGTAAACTATAACTAGAATTTAGCATCTTAAATATTCAGTTTCCCCTAAAGAATAATTAGTTTTGTAGATAGTTGTTTTTTATTAGGCCGAAAGGTTAAAAAAAAGCAGGGTTGTTACCACTTGTCAAGAAACCCGAATAACAGATTATGGAATTAACCAAAATAGACCAAAAGCTCCAGTCTTTATTAAGCACTAATTTAGACTCGGAAACAAATTCATGGTTGCAACAAAAATTAGAGCAGATCATTGGCTCAAGTTCTACTAAGGACCTGTATATGACCTATAGCCTGCTGGCTAGTAAAATAGATTCGGGCACTATTCTGAAGCTAAGCGAGGATACGGATGCGGTAACCCAATATTTAAAAACTCAAAAAGCCACAACGCTTCAGGTAGCGCGTATTTATCTATTGATAAAGGTGTTATATGCCAACGAAGATTTTTTTGTGCCCAAAGTGGCCAATTTAATTCAAGTTGCTGATATTGGAGAGCTCGAAACTTTTCTGAAGTTTCTAATCCTATTGCCCAATGCGGAGAATTATAAACAGACCGCAGTTGAAGCTTTGCGTACGAACATTGCCACTATTTTTGAAGCAATAAGTATGCGGAACCCTTACCCGGCAAAATATTTTAATGATCAGCAATGGAACCAAATGTTTTTAAAGGCAGCCTTTATGCAGTTGGACCTTTCCAATATTTTGAGCATTGACGAGCGGGCCAATAAGGACTTGGCACGAATCATCTCAGATTATGCACATGAACGTTGGGCGGCTTCAAGGGAGATTGAACCTTTGTTTTGGAGACCGGTCACGGGATTTTTAGATGATAACTTGTTGAAAGATATGGAACGCTTGTTTGCAAGTGGTAATCCTGTTGAAAATAAAGTGGCCGCATTATGTTGCTACAATTCCGAAGCGTCAAAAGCGAAAGAATTACTGGATAAGTATCCCGAAATAAAAACTCAAGTAGAGCGTAAAACTATTACCTGGAAAAATATAAAAGATTAGTATGGAAGATAAAATGATGATAATCGACCCGCATGTACATATGACATCGCGAACTACGGACGATTACGAGGCTATGGCCGCGGCCGGAGTAGTAGCTATAATAGAACCTTCTTTTTGGTTAGGACAGCCAAGAACGCAAGTGGGTTCGTTTCAAGATTATTACAGTAGTTTGGTAGGTTGGGAGCCTTTTAGGGCGAGCCAATTTGGTATTCAGCATTATTGTACCATTGGCTTAAATTCCAAAGAAGCCAACAATGAAGCATTGGCGGAACAGGTTATAGAGCTTTTGCCGTTGTACGTGCACAAGCAGAATGTTGTAGCTATTGGAGAAATAGGGTATGACGACCAGACGCCAGCGGAGGATAAATATTTCCGTATGCAGTTGGAGATGGCCAAGGAATTAGACATGGTAGTGCAAGTGCATACGCCCCACCGCGATAAAAAAGCAGGTACTTTAAAAAGTATGGAGGTGTGTTTGGAGCATGGTCTAGACCCTTCAAAAGTGGTTATTGACCACAATAACGAGGAAACCGTTAAAGACGTTCTTGATAGAGGTTTCATTGCAGCGTTTACCATTTACCCAAAGACAAAAATGGGTAACGAACGTATGGTAGAAGTGGTCAAAAAATATGGTAGCAACAATATCATTGTAGATAGCTCTGCAGATTGGGGTGTTAGTGATCCTTTGGCGGTGCCAAAGACGGCAAACCTTATGCTTAAAAGAGGAATTGCAAGAGAGGATGTTGTAAAGACATGTTATCAAAATGCATTGGATATTTTTGGTTCCAATGGTAAAATGAAGGAAGAGCACTGGTTAAAGCCTAATGGAATTAATCAAACGCAACTTTTTAATGATAACAGTGTTTTGAGGGGGCAGGAGCCTAGGATAGATTCTGATCAGATTACATAATGAATCGCACGTTTCTTGGTTATGCACGATTGGCAAGACCTGCTAATTTACCGACTGCTGCGGCCGATATTTTGGCCGGTGTAGCTATTGGAGGTATTTTTGTAGGTGGTCTTCAAACTGATTTTCTAGGTTCGGAGCGGTTTTTTAATGTGATATACCTAATATTTTCATCCGTACTTCTCTATGCGGGAGGCGTAATTCTAAACGATGTATTCGATTTTAAGATCGATCAAGTAGAACGTCCCGAAAGGCCCATTCCTAGTGGTGTTGTTCCTTATAATTCGGCGGCGTTATATGGCGGTGTTACTTTAACTGTTGGCGTACTGTTGGCATTCCTGGTATCCGTAACGTCCGGAATGGTTGCTGTAGCATTGGCATTTGCCATACTTTTGTATGATGCAATTGCTAAGAAATATGATTTTTTCGGGCCTTTAAGTATGGGGCTATGCAGGGGGATTAACTTGTTATTGGGCATGTCCATCTTAAATGATTTTAGTTTTTGGTTCATGGCCTTTATACCCATCGTATACATCTTTGCGATTACTTTAATAAGTAGAGGTGAAGTGCATGGGGAAAATAAAAATCATATTGTATTGGCAGGCGTGCTTTACGGAACCGTAATTTTAGCTGTTGCAACTATGGCTTTTCTACATACGGATGCGCTTTTATTTCCGTTATTGTTTTTGATATTGTTTGCGTTCACGGTTTTCAGACCTTTGATAAGGGCACATACCGTAAACTCACCGGAGAATATCAAAAAAGCGGTTATGGCGGGTGTCATAGCGTTAATTTTATTGGATTCGTCCATTGCCGTAGCTTTTTCGGACTGGTGGTATGGGTTGGTTATTTTGGCACTGCTTCCGGTGTCCAAGAGCCTATCAAAATTATTTGCCGTTACCTAAGGTCAATTGTTATTGGCGTTCAAAAGAAAAATGATGTTTAAAACGATAGAACAAAAATTTGAAGTTTCATATCAATATGGCCTTCACTTTACCCAAAACTTGTTCGGTACCGAAAATACCTTGTTCAAGGATATTATTAAGGCTTATAAAAATGAGCCTGTAAAACTTCTTTTTGTGGTTGATGATGGTGTTGCGGCTGCGCACCCGGCACTTATGGACAATATAAAATCTTACTGTAAGCACTATCCTGAAAATCTGGTGCACATGAAGAGCATGATAGTCCAAGGGGGCGAAGCATGTAAAAATGATGAAAGTCAAGTTGAAGCAATACTTAAAGGAGTTAGCGAATATGCTATTTGCAGACATTCATTTGTTGTGGTAATTGGTGGAGGAGCGGTAATTGATATGGCAGGATACGCCGCGGCAATTGCGCATAGAGGTGTAAAATTAATTCGTATACCAACAACTGTTTTGTCTCAAGATGATTCCGCTGTGGGCGTTAAAAATAGTGTGAATGCTTTCGGGAAAAAGAATTTCATTGGCACTTTTGCGCCACCGTATGCGATTATTAACGATACGGATTTTCTTAAAACCTTAGAGCAACGCGATTGGATTTCCGGTATTTCCGAAGCCTTAAAAGTCGCATTGATCAAGGATAAGGTCTTTTTTGAGTATTTGGAGGAAAACGCATATAAATTGCGGGATAGAAATATGGAAGCAATGGAGTACACGATATATAGGTGTGCCGAAATGCATATGCACCATATTGCCCAAGGCGGAGACCCTTTTGAGAGTGGTTCGTCCAGACCTTTGGATTTTGGGCATTGGGCAGCTCATAAATTGGAGTATATGACCAATTATGCACTACGCCATGGCGAAGCCGTTGCTAAAGGCATAGTATTAGATGTGGCTTATGCGCATTTAACAGGTTTGATCAATAAAGCAGATTTAGACCGTGTGGTGGCTGTTTTTCAGAAGATCGGTTTTGATTTAAGCTTTCCATTGGCTTCCGAGAAAGAGGTAAATGAATTGCTGAACGGAATAGAAGAGTTTCGCGAGCATTTAGGAGGAGAACTTACTATAACACTTATTTCTGATTTAGGTGTTAAGCATGATGTTCATCAGATTGACCGCCAGACCATGAAAAAGGCACTGGACATGGTAAACGAAATTTCAAAACTTAAAGTAGGGTAGTTTGCAGATAGATAACAATTTTCAACTCACTTATTGTACCAATATTCACCCCGGATTTGATTGGAAGACTACGTTTGATAGTCTAAAGGAGCATGTTCCCCAGATAAAGCAAAAAGTAGCTTTGGACAAGCCTTTTGGATTAGGGTTGCGGTTATCCAACAAAGCTAGTGAAGAGCTTGCCATGAACGGTAATCTGGAAGAATTCAAGCAATGGTTGGGCAAGAACAATGTGTATGTTTTTACTATGAACGGTTTTCCATACGGCAACTTTCATAATGAACGTGTAAAGGATGATGTACATACCCCGGATTGGACCACTGCTGAACGATTGATCTATACCAAACGTTTGTTCGATCAGTTAGAGGCTTTGCTTCCTAAAGGTATATCTGGTGGAATATCTACCTCTCCAGTGAGTTACAAATATTGGCATACTACGGAAGAGGCTACAAAATCAGCTTTTGAGACCGGAGCAAAGAATATGGTGGAAGTAGCCATTCATCTACATCACATAGAAAAGCGAACTGGAAAATATGTGCACCTAGATATAGAACCGGAGCCAGATGGCATGTTGGAAAACAGTGACGAGGTGCTTCATTTTTTTAGGGATTACCTTATACCCATCGGAACGTCCGTAATTACCGATAAACTTGGTTTGGATGCTTCAGAAGCCAATAAAATTATACACCGGTATCTTACAGTCTGTTATGATATCTGCCATTTTTCATTGGCCTACGAAGAACCTTCGGACACATTTAAGAAGTTCGCCGACGCGGGAATAGCGATTGGAAAAATTCAAGTTAGTGCGGCCCTGAAAATACTTGCCAATCCGTCAGGAAATGATGAAATATGGGAGGCCTTGGCTCTTTTTGATGAGCCTACATACCTGCATCAGGTTACCGAACAGGTGGATGGAAAGGTAAAAACCTATAACGATCTGCCTATTGTCTTGGAACATAAGCGTGATTTTAAGGAGTTACGTGCGCATTTTCACGTACCTATATTTTTGGAACGGTTTGGGGTGTTGGATTCTACGCAAGACCATATCGTAAAAGTGATGGAATATTTAAAAAATAATCCTGTTTCCGAGCACTTGGAAATAGAGACCTATACATGGGATGTTCTTCCCTCCGCTTTGAAAAGAGACCTTTCGGAGTCTATTGTCAGAGAGATTGAGTGGTTTGTTGAAAAGTTTTAGAGGATGAAAAAAACGCTAGTGATTAATGTTGTGGGCTTGACCCAGCGGCTTATTGGGGAACATACCCCATTTATAGAATCTTTCTTAAAAAAGGGAAAATCGGCTTACATAAGTCCAATTTTACCAGCGGTAACATGTTCCGCACAATCCACTTACCTAACGGGTAAAACACCTAATGAGCATGGTATTGTTGGCAATGGATGGTATTTTAAGGACGAATGTGAAGTGAAATTCTGGCGTCAGTCCAATAAATTGGTACAGAGCGAAAAGCTTTGGGACCAATTAAAAAAGGAAGACGAACATTTTACATGTGCCAACCATTTTTGGTGGTACAATATGTATTCTAGTGTAGATTATAGCTTAACGCCAAGGCCAAACTATTTAGCAGATGGCCGAAAGATTCCGGATGTATACTCTTATCCTCCGGAGCTTAGGGATACGTTGCAAGATGAGTTGGGTACTTTTCCGCTCTTTCAATTTTGGGGGCCTAAAACCTCTATAAAGTCCAGTAAGTGGATTGCCGATGCAGCCATTCGTACAGATGAGATGCACAATCCAACATTGTCTCTTGTCTACCTTCCGCATCTAGATTACAACTTGCAGCGCCACGGGTTGGATTTCAGCAAAATAAAAAAGGATTTAAAGGAGATAGATGCTGTTGTTGAGCAGTTGGCGACTCATTTTCAACAGCGTAACGCGCGTATTGTATTGCTGTCGGAATATGGTATTACGGATGTAAACAACCCTATTCATTTAAATAGAATTCTACGTTCCAAGGGGTATATCGCTATTAGGGAAGAACGTGGGTTGGAGCTTTTGGATGCGGGGCAGAGTAGGGCTTTTGCCGTGGCCGATCATCAAATTGCACATGTGTATTTAAACGACCCATCTATAAAATTAGAAGTCAAAGCTTTATTGGAGACCGTTTCTGGAGTAGAAAAGGTTTTGACAGGTGAGGAGTTGGAAAAAGCTAATTTAAAGCATGAGAGGTGTGGAGACCTAGTTGTGGTAGCAGATGCCGATTCTTGGTTTACCTATTATTTTTGGTTAGATGATGCCAAGGCACCGGATTACGCACGTATGGTTGATATTCATAAAAAGCCAGGTTACGACCCAGTAGAAATGTTGACAAACCCAAAAGACAAATTGGTTATGGCAAAAGTTGTAGCTAAGTTGTTGAAGAAAAAAATGGGTTTTAGAACGGTTATGAATATTATTCCGCTAGATGCTACTTTAGTAAAAGGTTCTCATGGTAGAATTCCCGAAGACAAGGCAGATTACCCTATATTGATAACCGATCAGATCAATTCTTCTTTTGAGGATGATATAGAAGCTACGGATGTGTATACTATCCTTAAGGAGCACTTAACGGAGGAAATATGAAAAATTTCTTTAAAATAGTGGGCGTTGTATTCGCCATTCTTTTCGCTTGGGCCGCCTATCTACAGTATAATGACCCGGATGCTACTACGTGGTATCTTATTTACGGACTTGCGGCATTGGCCTCTGCTTTGTTCGCAATGAACCGTTTGTCTGTTTATGTGGCTATATCTTTTTTCTTTTTGGCCGTAATTGGTACGTATACCCAATGGCCAGAGCAATTTCAAGGTTTTGTTATTGGTGAAGGTGATATTGTAAATATTGAACGGGCTAGGGAAGCAGGTGGTTTGTTGATTATTGCCGTAATAATGTTGGTGTACGTTCTAAGAATCCGGTTTGAAAAAGGGCTAAAGGTCTAAATCAAAAGTTTTTCTAAGTAAATCTATGGCAGGGTTTTTCTCCCTGAGCTTTTCATATTTTTCTTCTGGAGTAAACGCAAACTTTTTTGCAACGGTTTCGTTTACGGTAATCTTTAATTCAATAAAGTAGTTGTTCAGGTTTCTTCTCAAATGCTCCATAAGTCCATATTGCTCGCGCTCAATTTCCTTTTTCATGGTTTCATTGGGTAATTCAATCCAAATGGTTTTACCCTGAACTAGTTTTGGAATATCTACGTTAAGGTTGGAGGCCAAAATTTTCTTTCCGTCATTATCAATTTTCTGAATGTAATCTGCCCAATGTTGTTGCATTTCCTCTTCGGAAAAAGCATCTTTTGGGAGCTTACTTTCATCAATTGTTTCATCCTTTCTACTAAGCTCATGTTCTTTTTTTGCCTTTAAACTAGACAGGGAAAGCCCTGAAACCCTTCTTTCTCCACCTATACTGAGTTTTTTTACGGGTGCAGCTTCAGGTTGTGACTGTGCTGTTTCCTGTATTTTGGGCTCCGCAACAGCAATTGAACTTGGAGAAGGAATTTTTTCCTCGTTTTGATAGGTTTCCTCTCGTTTTTCGGTAGAAACAACAGGTTCAGGAGTAGTCACTTCTGGTTGCTCTTTTGGAGCGGGAATACTAGTGTTTGCCGGTGTCTTTTGAACCGCGCCATTTCCTTTGAAAAAGGATGCTGGAGCTATATAATCAATGGTAGAACCGTCTAGGAGGTCGGATTCAGAATTTTTTTTTTCGGCCTCAAATCCAATTGAAGCTAGTTTCATTAAGGTAAGTTCTACCAGCAACCGTTGGTTTTTACTGGTCTTATACTTCAGGTCACAGTCATTGGCAATATTCAAAGCCTGAAGAAGAAACTGCATTGAGGTCTTCTTTGATTGCTCTAAATAGTTCTGTTTGGCCACATCGCCTACTTCCAAAAGGTTAATGGTGTCTTGGTGTTGGCAAACCATTAAGTCCCTAAAATGAGAGGCTAATCCGCTTATGAAATGATGCCCGTCAAAACCTAACGATAGGGTTTTGTTAAATAATAAGAGTAGTTGCGGTATGTTATGAGTCAGAATTAAATCGGTCGCAGCAAAATAAGTGTCGTAATCAAGAACATTTAAATTTTCCGTCACGGCCTTTCTGGTCAGTTCTTTTCCTGAAAAACTAACGACCCTATCAAAAATAGAAAGGGCATCCCTCATTGCACCATCTGCCTTTTGGGCTATGATATGTAGTGCATCATCATCTGCAACAATGCCTTGGTTCTCAGCAATGTATTTTAGATATTCGGCAGCATCTTTAACGGTGATTCGCTTAAAATCAAATATCTGACAACGAGAGAGTATCGTGGGTATAATTTTATGCTTCTCGGTGGTAGCCAAAATAAATATGGCATGTTTTGGCGGTTCTTCAAGTGTTTTTAGAAAAGCGTTGAAGGCCGATTGCGAGAGCATGTGAACCTCATCTATGATGTAAACCTTGTATTTGCCCACTTGTGGTGGTATGCGTACTTGGTCTATAAGATTACGGATGTCATCTACCGAGTTGTTGGAGGCGGCATCCAGCTCAAAAATATTGAATGCAAAATCTTCACCTTCACGTTCCGTTCCATCGGAATTTATCTGTTTGGCAAGAATACGGGCGCAGGTAGTCTTACCAACTCCTCTAGGGCCGCAAAATAAAAGGGCCTGTGCCAAATGATTGTGTTCAATGGCATTGGTCAAAGTATTGGTAATGGCCTGCTGCCCCACAACATCCCTAAATGTTTGAGGTCTATATTTACGTGCCGATACAATAAAAGGTTCCAAAAAAACTATGGTTTAGAATTTACATCGATTCAATCCTACAAATATAAAAATAGGAATGGTACCAGTGTTTTATTTCGGTGGGATAAAGTCTTTATTTATCAACAATTGTACTAATTTAGCGCGTTGAGCAGGTCTCCTTATCGCTGCCGTGAAAACGGGAGAGGAAAGTCCGGACACCATAGTGCAGCATAGCGGGTAACGCCCGTCGTCCGTTTAACGGAATAGGACAAGTGCAGCAGAAAGTATGTACAGGTAATGCTGTAGTGAAACCAGGTAAACTCTATGCGGTGAAACGTCATGTAAATCGGTGCTTGAGGGCTGCACGCCCGAGCCGAAGGGTAGGCGGTTTGAGCCTAACAGTAATGTTAGTACTAGATAAATGATAAGGGAGTTCCTTTGGGGCTTAACAGAATCCGGCTTATGGCCTGCTTTATTTTTTCTTCCAAGAATTCAATTTTAATCTTGGTCAGGATTTTCAAAAAAACTGAACATACTACTTCCGTATTTTCGGTTTTCCACAAAATTGTTGATATGGGATAGGTCCATTTGGCTGGCATGTTCTATAATAAGAAGGCCATTATCCAACAATAATTCATTTTCAAAAACCAGTTCAGGTATTTTTTCAAATGACTCCAAAGGAAGGTCGTAAGGCGGGTCCGCAAAAATGATAGTTGATTTTTCCCGGGATTTTTCAAGGTAACTAAAAACATCACTTTTAAAAGCAGAAATACTCATTTCTAGATTTTCCGAGGTTTCGTTAATGAACCGTATACACCCATAGTCTGCATCTACGGCACTAATTTGTGTGGTGCCTCTAGAGGCAAATTCATAACTAATATTTCCTGTTCCGGCATATAGGTCCAAAACTACGAGTTCGTCAAAATAATAACGGTTGTTTAAAATGTTGAACAGGGCTTCTTTGGCCATGTCCGTAGTAGGGCGAACCGGTAATTTTTTGGGAGCTGTTAATCGCTTTCCTTTGTGTAAACCTGAAATGATGCGCATTAAAAGGCGTTTATTACGGTAAAATCAATAGTTTCTTCTGGTCTGTCTATGCCTGGGTGTTCGGTAAATGAGGGGTAGAAAATGGAAACATCTTTTACGTAGTTGTAACATAGGTCGTAAATATCATCGCCTTTTTCAATATCACCAAAGAGTTTTAGACAAACCGATTCCGTGTCAAGCTCCAGTTGCTCCAACGTAAAGAGCAGGTAGTAGAGAAAATCTTCTTTGGTTACAAAATTGAAGCTGTTGAACAACAAAAGTTTTTTTGATGCGATTACCGTAACGTCCATTTGGCGTTGCGAAGTATGTATATAACACACAGCTTCTTTATTGGTAGCATGGTTGTTCAGTAATGACTCTACCATTACGGTACCATTGTGTTTAAACGTAAATTCGCCAAAAAGGTCGTAGATATAGTTGTTGATGTTTACAAAAGGAACATAAACATTGTTGATCTCAAAACTTTCAAGTTCATCATAGGCCAAATGGTCGTTGGCCAAGATTTTGGTGTTGAATTTTAGATAATTGGCCAGCTCGTTTTCATTGAACAAAGCTTTTGGTACAAGGCTGAAGAGGTTGTTTCTGTGTACGACAACTATTTCTGAAAACTGCTCTTTTTCAATCGTATGGGATGAAAATAAGAGTTTTAACCGTTTTAATATTTCATACGGGGTAAGTTCTTTTGCAAAAACCACCTTTTCAGAATTTAGTATAGTATTCGCTACGGTATCAAATACACAAAAAGAAAGTCCATTCAAGCTAACTTGAATGGACAGTTTTTTAAAATTTTCCACTGGTTCTCCAGTATTATTTTTTGTCTGCTTTTTTGTCATATATAGGGGGCCAGTTACCAGCAGTACTAACTTCGGTAAGTGAGCCAATTTTTATGTAAGCACCGTTTACCTCTTCCACACCAACTTCTGCTTTTTCTTTCTTTAAAAGAGTAGGTTGTTGGTCGTAAAGAACAACAGCCTTGTCTACTTTAGCCTCATAAACAGGGGCTTTGTAATTTCCTTTAACAAGAACATCAGCTTTCATTTCAAACTTCTCACCATTTTTAGCGAAAGGAACTTCCATAAGAGTCTTGTAACGAGTATCGTTCTTGAAAAGTGAATCTTTAACTGAAACGGTACCTAAGGTATCTATAATTTTTACTTCTTTAAGAAGGTCAATTTGGTAAGTTTTATCAAACTCCATGTATGAAGAATCGCGTTGCTGGGTAATAGTGTATTCAGCAGTATCGATAAATTTAATCAAACTGTTAAAATCATTGGCGTATTTTCTGTTCACCGTTTTGTAAGCTTCTTGAGCGTTTCCTATATCTTTCAATTTAGCAATAACTTGCCCGAAACGTTCTTCCTTTACTTTGTTGAATTCGATAGGCCCCGTAACTGATTGGTATATAAGGTATGCCAAACCTATACAAGCTACCCACAGTACAATTTGAATTATGGTCTTCATTTCTTAAGTGTTAATTATATTTAAGTGGTTGTGACAAATCTACAATTTTTTTTCAATCGCAAAAGTTTTTCGCCCAAAAATCCTGTTTATCTTTGATACCTATGACAATGTTGAACGATGCTTCTTTTTACAAAATTTTAAAGGAAAAATTTCCGCACGAACCTACCCTTAAGCAAGCGATAGCGCTACAAAAACTAGCTACGTATATACTTTCTGACAGAAAGGATGATGTGTTCCTACTTAAAGGTTTTGCGGGAACAGGTAAAACTACCTTGGTGGGGACCTTGGTAAGTAGTTTGTGGAAGACCACTATGAAGGCAGTGTTAATGGCACCTACAGGAAGGGCGGCAAAAGTCATGTCCAACTATGCGAACACCCAGTCCTTTACAATTCACCGAAAAATTTATTTCCCTAAAAAGCAGGGCGGAGGCGGTATTCAATTTGTTTTGGCCCCCAATAAGCATAGGAATACCATTTTTATAGTAGATGAGGCTTCTATGATTCCGGATGCACCTACAGATTCCAAGCTTTTTGGTAACGGTTCGCTTTTAGATGATTTAATACAATTTGTTTATGGAGGACATAATTGCAAACTGATTTTAATTGGTGATACCGCTCAGTTGCCACCCGTGCACTTAAACCTAAGTCCGGCGTTAGACCCTGATAAACTGGCGTTAAATTACGATAAGGAAGTGGTTCGCCTAGAACTGGATGAGGTAGTGCGCCAGGCCGAAGATTCGGGTATTTTGGTTAATGCTACCCTGCTTAGGGAGCAATTACAGAGTAGTTTTGTAGATGAGTTTAAATTTCATTTAAGCAATTTTAGAGATATAGTTAGACTGGTTGATGGGTATGAGATTCAAGAGGCAATAGATTCAAGCTATTCTGAAAACGGAAAAGAAGAAACCGCATTTATCGTGAGGTCCAATAAGCGGGCCAACTTGTACAATGAGAACATTCGTAGCCGGATTTTGTTTCTGGAGAATGAGATATCTGTTGGGGATTATATGATGGTGGTCAAGAACAATTATTTTTGGTTATCGCCCAATACGGAGGCCGGTTTTATTGCAAATGGTGATATAATTGAGGTGTTAGAGCTGTTTGCAATAAAAGAACTCTATGGTTTTAGGTTTGCGGAAGTAAAGGTGCAAATGGTAGATTATCCTAACCAAAAACCTTTTGAAACAGTTCTACTGTTGGATACCATAAAAGCGGAAACCCCATCGCTACCTTACGAAGATGGGAATAGGCTTTACCAAGAGGTAATGAAAGATTTTGTGAATGAATCTTCTAAATACAAGAAGTTTCTGGGCGTGAAGAACAATAAATATTTTAACGCGCTCCAGGTAAAATTTTCTTATGCCATTACTTGTCACAAGTCTCAAGGAGGCCAATGGAATACGGTTTTTGTAGAACAGCCTTATCTGCCAAATGGGGTGGACAAGGAATATCTTAGGTGGTTGTACACCGCGGTTACCAGGGCAAAAAAACAATTGTATCTTATAGGTTTTAAGGACGATTTTTTTGTTGGTGATGAATAGGCTAAATTGCACTCGTACAGGGTATTAATTTTAAGGTCGTACGGACCGGAAATAATAGTGTTAAGATGACATCGGAAACCATAATCAGTATTTTTTTAGGTGTAGGTTTAGCCGCTTCGGTAGGGTTTCGGGTATTCCTGCCTCTGTTTGCACTCAGTTTGGCCTCGTATACCGGAGTTTGGGAATTAAACGAAAGTTGGCAGTGGATAGGAAGTTTTGCAGCGGTAATAGCATTTGGAGTCGCAACTTTGGTGGAAATTTTCGCCTACTTTATACCGTGGGTAGATAATGTTTTGGATAGTTTTGCGGTACCTTTGGCGGCCATTGCAGGTACGGCCGTAATGGTCTCTACGGTAGCAGATTTAGATCCCGTGGTAACTTGGTCTTTGGCTATAATTGCAGGTGGGGGTACGGCTACGGCCATAAAAGGGGCCGGGGCAACCGGTAGGTTGGCCTCTACGGCGTCAACAGGTGGTTTGGCCAATCCTGTGGTTTCTACCGTAGAAACGGGCACGGCGGTCGTGGTAACCACGGCATCCATATTCGCTCCTGTACTTGCCGTAATTTTGGTCATAATTATTTTGGTAGTGATTTTTCGTATTTACAGAAAATTAAGACCCAAAAGAAATGACCGGACGTAACAATAGAATAGAAACTATAATTTGTATATAAAGTGAAAATAATAGCCATGATACCTGCCCGTTATGCGGCATCTAGATTTCCTGCAAAACTCATGCAGGACTTGTCGGGAAAGCCCGTAATACTGCGCACTTACGAAGCGGCAGTAGGAACCAAGTTGTTTGATGAGGTATACGTGGTAACGGATAGTGATGTCATTTTTAATGCTATAAGCAACGCCGGCGGAAAAGTCCTGATGAGCCAAAAAGAGCATGACTGTGGAAGTGACCGTATAGCGGAAGCTGTAACCGATATGGATGTTGATATCATTGTAAACGTTCAAGGAGACGAGCCTTTTACGGATAGGGAAAGTTTGGCCGGGGTCTTGGAGGTGTTTAAAAACGATCCGGAGAAAGAGATAGATTTAGCTTCGTTAATGGTCAGGATTACGAACGAAGAGGAAATAAGCAACCCCAATACGGTAAAAGTAATTGTGGATAACCGTAATTTTGCACTGTATTTTTCCCGTTCGCCAATTCCTTATCCCCGAAATAAAGAGATTGAAAGTGTGTACTACAAGCACAAAGGTATTTACGCCTTTAGGAAAAGGGCTTTAATGGATTTCCAGAGACTGCCTATGCTGCCTTTGGAGGCTATCGAAAAAATTGAAGCCATCCGATATTTAGAGTACGGAAAAAAAATTAAAATGGTAGAAACTACCGTCTCGGGAATAGAAATAGATACGCCCGAAGATTTGAAAAGAGCGCAAGCAGCATGGAAGTAGATTACAGTAATATAAAGGTAATTGGCTTTGATGCCGATGATACCCTGTGGGTAAACGAAACCTACTTTAGGGATACCGAACAAAAGTTCGCCAAGCTTCTAGAGGGATACGAAACCATGAACACCATTGATCAGGAACTTTTTAAAATGGAGATTAAAAACCTTGAATTGTATGGTTATGGTGTAAAGGGGTTTATGCTTTCTATGGTAGAATCTGCTTTGCAGCTTTCTAATAATCGGGTTTCTCAAGACACAATAGGTGAAATTTTAAATCTTGGGAAGGAGATGTTATGCCAACCTGTGGAATTATTAGACGGTGTAAGAGAAGTTTTACGTAAATTAAGCAATAATTATCGGTTAATAGTTCTGACCAAAGGCGATCTTTTAGACCAAGAGCGTAAATTGGAAAGGTCAGGACTTTCGGAATTCTTTCATCATGTGGAGGTTCTGAGTGATAAAAAAGAAGAAAACTATCTACATTTGTTGAACCATTTAGAGATTGATGTGAATGAATTTTTGATGATAGGAAATTCATTAAAATCAGATGTGCTGCCGCTTATTGAAATTGGTGCTCAGGCGGTGCATGTGCCCTTTCATACTACATGGCAGCATGAAGAAGTTAAAATAGAGAATGGTGATTATAAATATCTGAAAATAAATAAATTATCGGATATAGTTGAGTATTTGAAATAGCTTATGGAGGTAAAGAAAGAAGTGCAGGTAAAACGTAAAGCTGTAGGTAAAAAGCCGGAATTCAAGAATTTTCCAATGGTGCCTAGAGTTGTTTTCGGCAAAGGAAGTTTTAATCAATTGGGAGATATTTTACTGCCCAAAAGGAAACATTCCGAGGCTCCTTTTATTTTCTTGGTAGATGATGTTTTTGAGGGAACCGAGCTGGCTCAAAGAATCCCATTAATTTTCAACGATCAGATTATATTTATCTCTGCGGAAGAGGAGCCTAAGACAGTGCAAGTTGATGCTTTGGTTCACAAAATAAAGAAAGAATATAAAGACTTGCCAAGCGGTATAGTTGGTATTGGAGGGGGCACTTTGTTGGATTTGGCCAAAGCAGTGGCCATTTTATTGACAAATGAGGGCAGTTCATCAGAATATCAAGGGTGGGATTTAGTTCAGAAACCATCTATTTTTCACGTTGGTATTCCTACAATTAGTGGCACAGGTGCCGAGGTTTCTAGAACCACGGTTTTGCTTGGACCTGAGAAAAAACTGGGAATCAACTCTGATCATACCACTTTTGGTCAAGTGCTGCTAGATCCGGATTTAACCCAAGGGGTTTCAAAAGAACAATGGTTTTACACCGGTATGGATTGTTACATCCATTGCATAGAATCGCTTACAGGTACGTATTTGAACGCCTTTAGCCAGAGTTACGGAGAAAAGGCTTTGGAATTGTGTAAAGAAGTTTATTTAGGTGATTTATCTGAAGAGGACTCACGAGATAAGCTGATGATGGCTTCTTGGCATGGGGGCATGAGCATCGCATATTCTCAAGTGGGCGTAGCGCATGCTCTGAGTTATGGCCTAGGATATTTGTTAGGTGTTAAACATGGTATTGGAAATTGTCTCGTTTTTCAGCATTTGGAAGAGTTCTATCCGAAAGGTGTGGCGCTTTTTAATAAAATGAAAGAAAAACATGGTATTGTTCTACCTACAGGTATTTGCTCTAATTTAAGCGAAAAAGAATTTGACACCATGATTTCTGTTGCAATGAACATGGTTCCCCTATGGGAAAATGCACTTGGAGAGAATTGGCGAGACACCATTACTCCTGAGAAGTTGGAATCCATCTACAGAAAAATATAGTCTTATTAGATGTGTAACACAATCGTTTCCCTAGCTGGGAACGCTAATTTTTCTTTGTTGAAACTCTACGTATACTCATGCAAAAACTAGCTCAATTTATTTACTTCAAGGTAATGGGCTGGAAAATGGTAGGTCAATTTCCGGGTCATCTGAACAAGTTTGTAATTGCAGTGGTGCCACATACCAGTTATATGGATTTTTTTCTGGGCCTGCTCATCAGGAAAGTTTGGAACGAGCAAATCAATTTTGTGGGTAAAAAAAGCCTGTTTACATTTCCCTTTGGATATATCTTTAGACGGTTGGGAGGAGAGCCCATAGATCGCAGTAAGAACAATGATATGGTTTCCGCTACGGTAAAGGTATTCCAAAAACGGGAAAAGTTTAGGTTGACCATTGCACCCGAGGGTACGCGCAAGAAAGTAGAAAAATGGAAAACAGGGTTTTACTATATAGCCAAAGAAGCTCAAGTGCCCATTGTTTTGATAGCTTTTGATTTTGGAAAAAAACAGGTCAAAATTTCGGAGCCCATGCTTACTACCGATGATAAAGAAGCGGATTTTAAAGTTTACGAAAGCTTTTTTAAGGGGGTTGTAGGTAGGACACGTAGATCATAACTTTTTACAAACTATCCTTTTTAGGAGCCAACCAACTGTAAATCTTTTAGTTGCTTAGGCTCCCATATTTTTAACATTTTTTTTAAAACCATCTAGTTCGTCCTTCGTAGATATAGATAAATAAAACACGAATAGATGAACAAAAATGTAATACAACTCAGTTTAGCAATCGCTTTAGGTTCTTTCTTAATGGTCTCATGTGATAAAGATGACGACGATACGGTAGAGATGCAAGAACAAGAGGAGCAAGTACAGTTATTTGCTTCTAACAATAGCAATGGGAATGTTACGGTTTATGATATGACAAAGGGAGAAGTCAAAACATTGACCACAACTTCTACCGCCGCAGAAGGTATTTATTATGATGATGATACAGATGAAATTATCCAGGCATCCAGGTCATCGGGCCAATTGAATACATTTGCGAATATTTCTACTTTTTTGGTTGATGCAGCGCTTACGGCATCAGTTTCTAGTTCTGCGGATTTAGAAAGCCCAAGGGATATTGCTGTAAACGAAGATTTTATTGTAGTTGCCGATAATGCCGATGTAGATGGAAATGCGGACACACCGGATGGAAGGTTGTTCATATACACCAGAAGTAATGGGGAAATTACGTTACGGAATATAGTAACTACAGATTTTGCACTTTGGGGAATTGAAATGGTAGAAGATGATTTATATGCCGTAGTAGATAAAACCAATGAATTGGCTGTTTTTACAGAATTTACAGCAACGAATACTACAAATGCTACAGTGAGTGCGTCAAAACGGATTGCAATAGAAGGAATTGTCCGTACCCATGGTTTGGCTTATGATAATGGAACAATGATTCTGACAGATGTGGGTGATGCCGCGTCCGATTCCGATGGGGCTTTTCATATCATCTCTGATTTTGATTCTAAATTTGGTGCGGTCGCAAACGGAGAGGTTATGGCAGTGGCCAATAACCAAATTAGAGTATCTGGAGCCAGTACCTTTTTAGGTAATCCAGTTTCCGCCGAATATGATGCAGATTCAAAAATGGTATTTATAGCAGAAGCTGCTAATGGAGGAGGCCGAATTTTAGCTTTTTCAAATACAGGTGCTGGTGGAGATATAGCTCCTTCAGTTAATAACAGTTTGGCTTCGGCTTCATCGCTTTACTTTTATTCCAACAAGTAAACAGATTGTAGAGCATAAAAAAAGCGACCTGAAAAGGTCGCTTTTTTGTTTTATGGATGCTGGAATAAATTATTCTTGCATGGTGTGATATACATTCTGTACATCATCATCTTCTTCAATTTTCTCCAAAAGCTTTTCTACATCTGCCGCTTGTTCCTCCGTAAGTTGTTTGGTTACTTGCGGAATACGCTCAAATCCAGAAGAAAGAATCTCTATTTCCCGGTTTTCCAATTCTTTTTGAATAGCACCAAAGCTCTCAAAAGGAGCGTAGATAAGGATTCCGTCTTCATCAACAAAAACTTCTTCGGCACCAAAATCAATAAGTTCTAATTCCAGTTCTTCCGGATCAATTCCTTCTGCAGGAATTCTAAAGTTGCAGGTATGGTCAAACATAAATTCTACAGAACCCGAAGTTCCCAAGCTACCATCACATTTGTTAAAATAACTGCGAACATTTGCTACGGTTCTTGTGTTATTGTCTGTTGCCGTTTCTACCAAGATTGCAATTCCGTGAGGGGCGTAGCCTTCAAATAAAACAACTTTATAATCACCAAGACTTTTGTCACTTGCTCTTTTAATAGCACGTTCTACGTTGTCTTTAGGCATGTTTACAGATTTGGCATTCTGTATAACCGCCCTTAATTTTGCGTTGGAGTCTGGGTCTGGCCCACCTTCTTTGACCGCCATTACAATATCTTTGCCTATACGTGTAAAGGCTTTGGACATTGCGGACCATCGCTTCATTTTACGTGCTTTTCTAAATTCAAAAGCTCTTCCCATAATCTGTAACTAAATATTTGTTGAACGTAGCAAATTTAATAAAAATGGTAAGGGTTGCAAGTAACTGAGCGTCACCAATTCAATAAGGATGCATTTTGACTCAGGTTTACGTGAAATCTTCACATTTTTTATTCGCTTTCTATAATCTCTTCAATGCTGTGTGCCAATTTAAAATCTTTTTCCGTTACGCCTTCTGCGTCATGTGTATTCAGTCTTATGTTCAAAGAATTGTAAACATTACTCCAATCTGGATGGTGGCCCTGTGCTTCGCACTCAAATGCAATACGGGTCATAACCGAGAACGCATCCTTAAAATCCTTGAACTCAAATGAAGTTTCTATTGCGCCATCAACATATTCCCAACCGCTAAGTTTGGCAAGTTGGCTTTCAATTTCTTGTTCCGTTAATTTTTTCATAGTATTCTAGTTAATTTTTGTTCGTGTGAGTAGGGACTTTGAAAGTAAGCAATTCAATGTAAAAAAGAGCATAATTTTAAATTAGCGCATTACATGATGGTCAATTATATCTTGATATCCGTACTGTAAATTTTTGGGCAACTTGTTATCCTTTGGCAATACGGCAAGATAACGCTCTTCATTGGTGGTAAACACCCTTTTGTAAATAGGGGTGAATTCTCCAATGCGTTCAACCACTTCCTTTATAAAATCTTCATGGTGAACAAGGTCGTTACTTCCCAAATGAAAAATTCCGGTTTTATCTCTATTTATAAGATAGTGTATTTGCTGCGTAAGCTTATCATCATTGGTTACGTTTAAAACCAAATTAGGGAAAACTTCCACGGGAGCGTTGTCCCAAATATATTTTTTAATATCCTTTATCCTTGGAGAACTATTACCAAAAACCATAGGTATCCTAAGGATGCCCATTTTTTTCTGGGGCAGCCTAAGAAGCATGTTTTCAATTTTAATTTTTAACCGTCCGTATACACTTTCGGATAACGTCTTGTCATGTTCGTAGGAAGGGTATTTCCGGTACGCATCAAAAACATTGGCCGAAGACAGGAAATAGAGGCGGCATTCATTCTCGTTCAAATATTCAACCATATGTTGATGCGCCATGATTTGAGCGGCAAAATTACCCCGAACGGCAGAAATAATTATTTGAGGACGTATTTTGTTTAAGATTTCATGTACGTCATCCTCTTCCATATCATATTTGAAGAACTGTTGGTTGTCCTCAAACGAGCGCCTGGCCGAGTTGTACGTACCGTACGTATCAAAATAATTGCACAGTTCCTTGTATATGGCATTACCTAAAAAACCACTGGCACCCAAAATGAGAATCTTTTTACTTCCGTCGTCCATCTTTCCCCTTCTCTTACTCATATATGTTGTTTACCCCTTGTAAAAAGGTGGTTTTACAACAGTAGCCGATACTGCGTTTTTTCTAATTTGAATATGTATTTTACTACCTGCTTCAGTAAACACGGTAGGTACGTAACCAAGCCCTATGCCTTTGCCCAGTGAGGGTGACATGGTACCAGAGGTAACTACGCCAATTTTATTTCCTTGTCCGTCTACAATGTCATACCCCTGTCTTGGTATACCTCTTTCGTCTAGTTCAAAACCAATGAGTTTACGTTCAGGAGCGTGTGCTTTTATTTTTGCTAAAGAATCACTATTTACAAAATCTTTAGTGAATTTAGTAATCCACCCAAGACCTGCTTCAAAAGGAGAAGTACTATCGTCAATGTCGTTTCCATAAAGGCAATACCCCATTTCTAGGCGTAAAGTGTCACGAGCGGCAAGTCCTATAGGTTTAATGCCATGGGCGGCACCGGCCTCAAAAATTTTGTCCCAAACTTGCTGAACTTCACTGTTCTTACAGTAAATTTCAAATCCGCCAGAACCAGTATAACCTGTTGCAGAGATAATAACGTGTTCAATTCCTGCAAAATCGGCAACTACAAAATTATAGAATTTTATACTGGCCAAATCTACAGAAGTTAAAGACTGCATGGCTTCAACAGCTTTAGGCCCTTGGATGGCAAGAAGAGAAAACCCATCGGAAATATTACGCATTGTAGCACCTATTTCTTCATTGTATTTAGAAATATGGGCCCAATCTTTATCAATATTGGAAGCGTTTACTACCAAGAGGTAGGTTTCTTCTTTAATGCGATATACGATCAAGTCATCTACAATGCCACCTGTTTCGTTGGGGAGGCAGCTGTATTGTGCTTTTCCAATAGTGAGTTTTGAGGCATCGTTAGAAGTTACTTTTTGAATTAATTCAAGTGCTTTTGGCCCTTCAATAAGGAATTCACCCATATGGGAGACGTCAAAAACGCCTACACCGTTACGAACGGTCTCATGTTCTACATTTACGCCTTCGTAAGAAACGGGCATATTATACCCGGCAAAGGGCACCATTTTGGCTCCTAGTGCTTCATGGGTCTTGGTCAATGCAGTATTTTTCATTGTACTTCTGTATTTAGGTTCACAAAGCTATTGAAATATTTAACTATAGTATAACCGCAGTTTGTTATGTTTTGCATAATCTTTGTAAATTACCCGAACACAAAAAATAATTTTCTAAAAACAAACAGGATGGTGAGACTACTTCATGTAATGGTGGCGTTATTGTTGGTTCCTTTGGCGAACATAGCACAAGAAGGACCTGCAGATTTTCTTCCTGCGGATTTTCACAAAGGTAGGAGAGACGCCGTTCGGGCAATGATGCCGGCTAATAGTGTTGCCGTATTTTTTGCCAATGCCGTACGAAATAGGGCAAATGATGTGGATTATGTTTATCATCAGGATCCTAATTTTTATTACTTAACGGGATACAATGAGCCTAATGCTGTTCTGGTTCTTTTTTCGGAAGATCAACAAATTTTGGGGGCCGGTGATAATGAAATATTATATGTTCAAGAAAAAGACCCACGGGCCGAGCAATGGAACGGAAAACGTTTAGGGGTTGAAGGAGCAAAAGGTAGACTGGGTTTTAAAATTGCGTTTAACGGAAGTGCTTTTAAAGCGGCAGAAATTAATTTTAAGGATTTTGATAAAGTATTGTTCTTTGACTTTGAAAATGACTATCGCGATTCTAGGGATGAAGCAGATTTGTTCGATTTGATTCAGGCGTTTAAGGAAAAGGCCAATCACCCTGCGGATTATGATAGTTCAAAAGATAGGTTTTACTCTATGATTACCTCTACAGATGTTGAGAACAGTGCTAATGTCGCTCAGATTTTAGGACGTTATTTGAACAGGGATGAAAGCTTGAAAGAAGATGAACTCATAAATGGATTTGTAAATGCCGAGGATGATAAGTTACGGAGCGAAATAAAGGAAAAAGTGTCCTTAAAATTAGCAGCAAACAACTTAAATTCTTCCATGTTAAGTGAAATTATGGCGAACCTTCGTGAGACTAAGCTTCCAGAGGAGATGGTGCTTTTGAAAAAGGCTATTGAAATTTCTGCGGTGGGTCAAGTTGAGGTAATGAAAGCCATGCATCCCAACATGTCTGAAACGGAGATTCAGGGGGTGCACGAGTATGTTTATAAGAAATATGGAGCCGAGTATGAAGGCTATCCTTCCATTGTAGGAGGGGGTAACAACGGTTGTATTTTACATTATATTGAAAACAATAAACCTAAGGTAGGTGATGATTTGGTATTGATGGATTTGGGAGCGGAATATCACGGGTATACTGCAGATGTTACTAGGACTATACCTGCAAATGGAAAGTTTACAAAAGAACAAAAAGAAGTTTACGATATTGTTTATGACGCGCAGGAGGCCGGTATTAAGGCAAGCGTAGTGGGGGCTCCGTTTCAAGCACCCGGTCAGGCGGCGAGTAAAGTGGTCACAGAGGGATTGATGAAACTGGGCATCATTACAAAAGAGGAAGACGCCCGTATTTACTTTCCTCACGGCACTTCTCACTATTTGGGTTTAGATGTACATGATGCTGGCACTTATAGGCCCTTTCAAGAAAACACGATTATTACCGTGGAGCCCGGTATTTATATTCCGGAAGGTAGTGCTTGTGATGAGAAATGGTGGGGTATTGCGGTACGAATTGAAGATGATATCCTAATTACAAAAGATGGCCCGGTTAATCTATCGGCTATGGCACCAAGAAAAGCGTCAGAAATAGAGAAAGTAATGAAACAGCCAAGTCCGCTGGACAAGTTTGAACTTCCTACTTTAAACTAATAAAAAAGCCCCTAAAGAATTTTCTTTAGGGGCTTTTTGTTTACTCTATCTATTCAGCAGATATTGCTTTAGCTCGTCGTATTCCTTAATTGAAATAGCCTTCTTTTCTTTGTCCATTACCTTTTGGATTTGCTCTGGGATTTCAACTGACTTTCCAATGGTGTCTTCTACTACATCCAAGAATTTAACCGGATGTGCGGTTTCTAAGAAGATACCGTAGGTATTTGGGTGTGATTCCTGATATTTTTTCAATCCTAAATAACCAACGACACCGTGCGGGTCTGCAATATATCCGCTATCACCGTATATCTTCTTCATGGTCTCCCTTGTTTCTGTATCTGTAAAAGAATAGGAGCTGAGGTTCTCTTTTAGCGTATCAAAATTGTCTTGATACAAATGTCTAATACGGATAAAATTACTCGGGTCACCCACATCCATAGCATTTGAGATAGTAGCTGTAGACGGTTTAGGTTTGTATTCTTCCGTTTGCATAAACTGGGGAACGGTGTCGTTAACGTTCGTAGAGGCAATGAAGTGCTTTACGGGCATACCCAAACGTTGGGCTACCATTCCGGCGCATACATTTCCAAAATTTCCGCTAGGTATGGAAAATACAATTTCTTTTCCCTGGGATTTTGCCTGTTTGTAGGCAAATAGAAAATAGAACAATTGAGGTAACCACCGCGCTACATTAATCGAATTGGCGGAGGTCAATTGCATTTTTTCTAGAAGGGCTTCGTCTAGAAATGCGGTTTTTACCATTTTTTGACAATCATCAAAAGTACCGTCAACTTTAAGGGCTGTTATATTTTTACCTAAAGTGGTCAATTGGCGCTCTTGAATATCGCTCACTTTTCCGTCCGGATATAAAATTACCACACGAACACCTTCTACGCCTAAAAAACCATTGGCTACGGCACCACCAGTATCGCCGGAAGTCGCTACCAAAACGGTCACATCTTGTTTTTCGCCTTCGGAAAAATAACCGAGACAGTTGGCCATAAAACGGGCGCCTACATCTTTGAACGCCATGGTGGGACCGTGAAAAAGCTCTAACGTAGCTACGTTATCTTCAATTTCTACAACAGGGAAATCAAAGTCTAGCACCTTGGCTATAATTTCTCTAAGTCTATTATTAGGGATTTCCTTGGATACAAATTGATGAATAGCGTTAAAAGCAATTTCGTGATCTGTAAGGTCTTCAATATGCTCAAAAAATCGCTTTGGAAGCGGTTCTATACGTTCTGGAAAATAAAGGCCTTTGTCAGGAGCAATTCCTTTAATTACGGCATCTTTAAATGAAACGTCGGGTGCTTTTTTATTTAGACTATAAAAATTCATTACTGTATGGTCTTAATTCCTTCACTATTAATTTTAGATACATGAACGTCATAGTCAATACCAATGTTCTTGTATACTTCTTTGATTGCTTCACCTACCTTGTGAGCGGTGTCTATGCCTTTGCTGAATGCAAAAATTGAGGGCCCTGAACCTGAGATGCCACAACCTAAGGCACCTGATTTTAAAGCTTCGGTTTTAACCTGGTCAAAACCAGGTATAAGAATGGAGCGTATAGGTTCTACGATATGGTCCTCCAAAGAACGTCCAATAAGGTCGTAATTTTCGGTATATAGACCGGCTATAAGACCACCTACATTACCCCATTGTTTGATGCCATCGGCCAATGTAATATTGGTCTTAAGAATCTTTCTGGAATCAGATGTCTTAACTTCTATCTGCGGATGTATTACCGTAGCGTACAATCCGGGTGGCGTATGAATGGGGACAATATCCAATGGAGCATAACTGCGTACTAAAGTAAACCCGCCAAATAGGGCGGGGGCTACATTGTCCGCATGGGCTACACCGCTTGCCAACCTTTCGCCTTCCATTGCAAATGTAACCAGTTCAGCTGTCGTGAACGGTCTGTTCAAAAGCTCGTTCATGGCCCAAACGGCACCGGTAGAACTTGCCGCACTACTTCCAATACCACTACCGGCTTTAATTTTTTTATAGATTTCTATTTCGAATCCACCTGTATAATCACTTTTTTCCACAAGCGCCAAACCTGCTACACCGGCAACATTTTGCTCGGTTTCCATAGGTAAATCCTGACCTTCCAGTTTGGTAATGCGAATGCCTTTTTCTTCGGTTTTCCTAACTACCATAATGTCGCCTACATTATCAAGGGCAACGCCTAATACGTCAAATCCACATGAGATGTTGGCAATTGTGGCCGGGCAGAATACTTTGATTTCCTCCATAATTAGAAATTTCCAATTCTGATGATATCGGCAAAAATACCGGAAGCGGTAACATCGGCACCTGCACCTGCCCCCTTAATAATCATAGGCTGATTTGGGTAGCGTTCCGTATAAAATAAAACGATATTGTCACTTCCTTCCAAGTTATAGAAGTCATGTCCTTTTGGAATGGCTTGTAAACCTACGCTTGCCTTACCATCTTCAAATTGTGCAACGTATTTTAGTTTGCTATTAGCGTCGTTAGCTTCTTTGTACATGGCCTGGAAATCTTCTTCATGCTTTATCAGGGTAGCAAAAAAGTCTTCGTTATTATCGGTATCCAAACTTTCTTGTGGTAAGAAAGATTTGTTTTCGATATCGGTTATCTCTAGCTGATTTCCACTTTCACGAGCTAAAATCAATATTTTTCGCATGACATCCACACCGCTCAAATCAATCTTTGGGTCAGGCTCTGTATACCCTTCTTGCTGGGCCTGTTTTACGATATCGTGAAAAGTAGTCTTGTCATTAAAATTATTAAAGACAAAGTTTAAGCTTCCAGAAAGTACCGCTTGAATTTTGAGGATTTTATCACCTGAAGCAATTAAATGTTTCAAGGTGTCAATGATTGGCAGACCTGCGCCTACGTTTGTTTCAAACAAAAACGGAGCATTGTAAGTTCTAGCCAATGATTTTAGTTCTTGATAGTTCTCAAAAGCTGACGAGCAAGCAATTTTGTTACAAGTAACAACAGAAATGCTGTTACCCAAATAGGTGTTATATGTTTTTGAAACCTCTTCACTGGCCGTATTATCTACAAAAATGCTATTACGGTAATTAAGTTCGTTCACTTTTTGCATGAACTTAACTTTATCCGCTTTTTCACCAGCAGCTAATTCTGATTCCCAGTTTTTAAGGGGAATTCCGGTTTCATTGAAAACCATAGTACGGGAATTGGACATACCTATGACCCGGATATTCAATTTTAGGTTTTCCTTCAAAAATTTCTTTTGTTGATGCACCTGGTTCAAAAATTTGGAGCCAACGTTACCAACACCCATTACAAACAGGTTCAATTGTTTTATATTCTCTTCAAAGAACTCTTCATGAAGTGCATTCAGGGCCTTTTTAACATCCTCTTTTTTGATGACCGCAGATATATTTCGCTCTGAAGCCCCTTGCGCAATAACCCTTAGATTAACATTGTTCTTACCTAAGGTGCTGAACATTTTACCGCTTAAACCTTGGTGGCTTTTCATATTGTCACCGACCAATGCAATTATGGCCAAGTCCTTTTCCGCAATGACAGGTTTGATTTTCCCGCGCTCAATTTCATATTCAAAGGCGGTGTTTACCACTTCTGTCGCCTTATCGATATCATCCGCGGAAATACCAACACAAATTGAATGTTCGGAGGAAGCTTGAGTAATAAGAACTACACTTATCTCTGATTGGGAAAGCACCTCAAAAAACCGTTTTGAAGTTCCTGGTATCCCTACCATTCCTGGACCTTCCAAAGATAAAAGGGCAATATTCTCAACGTGACTGATACCACGTACAGTCTTGCCTTGTTTATTCTTGTTCTTGGTTATAAGGGTACCTGCGTTTTTAGGTTCAAAAGTGTTTTTGATTACGATAGAAATGCCCTTGGCCAATACAGGTTGAATAGTTGGGGGATATAAAACTTTAGCACCAAAGTGCGATAGCTCCATGGCTTCTTCGTATGATATGTGCGGGATGGCCTTTGCTTGTTTCACCAGTTTTGGATTAGCAGTATACATGCCGCTAACGTCCGTCCAAATTTCAAGGAATTCCGCATTCACTGCTGCAGCTACAATAGCGGCGGTATAATCCGATCCTCCACGTCCTAAAGTAGTGGAGTTTCCATTTTCGGAGGAAGCAATAAAACCTCCCATGACAATGATTTGATGCTTGTCCGCATTAAAGAACTGCTCACAATTAGCATTGGTCAGGTCAAAATTTACTGCAGCCTTACCATTAATATTATTGGTCTTTATGAGTTCCCTACTATCTACATAACCAGCATTTAACTTTTCCTGTGAAAAGTATTCGCTAATGATATAAGATGATAAAAGTTCACCATAGCTAACAATTTTATCCGAAAGTCTTGGAGTGGTCTCACCAATTAAGGAGGCGCCTTCCAGTAAGGTCTCCAAAGTGTTCAATTCGCTCTTCACCTTACTTAATACCTTACTTTGTGCACTTACGTGAATGAGAGCTTTTACCGTATCTAAGTGCCTATCTTCTATTTCTTTCAAGATAGATTTATACCCTTGGCTCTGCGATGAGGCTAAGTGCGCTGCATTCAATAATAAGTCTGTAACACCGCCAAAGGCCGAAACTACCACAATGGTTTTTTTGGCTTCTGTGTTAGCAACAATATTTTTTACTAATGATATGTTAGAGGCGTTGGCAACAGAAGTGCCGCCGAATTTTAAAACTTTCATGTTAGATGAAATTTACTCTTAAAAAATAGATTGGATGCGAAATAACGCGAAAACGAACTGATATGTTTTTGTCTACCCCAAAGGGGTGGTGGTGCCAAATGTGTTGATTGAACCATTGGTCGTGAAGAAAAATTCAGTTGATATGTTTGCGATATGCTGGTACATTGTAAAAATGAAAGCATCAAAAGTAGTACTTTTGGATTCTTAATCAAATTTTTGTTGTTAGTTATTGAGCGATAATGTTAATTACTTACATTATTCAGATTTTTGTGAGATTTTCGCAAAAAATTAATGGCTAAAGTCTAATATTTCGGCAAAACGGCTAACTATATAGAACTAGTTACATACTTAAGAACCAGATAATTCTACAATTTTATACATGAAAATCTTCTCGTCAAAGCAAATTTATGAAGCTGATAAGGCTACAATTAAAAAGAACAATATTTCTAGTGACCAATTAATGGAAGGGGTTGCCGTTCAACTTTTTAATTGGTTGCACCTTAGGATTCAAGGGGCACCGGTTAAAATTCACTTGTTCTGCGGAATAGGTAATAATGGGGGAGACGGTATTGCGTTGGCGCGGCATTTACAAGAACATGGTTATAATATTGGAGTCTATGTTGTAAACTATAGCAAGAAGCGGTCAGATGATTTTTTGGTGAATTTAGACCGATTAAAAGACCGAAAAATATGGCCGGAATTTTTGGAAGAAAATTCGGTTTTGCCGGAAATTGGTCGTGATGATATTATTGTTGATGCTATTTTTGGCATTGGGCTTAACCGTGCTCCCGATTCTTGGGTGGTGATTTTGTTTGAACATATTGAAAAATCTAAAGCCTTTGTGCTTTCTGTGGATATTCCTTCCGGTTTATTTACGGATAGAGTACCGGAGGACGAAAAAGCAGTTGTAAAAGCGAACCATACCTTGAGCTTTCAAGTGCCCAAATTGGTTTTTTTCTTGCCCGAAACTGGCATTTTTACGGAACAATGGGAAGTTTTAGATATTGGTCTTGACCCCGAATTTCTTGTGAATACAGAAACGGAATATGAGCTGATAGGAAAAAATGAAATGCTTCCTGTTTACATTCCCAGAGAGAAGTTCTCGCACAAGGGTACCCACGGCCATGGATTGATTGTGGGCGGTAGCTATGGAAAAATAGGAGCGGTTCACTTGGCTTCAAAAGCCTGTTTGTATGCGGGTAGCGGTTTGGTTACGGCTTTTGTGCCCAAATGCGGATATATTCCGTTGCAAACCAATTTTCCAGAGGCCATGGTTTTAACCGACAACGATGAAAATCATATCTCAAAAATTGAATTTGATATTGACCCCACGGTAGTAGGTATTGGTGTTGGATTAGGTAAGGATGCGAGTACCGTAAAAGCATTGGATGAGTTTTTGGGCGACAATAAAAAACCTTTGGTTATAGATGCTGATGCGCTTAATATTCTTTCAGAAAACAAGGCATTGCTGGGTAAAATTCCTGCTCAGACCGTGTTAACACCGCACCCAAAGGAGTTGGAGCGATTAATTGGAAGCTGGAAAGATGATTTTGACAAGCTGAAAAAAGCCAAAGAATTTTCAAAGAAATATGATTGTGTATTGGTGATTAAGGGTTCTCATACAATTACTATCTATGATGAAAAGGGATATGTAAACACAACGGGTAATCCGGGAATGGGAACAGGTGGTACAGGAGATGTTTTAACGGGGGTGATAACGGGTCTGATAGCTCAGGGGTACAACCCACTTAACGCGGCCGTATTTGGGGTTTATTTACATGGAAGAGCAGGAGATATAGCTGTGGAAAAAACCGGATATCAAGCACTTACGGCATCTCATGTTGTTGATGCAATTGGTTTGGCCTTTATAGATTTGTTTGCGCAACCGGAAAATAGGCCTGAGCAGAGCGGTGGAGAGGCGTCAGCAGAATAATAAACTGACTGAAAGACATAAAAAAAAGCCTCAAGATTCTAGAATCTTGAGGCTTTTTTTTATGGAATAAAACAATATTATTTGGTCTTAACCCGTCTTTTTACCCAAGCTACCGCATTATCAAACTCAATAAAAAATTTCATTGGTTTTTTGTAGAAGAGTTTTTCAATTTTAAAGTTGTGCATATCTATTTCCTTTACGGAAACAATAGCCATTGCCTTAAGGTTGTCTAACTGTCTCAAATAGGTGTATATGGTAGGGTCTACGGCATAAGAATTTTTTCTTAGACTTATGTAACCAAAATTTTTGTCCCTAAAATGTATTTCTGAAATTCCTATGATTTGGTATACTCTTTCCAATGTAAGTGTTGCTCCTTCATCGAACAGCGAAACCATATAGTTTTCGTAAACCTGTATTTTTCCAACATCTAATTGATACTCCCTGACTATAACAGTCTTTTTCGGTCGTCTCACTTTCATCTTAAATATATTATAATGTCCTGGGACGAATGTAGATGTATCGTAATCTTTTGCGAAAAATAATAGACTAAAAGCGTAAATATCGTTTATAGTGCTATTGCTGGAAAATAAATGTGTTGTGTTTCTTACATCCAGGTTTTATCATAAGAAAAAAGGGAGTCAAATTAATTGACTCCCTTTGCTAACATTTCTTACGTTAAGTTTATGTATTAGAAGATTTTTCTGCTTTTTTGATTTCTATGGTAAGCTCTTCCTTCTTCTCGTCCAAATCCATCAAAATAGTATCTCCTTCATCAAGTTTAGAGTTCACTATTTCTTCGGCTAGAGCATCTTCAATATACTTCTGGATGGCTCTTTTTAAAGGTCTAGCTCCATATTGCTTATCAAAACCTTTATCTGCGATATAATCTTTGGCTTTATCGGTAAGATTTAAATCATATCCAATATCCTTAATTCTTGCGAATAGTTTGCGAAGCTCAATATCTATGATTTTGTGAATGTCTGCTCTTTCCAAAGCATTAAAGACAATAACATCATCAATTCTGTTTAAGAATTCAGGAGCAAACGCTTTTTTAAGCGCACCTTCAATAACACTCTTTTGGTGACTCTCTTCTTGGGACTTCATGGCAGATGTTCCAAAACCGATGCCTTGACCGAAATCTTTCAATTTACGGGCTCCAATATTGGAGGTCATGATGATTATAGAGTTTCTGAAATCTATTTTTCGTCCTAAACTATCCGTAAGGAATCCATCATCTAAAACTTGCAAGAGCATGTTAAATACATCAGGATGCGCTTTTTCAACTTCATCCAATAAGATCACAGAATAAGGTTTGCGTCGTACTTTCTCCGTCAGCTGGCCACCTTCTTCATAACCCACATATCCCGGAGGTGCACCTACTAATCTAGATATGGCGAATTTTTCCATGTACTCGCTCATGTCAATACGGATTAAAGCGTCTTCCGAATCAAAAAGTTCTTTAGCCAATACTTTGGCCAATTGCGTTTTACCTACCCCGGTCTGACCTAAGAAAATGAACGAACCAATAGGCTTGTTAGGGTCTTTTAGTCCGGCACGGTTTCTTTGTATGGCTTTGGCCACCTTTGCAACCGCATCATCTTGACCAATTACATTGGATTTTATGAGGTTGGGCAATTCAGCTAATTTATTGCTTTCTGTTTGCGCTATTCTGTTTACGGGTATACCGCTCATCATAGAAACAACATCCGCTACATTGTCCTCGTTAACCGTTTCTTTATGGAGCTTACTGTCTTCTTCCCATTTTTCTTGCGCAGTGGCTAAGTCTTTCTCAAGTCGCTTCTCGTCATCACGTAACTTAGCGGCTTCCTCGTATTTTTGTTTCTTTACAACACTGTTTTTCAATACGCGAACGTCTTCTAGCTGTTTTTCCAGTTCTAGAATCTGCTTAGGAACATCCATATTCACAATATGAACACGAGAACCGGCCTCATCTAGGGCATCAATGGCCTTGTCCGGTAAAAAACGATCCGTCATATAACGGTTGGTTAACTTTACACAGGCAACAATAGCCTCATCCGTATAGTTTACGTTGTGGTGATCTTCGTATTTACCTTTTATATTATGAAGAATTTCAATAGTCTCTTCAACGGTAGTAGGTTCTACGATTACTTTTTGGAAACGTCTTTCTAGAGCACCATCTTTTTCTATGTACTGACGGTATTCGTCTAGCGTAGTAGCACCAATACATTGAATTTCACCTCTTGCCAAAGCAGGTTTGAACATGTTGGAAGCATCCAAACTACCGGTAGCACCACCAGCGCCAACAATGGTGTGGATTTCATCAATAAAAAGAATAACATCATCATTCTTTTCAAGTTCGTTCATAACAGCTTTCATGCGTTCCTCAAACTGCCCACGGTATTTTGTGCCGGCAACCAAAGAGGCCAAGTCTAGCGTTACTACTCTTTTGTTGTAAAGAATACGTGAAACTTTCTTGTTTATGATGCGCAAAGCCAGACCTTCGGCAATGGCACTTTTACCAACACCGGGCTCACCTATTAATAAAGGGTTGTTTTTCTTTCTTCTGCTCAGAATTTGCGAAACTCTTTCAATTTCTTTTTCTCGTCCAACTACAGGATCCAGTCTGTTTTCCTCTGCCATAAGGGTAAGGTCACGACCAAAGTTGTCCAATACAGGAGTTTTAGACTTTTTATTGCCTTTTTGTCCGGCAGTAGTGCCAAAACTTCCTTCTTTTCCTTCGCTGTCATCATTATCACTAGGAAATGATTCGGAGGTTGGAGAGTCTACAATATCATCATCGCTTGTAATCATAAATTTAAACTGTTCCTTAACGCCATCGTAATCTACTTTTAGTTTGTGAAGTAGCTTCGTGGTAGGGTCATTTTCGTTTCTCAAAATACATAATAGTAAATGTGCAGTATTGATCGAGGAACTTTGGAAAAGCTTAGCCTCTAAAAACGTAGTTTTAAGGGCGCGCTCTGCCTGTCTCGTCAAATGCAGGTTCTTTTTATCTTTTTGTAAAGTGTTCGGGTTTGGGTTGGAAGGGCTAAGAATTTCTACCTTACGCCTAAGATGATCTAAATCGACCTCCATAGCGTCAAGAATACTAATTGCTTTGCCGTTGCCATCTCGTAAAAGCCCCAACATTAGATGCTCGGTACCAATGAAATCATGGCCTAACCGCAGCGCCTCTTCTTTACTATAAGCAATTACGTCTTTTACTCTCGGTGAAAAATTATCATCCATAAATTTATCCTTTCATCTATAAAATTAGTAAAACTATACCAATCTAACGCAAATAGTGTACCTAATATTAGAGAAAGTAGCTGGAAATGTTGAAAAAGGAATGCCCCTAAAAGGTGCTTGGGGTAAGAAGGGTGGCTTTTTGGTATTGAAAAAGTGTTGATAAATTGTTTAATAAAGAAGGTCGTATGTGCTTTAAAGGCTATCATTTTGTGTATATTGGCATGTTTTTTAACTAAAATAATTCTAGGATTTAAAAATGGCAGAAGGAGAAAAATTGATCCCGATTAACATCGAAGAGGAAATGAAATCTGCTTACATCGACTATTCGATGTCAGTCATTGTGTCACGTGCTTTACCTGATGTCAGGGATGGTTTAAAACCAGTTCACAGAAGGGTGCTTTACGGGATGTACGAACTTGGGGTGCGATCCACTAGTTCCCATAAAAAATCTGCGCGTATCGTGGGTGAGGTTCTAGGTAAGTACCACCCGCATGGTGATACATCCGTATATGACTCTATGGTGCGTATGGCACAAGAGTGGAGCTTGCGCTACATGTTAGTAGATGGCCAAGGTAACTTTGGGTCCGTAGATGGCGATAGTCCTGCGGCAATGCGTTATACCGAGGCAAGAATGAGAAAGATTGCCGATGACATGTTGGCGGATATAGATAAGGAAACCGTAGATCATCAATTAAACTTTGATGATTCTTTAAAAGAACCTACCGTTCTTCCTACCCGTGTACCTAACTTATTGGTAAACGGAGCTTCCGGTATTGCGGTTGGTATGGCAACAAATATGCCTCCCCACAACTTAACAGAGGTTGTAAACGGAACCGTAGCCTATATTGAGAATAATGATATAGAGATCGATGAAATCATGACCCATATCAAAGCCCCTGATTTTCCAACAGGAGGTATTATATATGGATACGATGGAGTTAAAGAGGCTTTCCATACCGGTAGAGGTAGGGTAAAGATAAGAGCAAAGGCTGTTGTAGAAGAGGTACAGGGTAGGGAATGCATTGTGGTTACAGAGATTCCGTATCAGGTGAACAAGGCGGACATGATCAAGAAAACAGCCGATCTTGTTAACGAAAAGAAAATAGAAGGCATCTCTAGTATTAGGGATGAGTCCGATAGAAACGGAATGCGTATTGTTTATATCTTAAAACGAGATGCCATTCCTAACATTGTTCTTAATACCTTATATAAGTATACTGCACTACAAAATTCTTTTAGTGTCAATAACATTGCGTTGGTAAATGGCCGTCCGCAGTTATTGAACATAAAGGAAATGATTCATTATTTTGTGGAGCATCGCCACGAAGTAGTGGTAAGGCGTACGGAGTTTGAACTTAAGAAAGCGGAAGCCCGTGCCCATATTTTGGAAGGGCTGATTATTGCATCTGATAATATAGATGAAGTAATTGCAATTATTAGGGCATCTTCTAATGCAGATGAGGCAAGGGAGAACTTGATGGAACGTTTTAAATTAACGGAGATTCAAGCGAAAGCCATTGTGGAAATGAGACTTCGTCAACTAACAGGTCTGGAGCAGGATAAGCTACGTGCTGAGTATGATGAGATTCTTGTGACAATTGCCGATCTTAAAGATATTCTTGCTAGAAAAGAGCGTAGAATGGAAATCATTAAGGAAGAGCTGTTAGAGGTAAAAGAGAAGTACGGAGATGAACGTCGTTCCGAAATTAACTTGGCCGGTGGAGATTTAAGTATTGAGGATATGATACCGGATGAGCAAGTAGTAATTACTATTTCTCACGCTGGATATATTAAAAGAACCCCAGTTTCTGAGTACAAGACACAGAACAGGGGAGGTGTTGGTCAAAAAGCATCATCTACAAGAAATGAAGATTTCTTGGAATATCTTTTTGTGGGAACCAACCACCAGTACATGCTATTCTTCACTCAGAAAGGTAAGTGTTTCTGGATGCGTGTTTATGAAATACCAGAAGGTAGTAGAACATCAAAAGGTAGGGCTATCCAAAACCTGATTAATATTGAGCAGGATGATAACGTTAAAGCGTTTATCTGTACCCAAGATCTTAAGGATGAAGAGTACGTAAACAGCCACTACGTAATTATGGCCACCAAAAAAGGTGTGGTTAAGAAAACTAGCTTAGAACAATACTCACGTCCAAGGCAAAATGGAATCAATGCCATTGGTATTCGTGAAGACGATGAGTTGCTAGAAGCAAAATTGACTACCGGTACTAGCCAAATTTTCTTAGGTTTGAAGTCTGGTAAGGCCATACGTTTTGAGGAAAGTAAGACACGCCCTATGGGTAGAAACGCTTCCGGTGTACGTGGTATTACCCTAGCGGACGATAATGATGAGGTAATTGGCATGGTTTCCGTTCATGATATGGAAGATAACCTTCTTGTAGTTTCTGAAAATGGATATGGTAAACGTTCCAATATAGATGATTACCGTATAACCAATAGAGGGGGTAAAGGAGTTAAGACCATTTCTATAACTGAAAAAACGGGAGGTCTTGTTGCCATTAAGAATGTTTCGGATTCGGATGACCTAATGATTATCAATAAATCAGGTATCGCTATTAGAATGAGTGTAGAGGATCTTCGAGTTATGGGTAGAGCCACACAAGGGGTTCGTCTTATCAATCTAAAAGGTAACGATTCTATTGCGGCAGTAGCTAAGGTGATGAAGGACGAAGACGATCTTACGGATGCAGATGTATTGGATATGGATGTTAAGGCCGAAGAAGATGGCACGGCTCTTGATATTGACAATACCGAAGGAACAGAAGAAGAATAAATTTTGAACTATAATTATAACACTAATATTTAATTAAATTGAAAATGAAACGTAGATTTTTAATAGTTGCGAGCCTTTGTTTTTGCATGGTAGGATTCGCACAGAAGAACGAAATAAAAGCAGCCGAAAAGGCTATGAAAGCTGGTGATGCTGCTTCTGCAAGTAGCGCACTTGAAGCTGTTTCGGGTTCCATTTCAGGAGCTGATGCAAAATTACAGGCGCAATACTATTTCGTAAGCGGTAAAGCTTATGCAGATTTAGCGAAAAAAGGTGATGCCAGTGCTTTCAAAAAAGCAGCGGATGCTTTTCAAAAAGTGATTGAAGTAGAGGAAAAAAGCGGAAAGAAAAAATATTCCGATGAAACTCAACAACACATGTCTGCCTTAAGTGCTGATTTGGTAAACTCTGCTGTAGAAGATAACGGTAACAAGAAGTTTAAAGAAGCTGCAGAGAAGTTGTATACCAGCTACAAGATTAGCCCAAAGGATACATCTTACCTTTACTATGCGGCAAGTAGCGCTGTAAACGGTGGTCACTATGAAGAGGCGTTGTCTTACTATAACGAACTTCAAGAAATAGGTTACGACGGTAGTGGTGTTATCTATAAAGCTACTAATGTAGAGACAGGTCAAGAAGAGGAGATGGACAAAACTCAAAGAGATTTGATGGTAAAGTCTGGAACTTACAAAGACCCTAAAGATGAGAGATCTCCGTCTAAGAAAGCTGAAATCGTTAAGAATACGGCTTTAATCTATACTCAATTAGGACAAGATGATAAAGCTTTGGAAGCTTATAAAGCGGCAAGAGCTAACGATCCAGAGGATGTAAACCTGATCTTGAACGAAGCCAACCTGTATTACAAGATGGGTGATAAGGAAAAGTTTAAAGAGTTAATGGCGGAAGCAGCTTCTGTAGCTCCTGATAATCCAGATTTACATTACAACATTGGGGTAATTAACATGGAGCAGGGTAACTTGGAAGATGCGAGAGCTTCTTACAAGAAAGCTTTGGAAATCAACCCTGGTTACACTAATGCTCAGTTAAACCTTTCTACAACTTACGTTAACGAAGGTAACGGTCTAATTGATGAGATGAACTCGTTGGGCAATTCTAAAAAAGATATTGCTCGTTATGATGAGCTAAAAGAAAAGAAAGATAACCTTTTCACTCAAGGAGCTACTGTATTGGAGGATGCTTTAAAGTTGAACCCAGATAACCAAGGAATCTTAACGCAGTTGAAAAATATCTATGGCGCAATGGGCGACACGGAGAACTTTACAAGAGTTAAGAAGCTTTTAGGAGAGTAATCCCCTGTTTATAAGCACAAAAAATCCCCTAGGAATTTCCTAGGGGATTTTTTTTATGCCGTTTTTTTTTGGGTCTAAACAATTTGTTTGATTACCCTAAGTTTATGGGTGTAACTACCTGTTTCATTATTGAATATTCCGGTATGGTCAATACGATCTATCCGTACTTTTCCATCTACGTGAATGATGTAGTTATTTTCCATGATAATGCCAACATGGTAAATTTCACCTTCATTGTTGTCAAAAAAAGCTAAATCCCCAGCTTCGGTTTCCTCAATAAAACTTAATGCATGACCTTGGCCGGATTGATCGGCCGCTTTTCTAAGTAGCCGGTACCCGTTAACTTTATACACCATTTGGGTGAATCCTGCGGCGTCAATACCAAAAGGAGTTTTTCCGCCCCACAAGTATGGAGCGTTCAGGTATAGTAATGCCGTCTGTATGATTTGGCTTTTGTCTTTTTTGTTACCGTTGCATTTACCGTCAAAAGTATGGGAAAGTATAGAGCAATTACTTGTTGTTGATCCCAGAATCACGGGTAAGAGAACTGAGTTTTCCGTTTCTACGAAAGAAATAAGGTCTGAAGTGTAACTTACGTTTTTAGAAGACTCTATACTCTTATATGTCTCTTCGGAAATTAGGGTCATTTGGTGATTGTTCACCCATCCTTCAAATTTATCGAAAGCAAGGCGAATGCGGCTCCAAGCCTTTCTACGCTCCAAGACTTTAAAATGTTCGCCGTATACCAATTGAGAAACCATTTCTGACGTTTCATCGGCATTTACACGAACGGAAACTATACTTAGGGGACAAATTCCGTATTGCATATGTTTGGTTGAATGAAGGTGTTCTTTATCGTTCTACAATTATTGCAGAAGCGCCACCTCCGCCATTACATATTGCGGCAGCCCCTATTTTTGCATTGTTCTGCTCTAAGACATTCAGCAGCGTTATAAGAATACGCGCCCCAGAACAACCTAACGGATGTCCTAGGGATACGGCACCACCATTTACGTTTACATTTTTATCCGTTAACCCCAATAGTTTCATATTAGCCAATCCTACCACGGAAAACGCTTCGTTAAACTCAAAGAAGTCTATGTCATCTATTGAAATACCAGCTTTGGCAATAGCCTTTGGAAGTGCTTTGGCCGGTGCGGTAGTGAACCATTTTGGTTCTTGAGCGGCATCGGCATAACTTTTAATAGTAGCCAAGGGTTTTAAGTTTAGTTCTTTCGCTTTTTCTTCGCTCATTAAAACCAGTGCAGCAGCTCCATCATTAATACTAGAAGCATTTGCTGCGGTAACCGTTCCGTCTTTTGAAAAGGCTGGACGCAGTGCGGGAATTTTATCCATTCTCACATTCTTGAATTCTTCGTCTTCGGAAACAACTACAGGCTCTCCACGACGCTGAGGTACTTCTATTGGCGTTACCTCATTGTTGAATTTCCCGTCTTTCCATGCTTCTGCGGACCTTTTGTAAGACTGCACGGCAAAATTATCTTGGTCTTCTCGGGAAAACTTGTATTCTGTTGCACATGCATCGGCACAAACTCCCATAGCTTGTTGGTCGTAAGCATCTACCAGACCGTCTTTTTGCATTCCGTCTTCCAAAGTAGTGGGGCCAAATTTTTGTCCGTTTCTCATATGAACATAATGCGGAATAAGGCTCATATTTTCCATTCCTCCGGCCACTGCAATTGAAATATCGCCTAGGGCAATAGCTTGAGCTGCCTGCATAACGGCTTTCATACCGGAAGCGCAGACTTTATTTATGGTAGTACAGGGTACATTATCAGGAATTCCTGCAAAAATTGCCGCCTGTCTTGCGGGGGCTTGTCCGGTTCCTGCTTGAACAACGTTACCCATTAAAACCTCTTCAACTAGATTGGGTTCAAGATTTATTTTAGCGAGTGCCGCTTTTATGGCCGAAGCCCCAAGTTTAGGAGCTGGAATTGAGGATAACGCTCCCATAAAACTACCTATTGGAGTTCTGGTGGCAGATACAATGACTACTTTTTTCATATTAAGACAAGAATTTCTCGTATCACAAAACTAAGAAATTAATAGGCAATACATTTCGTTGTTTTGATAAAAGCCCCTCGGAAGTTTATAATTTTCTATTTTTGACTCAGATACATGGCCCATGCGCAATTTTTTGGATAGACTTTTTAAAAACCAATCGCTTTTATATAAGTATTTTCTATACTTGGTATCGGTGGTTTGTATAGTTTTATTCTTTCCCCAAGGGGGAAAATTTAAATACGAGTTTCAAAAAGGAAAACCATGGCAGTATGAGAATCTGTATGCTCCTTTTGACTTTTCCATACAAAAAAGTAATGAAGATATTTCTAAGGAAAAGACCGAGCTTCTTAATAATCAAATAGATTATTTTAAACTAGATACTTCTGTTAAACAAGAAGTAGCCCAAGAATACGAGCAAAAATTTTCTACGGTATTTACTGGCGAACGATTTAGTCCAAGTGCCCTGGAAGCTTTGGATGGAGCGGGGAAGGATATCCTAGAACAGTTGTATAAAAACGGAGTTCTGGCAAAAAACAGTAAACCAGGGGTAAAAGAACAGTTCTATCTCGTAAATGATAACCAAGCGGAGCGTGTTGCGGTCAGCAATTTTGTTCAGATTAAGGACTTGAGAACTGTACTTAAAAAAATTCTTCAAAAGAAAGATTTAGACATATATGCTCAAGAATATCAAGACTTGTTCTTGGATATTGTGAGGCCAAACATTACGTATGATAAAAATCTCTCTGAAAAAGCGCTGAATGAAGCGTTATCAGGCATATCACATACCAGGGGAACGGTAGATGAGGGAAAACTCATTATAGCCAAAGGAGAGGTTGTTGAGGCCGAAAATTTAAATGTGCTGAACTCCCTAAAAACGGAATATGAGTCCGAATTATGGACGGCCAACAACTATTATTTTATATTGTTCGGTTATACCGTTTTGGTTGCCCTAGTGCTCATGATGCTATTTCTCTTCCTAAAAAAGTATAGGAGAGAGAATTTTGAGAATAGCACTAAGGTTACCTTTATTTTCTTTAATATTCTGTTCATGGTATTTGTTACCACTATGGTAGTTAAATATGATGAAGCCTTTGTTTTTGTAGTGCCCATTTGCATTTTACCCTTGGTGCTTAAGACCTTTTTTGATGCTAGGTTAGGTCTTTTTGTTCATGTGTTGACCGTACTTATTTTGGGCTTTGTAGTTCCCAACAGTTTTGAATACATCTTTCTACAGATAATTGTGGGAATTGTTACTATACTCACGGTATCCGAACTTTATAAAAGAGCCAATCTTTTTATATCCGTAGGGCAAATTACTTTGATATATGTTGTGGGCTATTTAGCTTTTCATATCATACATGAAGGAAATCTGGACAATATTCAATGGTTTACGTTGGGGCTTTTCTTTTTGAACGGAATGATAACCCTTTTTGTGCAACCACTTATATATGTATATGAAAAGGTCTTTGGATTGGTTTCCGATGTGTCTTTGTTGGAACTATCGGATACCAATTCTAAGCTGTTAAAGGAGCTTTCTAATAAAGCTCCGGGAACTTTTCATCATTCATTACAAGTAGCGAACCTAGCGGAAGCTGCAGCAAACGAAATTGGTGCAAATGCTATGTTGGTCAGAGTAGGGGCGCTATATCATGATATTGGGAAAATGAACCACCCCACTTATTTTACGGAGAACCAGATTACCAATGTAAACCCTCATGATGAATTGTCGCCAAAGGATAGTGGTAAAATAATAATCAACCATGTAATTGATGGAATTGAACTGGCCAGAAAAAACAAGATACCGGATCGAGTCATAGATTTTATACGATCGCATCACGGTTCATCTTTGGTTTATTATTTTTATAAAAAACAACAAGAGTTGGAAGAAGATGTGGATGAAGCTAACTTTAGATATCCTGGGCCCATACCTTTTTCAAAAGAAACGGCCATACTTATGATGGCAGATTCGGTTGAAGCCGCATCCAAGAGTTTAAAGAATCCTACTTCGGGAATTATTGAAGAATTTGTGGATAAAATTGTAGCGGGCCAAATGAGCGCCGGACAGTTTTTGAACGCTAATATTACCTTTAAGGAGATAGAGGCGATAAAAAAGATTTTTAAGCAAAAATTGATAAACATCTACCATCTGCGAGTGGAATATCCTGAATGATAAGGGGGTATGAATATTAGAAAGTAGGCGATTCAAATTATTTTAGAGGCCATTTAGAAATAGTTTTAAACTTATTGAAAAAAATAAAGAAAATAGTTGCGAACTTGAATACAAAAACATACATTTGCAACCGCAATTTTAGCCACGGAGACGTACTAAAATTAAGTTCATTGAAGAGATTACTGGAGAGGTGCCTGAGTGGCCGAAAGGAGCGGTTTGCTAAATCGTCGTAGGTGGAAACACTTACCCAGGGTTCGAATCCCTGTCTCTCCGCAATAGCTGTCAAAGCAAATTGCGAGGGCAGAAAAATTTCTCAAGTATTGAAATAATATTGATAACCACTCGGGGTGTAGCGTAGCCCGGTTATCGCGCCGCGTTTGGGACGCGGAGGTCGCAGGTTCGAATCCTGCCACCCCGACAAAAACCAGTTCAGAAATGAACTGGTTTTTTTATTTTCAAAGAAAATAATTCTAATAGAATAGCGGCTCAAATAATCAGTTACTAAATTTATAGTTTTCAACTTCTTTTTAATTTTTAAATTAATTAGACTTTCGTTTAACTTTTTTTAATGAAAAACCATAGCCATGACAAGTTTGTATACACTTGCATTTTATCTGTAAATAAGGATTAAATTCCAATAGTATCTAGACTAAGAAACCCATTGCTTATTAAAAGCTGAACAAATAGCTGGTAAAGTGAAAGCGATTCATTTCACAGATGGTACAATATTATTAAAAAAGCTCTTTTCCCAGAAAACAGGATGACGCAATAAAAGTAAATATACTAGCCTGATTTTACCATAAACTGACAGTTGGACCTGTCAATAAATTTGGTATATTTTTTGTAAATCGGAAATTAAGTATTTTGTTTTTCAGCTCACCAACGGGTGAGTTTCATAATCTATTGTTTAATATTAAATATCTTCTGTTATGCAAACACAAGCTATTGATAATCGAGCAATGAATCATGAAAGTGCTCAGCAACGTTTCCGGGTAGAAAAGTTTGATATGAACGTGCAAGATGAATATATTCAAGTTCGTATCGCTTCCCCCGTATTAAAGCCTAACAACTATAGCGTTGAAATCAAGAATGATAAGCTTAGACTCAAACTCATCGGCAATGATGACGGCAGTAAGCCATTGGCGCTTCCTCTAGTCTGTGATTTCTATCTTCCCAAATCTGGATACAATGAAATAGGAAAGCAAATTTTTAAGAACGAAGTGTTGACTCTGACTTTATTTAAATCTACTCTTAAGCCAGAGTTGCAGCGAATATTGGCTTTACATACGGCTTAACCCTTAATATGCTTTGTTATGAAAAAAACCAAATATCAAATAGGGTTGGGGGTGTTTTGTTTTTTTACTACTGTTTTTGGGGCATCCCTAAAGCTTTGGTACTACCCTTATGGAAATTTCTTTTTGCTTCTAGGGTTGATTAGCATGCTCGTCTTAATGGTATTGCTTATTCCTAGGGAGAATAGTTTTTTAGATAGGTTTTCAAAATAATTCAAGTAGAACATCAGATTTTGATTTCTGCATTTATAAAATACTATTTATTATCTATAGAAAGTTTAATTGTTTAAATATCAGTGTAATATGTCATTTTTTCAGTTTTTGAAATTTTGACAGAATACATTTTATTTGGCATTCATTTTGCCTCTTACCGTACACACATTTGGATGAAGTTTAACTAAAAAAAATTAAAGCTATGAGTAATCTAGTGAATGTAAAAAATGGAGGTTTTGCTAATTCAAATTATAACAACCTTAGCCTCCCAAGTTGGTCTTCTTGGATAGATGAAGTGTTCAATAGAGATTTTCCTTTGGTTTTTACCTCTAATTTTAACTTAGGAATGACCTTGCCTAAGGTAAACATTAGAGAAACTAAAGATGCTTATGTTGTGGATATGGCCGTTCCAGGTCTCAAAAAATCCGACTTTGAAATTGATATTGACAATAAGGTACTTTCAATTACCAGTGAAGTTGAAAAAAGTAATGAACATAAAGATGACAATTATATACAACGTGAGTTTGGATATTCTTCATTTAAACGTTCTTTCACATTGCCTGAAACGGTAAAAGAAGATAAAATCAAGGCAGGTTATAAAGAAGGAGTACTTACGATTCACCTTCCGAAAAAGGAAGAAGCTATACAAAAACCGCCACGAAGTATTAGAATTTCATAACCTAAAATGGCTTATTCAAGGTCGGCAATGCCGGCCTTTCTTATCTTTTATATTTAAAATAGGATTGTATAACCGTAAATATTATAAAGATGAAAAAATACACTGTGATGCTATTGGCAGCTTTCTTATGCACCGCTTGCAATAGTCAAGAGAAAGAGAGCAGAGATAAACATATAGCTCAAAATAAAGAAAATACGACATATACACCTATGGGTAGCTGGAAAATTAATAAGGAATTTGATGAAGCGGGAAACTTAATTCGTTATGATTCTATCTACTCTTATTCGTCTGGCAGCAATCTGGATGAGCTTGCCTCATTTGACCGAGATAGTGTTCTAAAGTCAATGCAATCAAGATTTTATAAGAACTTCTCAAGCTTCAACTTTGACCAAGAAGGGTTTGGTGATTTCTTTAAAGAAGATTCACTTTTTACCAGACGTTTCTTTAGCGATGATTTTTTTGAAAGTGATTTTGGCAAAGATTTTATGAGAATTGACGAAATGCACGAACAAATGGAAGCGATGCAGAAACACTTTTTAAATCGGTATAAACCATTAATAGAGGCTGATGACGATAAGGATTCAACGAAACGGCAGTAGATAAACGGAAGAACAATTAAGTTGAAAAGTCCGGCATTTCTTTGCTGGACTTTTTTAATTGAAAATTAAAAGCGTCATTTTTTAGTAATTTGATTTTCCCTTTGATACCTTATTTCTTTAACTATCAAGAAAACTTCTTAATATATTCAGAAGGGGTTTTCCCATATTTTTTACGAAAACATTTGCTAAAATACTTAGGGTTTCGAAAGCCTACTTCATAACTTACTTCGGAAATATTCATTTTACTTTGTTCAAAGTAAAGAGCCGCCCGTTTTAGCCTTATTTCGCTAATAAATTCTTTTGGAGTAAAATTAGTCCATGCTTTTATTTTAGAGAATAACATTGTACGGCTTACTCCTAATTCTTTACAAAATGTAGCAACATCAAACTCGGCGTTGGAAATGTTGGATTCTACAATTGTCATGGCTTTTTCCAGTAATTTTTCATCTAAGGAAGTTACGGTTAGCTCACTGGCCAAGAGATGGGTTTCACTTGAGAATTTTTCTCTCAAACGTCTTGAAGATTCCAACAGGTTTCGTACTCTTAATTTAAATTCTTTAATATTAAAGGGCTTGCTAATGTAGTCATCTGCACCACTTTCCAGACCTTCAAATTTATATATTAAGGAGGTACGAGCTGTAAGTAAAATTACGGGTATATGGCTTGTTTTAATATTTTGCTTAAGGTGCACACATAATTCTGTTCCGAACATTTTAGGCATCATTACATCGCTTATAACCAAGTCAGGATTAAATTTCAGTGCTTTTTTCAACCCTTCTTTTCCATTTTTAGCCTCTTTAATTGCATATTCTTTACCTAGGAAATTTTTAAAAAATGATCGTAACTGGTCATTGTCCTCAACAATTAAGATTAAGGGCAATTCATTGTTTGGGCGAAGGTTTTCAATTGGGTCATCAAAAATTAACTCTTTATCCCCATGGGTTAATTGAGAGGTGTATTGTGCAATATCATCACTGAACTTAAAATCAGGAATGATTTCCTCTTCTGAAAGATGTTCTTTTCCTAGCGGTAAACTTACTTTAAAAATGGCTCCCTTTCCTTCATTATTGAGAGCCTTTATAGATCCATGGTGCAACTCAACGGTGTTTTTGGCAATGGCAAGCCCTATGCCTGTTCCTTTTGTATAATTGGGGCCTACGTTTTTTTCTTCGGGTACTTCAAAAAACCTATCAAAAACCTGCTTAAGATAGGGGTAGGGAATACCAATTCCTGTATCTTTTACATCTATAAAAATGTTTTCATGGTTTTTGTAAACATAGATACCAATTTTGCCACCGTTTGGCGTATACTTAAATGCATTGGAGATGAGGTTATAAAAAACTTGCTCTAGTTTATATCTATCGTAGAAAACTAAGATTTCTTCGTGGGAACTCTCAAAAGTATAAGTGTATTTTTTATCCTTGGCATATTCTGTAAAGGACAAATATATTTCCCGTAGAAATTTTATGATATTTCCTTCGGCGGCTTGCAGTTTGGATTGGCGGTCTTCTAATTTTCTAAAGTCCATTAACCTATTGATTAATTGAAGTAGGTGATTGGCACTACTTTCTATGACCAACAATTTTTTATACATTAGGCTACTACCTTTATAATCTGCAAGTATTTGTTGTAAGGGACCTAAAATTAGGGTTAGGGGAGTTCTAAAGTCATGTGATATATTGGTGAAAAACTGCAGTTTGGCTAAATGATTTTCTTCCTGTCTCTTATTTTCCAACTGCTCCCATCGTAAATCCTGTTTCAACCGCGCCTGAGATTTTACAATGAGGTATAAACTGAAAGAGCCAATAGCAATTAGTAGACCATATAGGGCAAAAGCCCAATTGCTTTTCCATGGGGCAGGTTTAATGGTGATTTTTAGCTGTGTTGCGCTTTCATTCCAAATACCATCATTATTTGCACCTTTTACCTCAAATAGGTAATCTCCTGGTTTTTGAAGTGTATAAAAAGCTTCAGTATTTTTTGTGAATGTCCATGTGTCATCTAAACCAACCAGCCTGTAGGCATAACTATTGTTATTGGGGCTTATATAACTTGGCATGGAATAATTAATGGAAAAATGAGAGTTCTGATGATTCAGGGTAATTTCATCGGAATAGGTTATGGTGCTCGTTAATATTTTCCGTTCATCATTTATGGGTATGGATTTGTTCTTTATTTGCAAATCCGAGAGGATAATTTTTGGAGCATAGGTATTGGTAATTAGTTTTTTAGGATTAAAAAATGTGACCCCTTCGTTACCTCCAAAATAGATTTTTTCATCATTTAATCGCAAACCTGCGTTTGGGCTAAACTCATTACTATTTAATGAATAGCGTTGGTCGTAAACCACAGACTCTTTGGAGCTAGCATTGTATTTAACTATTCCTTTATCAGTACTCAGCCAAAATTCATCTTTGGCATTTTCAATAATAGTGAATACTGAAGAAACGGAGTTTTCTTTATTTAATGGTATTTGTTCAAAATCTAAACCGTTAAACTTAAATAAACCTTCGGTTTTTGTGCCAACATAAATTTGTTGTTTACCGTCTTCGATTACCGTCTTAATATCATTTCCGTAAAGTGTACTTCTAAAGAATTGAGATACTTCATACTGGTTTTCTTCCTCATCTTTAAATGTAATTAGGTTTAAGCCTCCCAAACCGCCAGCCCATATCCTACCCATACTATCTATACATAAGGTCTTTATAACGTTTGACGAGAGTACCGGCCCTGTTTTCTCTTTTTTTCCATAGGTTCTAAAAGTTTTGGTTTTTAAATCATACCTGACCAACCCTTTGCCAAACGTACCTATCCAGTATACTTGGTCTTTTGCTTCTTTTATTACGTATACACCCGTATTCTTGAGATAGTCTTTAAGTTCATTGGATATGACATCTTGCAACATTCTTTTTGAATGGACATCATACACGAGAATACCATAGTTTAAAACCCCCGCCCATAGTATGTTTTTTTTAGAAAGATATAAAGTTTGAATGTTGTTAGGTCTAAGTTCTTCAGCATCCGATAAATTAAGGGTCTCAAGTTTTTTGTTTTTTGGATTCAGGATGGTAATATCTCCTCCTTCCGTACCAAAGTATATATTAGAGGAATCATCTGAAACAATTGAGTTAACTATATTATTATCAATATCATGATTGACGAAATTCACGAAGTTTTCATTAGACTCTGTCCATATATTAACACCACCACTATATGTGCCCAACCAGATGGTTCCATTTTTATCCTTAAAAGCAGATTTAATAAAATTTTGACTTAATGAGTTTTTTGCCCTATTGTTACTTTTTAAATCCCATATTTTTTTTTCGGGCCCTATGACCCGTACCCCATGTGAGGTTCCTAGCCAAACGGATCCATCATTGGAAGATTGAACAACGCGCACATCTGCAGAGAGGGGAATAATCTGTTCGTTGTGTAAAAGAAATTTTTCATTCTCAGTGTTGAACAGCATATAGCCGTTGTATTTGGTTGCTATACCTAAGGTGGTAGAATCTATTTGGTTTATATCTTGAATGAAAAGGTTTTCAGTCCCATCATTGTTGTTAAACTGTTTAAAGGTAAATCTATCATTGTCCCTACTCTCCAATCTGGCCAAGCCCTTTGTAGTCGCTATCCAGATCCGTTTGTTTTCATCAATAAAAATACGTTGTATGTTCTCGCCTGGCAGGCCATTGGCATCACCTTCTTTGTGCAGTATATGGGTAAAGTTGTTTTTAGATTTGTTAAAGATTGATATTCCATTTGCCGTACCGAACCAAATTTCTCCATTCCCTATTTCTTTACTGCAAATAACTACAGCGTTGCATAAACCATCAGGACCGTTTCTTTTATAGAAGCTCTTAAAAGTATTTTTAACGGGATCGTACCGGTTAAGCCCATTATAGGTTCCTACCCAAATGTATCCATCACTATCTTCATTTATAGATAAAATGTCGCTATTGCTTAAACTGGTCGAATCTCCAGGAACATGTTTAAAAATGTCAATGTTGGTGCCATTATATCTGTTTAAGCCATTTCGGGTGCCAAACCACATTTGCCCCAAACGGTCTTGTTCAATAGCAATTACCGAATTGTTTGAAAGCCCATTCTCTACTGATAAATGGCGAAAATGGAAATCATTTTCTTGCGCAAGAAGGCATTCTCCTAGGAGGAGAAAAAAAATCATAAACCGGTTACGATTCAGTGTTGACATGAGTGATTTTTAGTTTCTTGACACAGTTTTGATATGAAGCAAGTATTATAAAAAAATGATTTAATCTTTCTTGGTAACCATATGGTTTTATGGAAACCCTTGGAACCTAAAATGATGCAAAAAACGGAGTGGGCAATTTTAACAATGGAGCAATGTCGGTTTTCAAAATTAATGAAAAGAAGGAATTACCAAAATTATTTTTTTGGTGAAGTGCTAATTCTGTTTTAGAAATGACTACATCGGGACAGTACAGGATGCTATCATTTTATTTGAAAGTTAATTTTGAGAGATATCTATTGATTTCAAATGGAAATGAAAAAATGCATTGTTGTTTACTTGTTCCTTTTTTGCATGGTTTTGTGTGGAACCTTAATGGGGCAAACTAATATAAAGGAGTCAAAAACGTTTCCGGAGATTCAACCACCAGCGGGGCGCATTGCTATTGTTGCAGATGGGAATTCCCCTGATCCTGATGATTTAGGGGGTACTGCTGTTTCTTTGGCACTATTAAGAGCTGCAAATCTAGATAATAGACTTGTGCATTATTCCCATAGTTGTGATTTGGTTAGGGATGACCGAATTTCTGAGCGAGCGGAAAATGAAAGACATGCATTAATGCAGAGTTCGTGCGATGTTACGGCAAGAAGGTGGGGTGGTTTTTCGGGCTTAACTTTTTTAGATGCTAGTTGGCAAAAAGAAAAAACGGTGAACGATTTAAAAACTGCAATTAACGCTTCATCCGAAAAGGATCCGCTTTGGATTATCGAGGCAGGGGAGCCCGATATTATTGGAATGGCCCTAGATGCATCGGAAAAACCAAAACATAAATATGTAAAAGTAGTAACGCATCATCCAGCTAATGATAATGCGGGAGACTTTTACACATGGCAGCGAATATTGGATTTTGGAGTGGAAGAAGTTCGTATTCCGGATCAAAACACTCATTTAAAAGTAGCATTGCCAGAATGGGATTGGGCCAAAAACCACCCGGATTCTAGACTGCAACAAATCTGGCTTCAGGGGAAAATTGCCGAAGTTGATGATGTTGTTAAGTTTCAAAAGGGAAAATGGGATTGTTCGGATGCAGGTATGATTTTGTACTGGATAACTGGAGCAACGAACGGAGGACTGGAGTTGGGAACTGTAAAAAATGTAAAAGCACTTTTGTTGGATTTCATAGATAAGAATTAAAATCAAAAATTTTTGAACTAAACTTAATATGGAGCATGGAAAATCTAGTATAGAATCTCTTACAGGATGTTATTTGATAAATCAACTATTTCTTAAAGGGATTTCTATAGTTCTCTTTTTAACGGCAATTACGGTTAAGGGGCAGTCATTGCAACATCCCATAATTTATACAACACAACAGGAAAGAGATTTTGTTTTAGAGAAAATTAAAAAATATGATTGGGCAGAAAGTGTCGTCTCTCAATTGCATGAACATGTAGATGGAGCTTTGGAAGTTCATCAGACCCATCCGTTGATTATTTTAAATAGAATACCCGCGTTTGCGGTTCATGACCATGAGAACAAAGAAAGAGAAGCCGGCCCAATAGCAGCTGCGCATAACGAGGTATTGTCTCTAGCGGCTAATGCAGGAGCGCTATATTTCATAACACAAGATGAAAAATATGCACAGTTTGCAGCTGATATTTTAGCCGTGTACACAGATGTTTTGTTTATTAAAACGCCCGAAACCACTACTATATGCGGGTATGCTTTTTTTGATCCAAGAACTACATATGCCCCATTTGCCGTAGCCTACGATTTTATCTACAATTATTTAAAGCAAAAAAATGTAAAGGTCTTTGATAAAGACAAGGGTCACTTAGTTGCTTTTGATAATACTAAAGCACAAAAGGCAATTGCCAATATGGTAGGCAATGTTCTGCAAGAATATGGAAAGCCGGATGTACATGGTAAGAGAGTTTCCAACCATCCTATACTTACCGCACCTGGAGCACTATTTGGAATTTTATGTATTGAAGATGACATGGAACGTGAGCGTTTGTTCAAAACTTTTTGGGAGAAGGGTACAGCGCATCAAAACTCGTTCAAGAACACCATCTTGCCTATGTTCTCGGGGCAAGGAATTTGGCCGGAATCACTTAGCTACAGTTTTATGCCCATTATTATGATGGTGTTGAATATTGTAGATAGTGTAAAACCGGAAATGAACGTAGCGGCAGATTATAAACATGTTCTTGAAGGAAACTTTCTATTCGATTATTTACGGCACCCCAACAGGACCTTTGTTAGATACGGAGATTCAAAACGGTATAATGACTTTACAGGGGATTTGTATAGATACACATTGAACCTTGCATCAAGAAAAGGATATAAGACATTGCAGAATAAAGCGGAATTAGCTCTTAAAAATTCTTATGAGGCCAATGGAGGTCATAGACCAAACCTATCCACGGGTAGTGTCTTTGATAATTTTAATTTGTTGGAGCTATTTTGGGGGCAGTCCGTACCCAAAAAAATAAAAGACTCGGTTAACTTGGATAAAGCCACCGTTATTGTAGACCATGCGGGTATAGCTCTTCAACGAAATTATGTTGATGAAAATAATGAAACGTATGGATTATGCGGTATTATAGGCGGAGCTCACTACGTACATAGTCACCTTACGGGAATAAGTATGGAATTGTATGGAGCGGGCTATATAATGGCGCCCAATGCGGGTCTGCCGGCTTCTGTTCCTGAGCGAAAAATTCCTTTGCACGAACACTATTTCAGATTATACGCGGGAAATAATACAGTAATCGTGAACGGTTCTTCCCATGGGCGGGACGAGGGTTCATGGAAGGGCAAGGCTAATGTTTGGCAGAATAAAACGGTAAATATCGCAGCGGAACCCAAGCATTTGGAAGAAAGAATATCCAAAGAGTTCAATTTTGCTACTCAATTCTTGGATGATACCGTAAACAATGCAAAACAGGAACGTACCTTAAGTATTATAAGAACTAGCGCAACTACGGGATATTATTTTGATATGTTTCGCTCTAAATCCAATGATGAGAATAAATTCCATGATTATGTCTATCATAATATAGGCGATAGAACTCAAATTTTTACTTTGGAAAATCAGGAATTGGCACTAAAAAAAACAGACCGCTATCAAAATGACATTGGTGACGTAGTGAAGTCTCCCGGATGGCGTTATTATGAGGACACACAATCAACTAAGGCTACTAAAAAAGGAATAAAGGTTAGGTTTGATATTGAATTTGACAATACTTACATGCACCTTTTTATTCCAGAAGGAGTTTCTAGGGAATACACCAAAGCATTGGCACCTCCAACTCGCGAAGCAAAAAACGGGTATATAGATAAAAAGACGCAAGTATTGGCCGTTAGGCAACAGGGCGAAGCTTGGGATAGACCCTATATTGGAATATTTGAACCTTCAACTCAAAAAGAAGCTAGTATTCAAAAGGTAGAACCATTATGGGACGAAGATAAGATTGTAGGTGCCATTGTAATCTCCAAAGTTGAAGATTCGCTTATAACCGACATTATCATTGTACAGGACAGGAACAATGCCATTTATAAAAATGATGAATTGAACCTGTATTTCAAAGGGCGATTTGGTGTAGTTCGTAAGACGGCTAAAGCTCATGGTGCTAATATAGTATTATACATAGGAGAAGGAGAGGTGTTAAAATTGGGTTCTAAAGAATTAAAGTCAAACTCTTTAAAGAGAGGGGTAATACAATTTGACGCGGAGTAATAAACATCGAGCATGTTTCTGGTATGACTTGTAATAGATTCAATTTTAAGTTATCAAGAAAATCACTAGACCTAATGATATGTTAGACAGGATTTGGAAAACTAGTAAAATTTCTAAAGGAAAAACTGAAGCCAACGGCTTTTTAAGTAGAATTTAGAGCGAAGGTTCGTAACAAGATAAGCAGAGAAAAGTAAAATTTCCAGTCTTTAGTCAGAACTTAATTGTCATAGGATCGTTAAACCCCTCAAGTTTAAATTGAAAAAAGCAGATATAGAAAAATAATTTGATTTCTATTTACAAATAAGAATTGTTGTGTACTAAAAATATAAGATGAACCTAATTCTAAAAACTAGTCTTTTTTGTCTAATTCTTTATTCTTTTTCTTGTGGCAGTAACGCTAAGAATATGACTAATCGTTTAAAAAAAACTGAAACAAATAATGAACAAGCACCCAATATCATTTTCTATTTGGCAGATGACCAAGATGTATATGATTATGGTTGCTATGGTAATGAAAAAGTACATACACCTGCCGTAGACCGTTTAGCTCAAGAAGGTTTATTGTTCACAAACGCGTTTACCGGTCAAGCAATTTGTGCACCAAGTAGATCTCAACTCTTTACAGGAAAATATCCATTAAAAAATGGGTGTTTTGCCAATCATACGGCTACAAGACCAACTATTGAAAGTGTTACCGACCACATGAAAAAATTGGGATATGAAGTAGTATTGGCCGGAAAAAGTCATGTAAAACCCTCTAATGTTTATCAATGGGATAGAGAATGGGAACCAGTGCCTAAGGAAAACGTACCAAGAGATTACATTCCCTTAGATAGCATAGAAAATTATTTAAAAAATACGACTAAACCATTTTGTATGTTCATAACCTCAAAATATCCGCACGGAAAATATTTTGAAGTTGATAACCCTAAAGCAGAGGATATTAAATTTTATCCCTTTAATGAGGATAAAAAGACAAACCCAGAATATGTAAAGTCTAAAGCAGGTTACTATAGAAGTATAAAAGAAGATAATACGCAACTAGAAGATGTTTTAAATTTAGTTGACACGTATTTAAGTAACAATACACTTTTTATTTATAGTGCAGATCATGGTGTTTCGGGCAAATTCACTGTTAAGGATATTGGCCTTAAAGTACCCTTTGTTGTACGTTGGCCAAAGGTAATAAAGGCCGGATCAGTCTCTGATCAACTTGTTCATTACACAGATGTACTACCCACCTTTTTGGATATTGCAGGCGGAAAAGCTATGCCAGATATGGATGGTAAAAGTTTTCTACCAATACTTCAAGGTAAGGATGTTGAAATAAACGAATATGTATACGGTGTTAGAACCAATCAAAATATACTGAATTCAGAAATTTTCCCCTCAAGAATGATTCGTAACAAGAAATACAAATACATTAGAAACTTTAATTCTCTAGAAGTAGTAGAGAACAATCTCACGGGAAAAACATATGTAGATTACTTTATTAAAAGAGGGGCAAATACGTTTAAAAATGAACCTTTTGAAGAGTTATATGATATTCAGAACGATCCATTTGAACAGCACAACTTGGCCAACGTTCAAGAACTAAAACCCGTAAAAGACACCCTTTCAAAGAAAATGTTCAATTGGATGGATTCTCAAGGCGATATTCTTAATAAAATCGCCGGTAATATGCCCATTATAACCCCTAGTGGTAATAAAGGATTTAAGTTAGATCAAGATACGCCAACACGACAAATTGCCGATTCACTAAAAAATACATTGCAAAAAGAAGACTATACAATAATTGAGCATTGGTAATGATAAAAGTATTTAAAATGAATAGATTTTCATATAACATATTATTTGTAGCAACCTTGTTGCTTTCATGTAAAAATGAAAATAATAAACCTATTGTAACCCATGAAAAAAAACCGAAAAACATATTGTTCATTGCTGTGGATGATTTGCGCCCAGAATTAAATTTTTATGGTGCCAAACACATAATTTCACCAAACTTGAACAAATTGGCCAGTGAAAGTTTAGTCTTTAACCGCGCATATTGTAATATACCGGTATGCGGGGCATCAAGAGCGAGCTTGCTTACCGGTATGAGACCTACAAGAAATCGTTTCATTGATTATAGCACTAGAGCAGATGTAGACGTACCCTTTGCTACTTCATTACCTAAGTTTCTTAAACAAAATGGTTATACAACACGATCAAACGGTAAAATTTATCATCAAATAGATGATGATAGTTTAGCTTGGGATGCCATTTGGTTTCCTGACGGTAATATTCGTAATTATCAACTTAAAAAAAATATTGAAGAAAACGGAAATGCCAATCTAGCTGTTGCAGGAGCTACCGCATTTGAAATGGCAGAAGTTAATGACACCGCTTATTTTGATGGTAAAATTGCCCAAAAAGGTATTGCCGACCTAAAATTGCTGAAAAACGAGAAAAAACCTTTTTTCTTGGCTCTAGGTTTTATGAAGCCACACCTACCGTTTACTGCACCAAAGAAATATTGGGACCTTTATGATAGAAACAACATAGAATTACCTCAAAATTATGAGCAACCAGAAACAACCCCTAAAGAAGCCTTTCATAATTTTGGAGAATTGCGTAACTATGGCAACATTCCTAAAAGTGGGGAAATCCCTGATGATTTAGCAAAAGAACTCATACATGGTTATTATGCTTGCGTAAGTTATGTTGATGCGCAAATTGGTTTGGTATTAGACGAGTTAAAACGCTTAGATTTAGAAGATGATACAATAGTTGTTCTTTGGGGAGATCATGGTTGGAATTTAGGAGATCATAAATTATGGTGTAAACATGTCACATTTGAAACGGCTTTAAGAACACCCTTACTACTAAAAGTTCCAGGAAAAACCAGTGGTCAAACAACAGATGCTATAACAGAATATATAGATATTTACCCAAGTATTGCAGAACTTGTTGATATTGAAAATGTTCCAAAAACCGTACAAGGCAAAAGTTTTGTCCCTCTTTTAAAAGGTGAAAAATCTAGTAAAGATTGGGCAGTAAGTAAATTCAAAGATGCCGTTACATATATCAAAGGCGATTTATTTTATACTGAATGGATCAAAGATGATGGTACTGCCTACGCAAGAATGTTATCTGACCATTCAACAGATTCTTTAGAACTTGATAATTTGGCAGAGAAACCCGAATATAGGGAAAAGGTGAAGGCGCTTTCAAAAGACTTAAGGGAAAAATGGGGCAAAGATTTTTTAAGCGAATGACAAATTAACTGAAGTTTACAAAAATGAAAAATAACACGATTTGGAGTGTTCTATTGTTAATAATGACCCTACATAGTATAAAGGCTCAGGAGAAGCAAAATGTGCTAGTATTTTTAATAGACGATTTAAGAACAGAATTGGGCTGTTATGGAAACGATATGGTTAAAAGCCCTAATATTGATAAGTTGGCCAGTGAGGGTACACTATTTACCCGTGCCTATAGCCAGCAAGGAATCTGCGCTCCATCACGAATAAGTATATTAACTGGGTTACGTCCCGAAACCGTTGGTATTTATGATTTGTTTACCCCGCTTAGGTCAGTACATAAGGAGATGTTAACGGTGCCTAAATATTTTAAAGAGCATGGTTATAAAACCGTAAGTATTGGTAAAGTCTACCATCATGGGAGGGACGATATAGAAAGCTGGACCAATTTTACTCAAAAAGAACCCAACTCATGGGCAAGCCAATCCAATCTAGAGCTTATCGAAAAATTTCAAAAGGAAGGTCGAGAAAACACAAGAGGCCCTGCTTTTGAAAATGCAGATGTACCTGATGAAGGTTATAAGGATGGCAGGGCAACCCAACATGCCATACAAACTTTAAAAGAACTGAAGAATGATGATTTTGTAATGTTCGTAGGACTTACAAAGCCTCACTTACCATTTAATGCACCTAAAAAGTACTGGGATTTATATGATAAAGATTTGTTCGTAGTACCATCTCGGAATGAGCCTATAAATATGTACACTAATGCCCTTACGAATTGGAACGAACTACGTGCCTATTATGGTATTCCCCAGGAAGGTACTTTAGACGATAATCTTACAAGAGATTTAATACATGGCTATTATGCATCAATTAGTTATATGGATGCTCAAGTTGGTAAGATAATGACAACGCTGAATGATTTAGATTTGAGAAAAAATACCCTTGTTGTTTTTATGAGTGACCATGGCTATAAAATCGGTGAGTATGGAGCATGGTGTAAGCATACCAATTTTGAATTGGATGTACGGGTACCTTTGATAATTAGCAACAATTACGATGGTAGCGCCCCTCAAGAAATGCAGGTGTCAAAAGCCTTGGTTGAAAATGTTGATTTGTTTCCCACTCTTGTGGAAGCCTGCAATCTAAAAATGCCTTATTTGGACGGAAAGAGTTTATTACCGTTACTTAAAAATCCAGATGTAACGTGGAATGATGGTGCATATAGTTTATATCCAAGAGGAGAGAAAATTATGGGTTGTACCGTTACGGATGGTTTATGGCGGTACACGGAGTGGCGAGATAGCCAAACGCAACAGGTTAAATCAGTAGAACTTTACAATCATAGTGATGGCAATCCAATAGCTGTGGAAAATCTTGCGGGCAAGACAGCGCATAAAAGGGTTGAAAAAAAATTAAAACCTTGCTGAGAGAACGTTTCCCTAGAACTGATTATTCGTTTTATAAGTGATAGAGTAATTAAGGAAATAGTTTAATGTATCACGTTCAATACCTAGTAACGGCTCTTTGCTATGGGAAAGAGTAATGTAAATATGATGTCTGTTTTTATAGTAGGATTTTCTTTTTTAACGGCAATAATTTTTGTTCTACACAGCCGTGGTTTTTTAATAAGGAGTTTTTATAAAGGGCGTGTATAACATATCTCAAACGAGCTTTACAGTACAGTGCAGGACACCTTTTTTTATGCAAAAGCCTAATTTTAAATTCTTTTCTAAGCAATTTTTTTGATGACTTAAAAAAAATGCTTTGGATTGATTACCGATAAAAATAGTCAAGCAAAACTATTTGTGGTTAGAATTAAAATAATCTAATAAAAAGATAAATGTCAATTAAACCAGAAACAACAACTTTTGATGCTATTGTAGTGGGTACCGGAGTCAGTGGAGGATGGGCAGCAAAAGAGCTTTGCGAGAACGGGCTTAAAACTTTAGTTCTGGAACGTGGAAGAATGGTACAACATGTAGTTGATTATCCAACTATGAACCTTGATCCGTGGGACTTACCAAATGGAGGTGAGACCCCAGCTAAAATAAAGGAAAAATATCCAAAACAATCGCGTTGGGGTTTTGATGAAACCACACGTCATTTTTTTAATGACGATTCAAAATATGATTATGATGAAACAAAAAGATTTGATTGGATTCGAGGTACACAGGTTGGTGGCCGTTCCCTCATATGGGGCAAGCAAACCTATCGTTGGTCAGATTTGGATTTCGAAGCCAATGTCAAAGATGATATTGGTGTAGACTGGCCTATTCGATATAAAGATTTAAAGCCATGGTATGAGCATGTGGAAAAACATGTAGGTATTAGTGGAGAGGCCCTAGGGTTATCCCATTTACCGGACAGCGTGTTTTTAAAACCTATGGAGCTCAATTGCGTTGAAGAGCATTTAAAGAATGGTATTTCTGAAAAATATGATGATCGTGTACTAACCATAGGTAGGGTTGCTCATATTACGGAAGGGTCAAAACCGGGGGCAGGAAGAGGAACCTGCCAATACAGGAACCGTTGCAAACGCGGGTGTCCGTACGGTGGTTATTTTAGCTCAAATTCATCAACACTTCCCATGGCAGAGGCTACAGGAAATATGACGCTAAGACCAGATTCTATTGTTTGCGAGGTATTGTACGACAAGGAAACAAAAAAAGCTACAGGAGTCAAGATTGTAGACGCCAATACTAAGGAAGTAATAGAGTTTAAATCTAAAATAGTCTTCTTGTGTGCTTCGTCCATGGCTTCTACGGCAATTTTGATGCAATCAAGGTCAGATGTTTTTCCAAACGGTATGGGCAATGCCAGTGGTGAATTGGGACACAATATCATGGATCACCAATTAGGTGGTGGTGCAAGCGGAAAAATAGATGGCTATGATGATAAGTACTATAAAGGACGAAGACCTAACGGGTTTTATATACCAAGGTTTAGAAATGTAGATTCCACCTCTAAAAAAGTAGATTTTATACGGGGTTACGGATACCAAGGTAGTGCCGGGCGTAATGACTTTAGTACTTTGATTCCTGAGTATGCCTACGGAGAAGAATTGAAAGCAGCCATGCTGGAACCTGGAGGTTGGCGAATTAACTTAGGCGGTTTTGGAGAAGTATTGCCGTATCATGAAAACCATATGTCATTAAATTATGATAAGCTTGATGACTACGGTTTACCTACAATTGTTTTTGATGCCGAGTTCAAAGATAACGAGAAACGGATGAAAAAAGATTGGATAGAGCAGGCCCAAGAAATGTTGGAAAATTCAGGCTTTAAAGATGTCAGGGCCAACAAAAGGGAATCGTACATGGGAGGCGGTATTCACGAAATGGGTACGGCTAGAATGGGTAAGGACCCAAAAACTTCGGTTTTGAATAAATACAACCAGCTGCATGAAGTGCCTAATGTATATGTTACCGATGGGGCTTGTATGACCTCTGCAGGATGTCAAAATCCTTCACTAACATACATGGCTCTAACGGCAAGAGCAGCCAATCATGCTGTAGAGGAATTAAAGAAAATGAATATTTAAACAACTGTTTTGGAAAGAAGAAAAGCACTAAAGAACATTGGGTTATCGCTAGGTTCCTTAACCATGTCATCTGCCGTAGTCACACTTATTCAAAGTTGTACCCAAGAAAAAAAGGTTTCATGGAACCCTGTATTTTTTTCGCTCGATGAAGCTGATATTGTTTCAAAGACCTTAGAGGTAATGATACCTAAGACTCCAGATGTGCCTGGAGCAACAGATTTGAACTTGGCCCAATTTATAGATGGCTATCTAGATGTTATATCTACGGAAAAAGAAAAGACTGTATTTAAAGCAGGTGTAGGGCAGTATTTGTCTACAACCCTTGAAAAATCTGGAAAGAACGTTTCAACTGATTTAACGGAAGGTGATATAGAAAAAAGGGTGGCCCATTATTTTAAGGCTGATGCCGAGAATAAAAAGAAATGGAATATGGAGGTAGTTGCCTCCAAAAAGGAGGGAGCTCAACTACCATCCGATGATGCCTTTAATTTTTTTGTTTTGAATTCACTACGAAACAGGGGAATAGAAGCTTTTAAAGTCAGTAAAATTATTGGGGAAGAGGTCTTGGCCTATGACCCTATTCCGGGCGCGCAAAAAGGATGTGTAGATTTACAGGAAGTATCGGGAGGCAGAGCTTGGTCTTTGTAGCTTTTTTTATGCTCCATATCTTGGTCAATTACATTTTTAGTACCAACTTATTGCCACATTTATCCGAGAACAACAAAGCCCAGCTTTTAAAGCTGGGCTTTGTTGTTCTTCCCAAATAGTAATGGGTAATTTTATTTAGCCGGTTGAGGATACGAAAAGCGGTAAGTTCCTGAACCCAGTTCAAGCTGTACACCTTGCTGTGTTTGCTTTAAGTTTTTTTGCATTTCGGCTTTTAACTTAGCGCTGTTTAGCTTAATGTTTTCTAGTGTAGCTCCCGATAACGTTACAGATGCGGTAGTATTAGCGGGTATGGTTACTTCATAATGAAATTCGCCATCTTTTATCTCCCAGTCAGATTTTATTTTTCCATAAAGGGATATGAATTCAGCCTTTGCAGCTGTCAACCCTCCACCTGGGTGAGGGTCAAATATGATGTGTTTATAACCTGGTTTTTTAGGGTCTATTCTCAATCCTCCTACATGGGTATAAAGCCATTCTCCAATGGCACCGTACGAATAGTGATTAAAACTGTTCATACCTTCAATAATAGTCCCATCGGGTTTTTGCGTGTCCCATCGTTCCCAAATAGTAGTGGCTCCCATGGTTATTGGATAAAGCCAGGATGGAAATTCCTTTCTGTTGAGTAACATAAAGGCCAAATCATCGCGTCCTATTTTGGAAAGGGTTGTGCAGAGTAGGGGAGTCCCTAAAAACCCTGTAGTCAAATGCCCGAATTTTTTCACGTCCTGAGTGAAGTATTCAGCGGATTTTTTCTTTAAATTTTCAGGAATCAGATTAAAGGAAAGGGCCATTGCATAAGCTGTTTGCGTGTGAGAGACCAAACGCCCGTTTGGGGTAACATACTCCTGTACAAAAGCTTTTTTTATGTTTTTGGCTTGCTGAGCATATTTCTCAATGTCTTCGGTTTTTCCTAATACTTCGGCTATTTTGCTAAAGAGTGATGTGGAATGATAAGCATAGGCGGTAGCAATTAAATCTTTTTCGGTTACGGAACCATTGTAATCGGGTTTGTCCGCATTATAGGCTAACCAGTCTCCCCAATGCCAATGCTTGGGGTCGTTCCATAAATAGTCCTCACCTGATTTCTGAGCCATAAAATCCTACCCAACCTTTCATACTGGCATATTGCTCTTTTAAAACACGTTTGTCACCATAAGACTGGTATACCGTCCAAGGAATGATTACCGCAGCATCTGCCCAGCCTGTGGCGCCTCCTTTGGCACTAACGCCTTCTCCTCCCGTTAAAATGTCGGGCACTACGTTGGTCACGGATCCGTTATCGTGCTGGTCCAATGCTAAATCTTTTAACCATTTTGTATAAAATGTAGCTACGTCAAAATTAAAAGCAGCAGTCATGCTAAAAACTTGAGCATCACCTGTCCAACCCGCTCGTTCATCGCGCTGTGGACAGTCCGTAGGAATATCTAAAAAGTTGTCTCGTTGTCCCCATTGAATATTACTCTGTAATTGATTGATCATTGGGTCTGAAGTTGTAAAACTTCCGGTAGGTGAGATATCCGAATGAATCACAATTCCTATAATAGCGTCAGGATTTAAGTTGCCTGGGTAATCTATGACCTGTATGTATCTAAAACCATGGGAGGTAAAATGTGGTTCAAAAATTTCTTCTCCTTCACCTTTTAAAATATAGCTGTCTGTTGCCTCAGCTGCTCGTAGGTTTTTGGTGTAAAAATTACCATCTTTATCAAGGACTTCCGCAAATTTAAGGGTCACCTTATGGCCTTTAGGACCTTTAACCTTCATTCTGGCCCAGCCCACTATGTTCTGTCCTAAATCCAATACCAACTCTCCTTTGGGGGTGGTAATGAGCTTTTTGGTTTTTATTTCTTCAGTTGCTCTTACCGGAGGTCCTTGTGGTGCGACCAGAATATCTTTGGAATGGTTTAAGATATCCACTTTTTTCCAATTACTATCATCAAATCCGTTTTGATTCCAACCGTCCATCTCTAGTCGGGCATCGTATTTTTCACCATTGTACATATCAGATTCAAGTATAGGGCCGTAAGATACTTTCCAATCACCATTACTTACTATAGTTTCACTACTTCCATCGGCATAGTTTATATGTAATTGTACTAAAAGGGCAAGTTGGTTTCCGTAAAAGGCATAATCGCCTTTCCAGCCTATGTTTCCTCTATACCAACCATCGCCTACAATAGCACCTATGGCATTATTGTCTTTCAGCATATTCGTTACATCGTAGGTCTGGTACTGCAACCTTTTGTTATAGGTAGTGTAGCCTGGCGTAAAAAGGTCATTACCTACTTTTTTCCCGTTCAGGTAAAGTTCATAGACTCCCAAAGAAGTGGCTTGTACCTTGGCCGAAACTATGGTTTTATTCGTTTGGAACTCCGTTCTAAAGTACTGCGACGGATGTGATTTTTTTTCTGTAGTAATGTCGTTCATAGCAATGTACGATGCAGTCCATAGGGCTTTGTCCAAAATACCCATTTCCCAATAGGCGGGAGTACTCCACACCGAAGCTCTGTTTTTGTTGTCCCAAACCCGCACTTGCCAATATACTCGCTGCATAGATTGCAGTTTAGGTCCTTCATAGATTACGTTTACGGATTGGTCACTTTCAACTTTTCCTGAAGTCCAAATAAGATTTTCACCTTCTTGCAGATTAACCTTTGAGTCCGCTACGCGAATTTCATAAGCGGTCTGGGTCACACTTCTCTCGTCTGAGTTCAATTGCCAACTTAATCTGGGTTTGAGGACGTCAATACCAATAGGGTTGGTTTTATATTCTGTAACTAGCTGGAACACCTGGACCTTTTTTATGCTGAAGGCCGTTAGTCCCATGGTTAGAATAATAAGGAGTAAAGAGTTGATTTTTGTCTTGTGTTTCATTTTCGGCGAGTTTGAGTTGTTCTTGTTGAGTTGACTATTGTTTTGTTTTATTCGATTTCTAATTTGAAATTAGAAGATTGAGAGGAATCATTATTAAAATTAAACAGTAAACTACCAGTAAGGGTACTGGAAATGTAATGTGGTTGTCCTGATGATCCTAACTCTTTTGCTGGTTTCCATTTCTCCCCAACACTTGAAATACGGTTGAAGAAGAAGATACCTTCATCTTTTGGGTACTGCCACACCGCATTTTTAGGGTCATTTCCATTTTTTGGATTTAAAACGCCCAATACAAGTTGTTGGGATATGGAGGCTACACTAAATTTTTGACCATTTGTGGTTCTAAATACAGCCCAATACCATGGAGCAAAAAAACCTTCAAATTCTGGTCCGTCCCATATTTTTCCAGGAGTATTAACTGTATTCTTTATATCCCAAACATCCAATAGACCTCCGTTGGTTCGGTTGTTATATATTCTGAATGGACCTTCGCCTAACCACTTTTTAGAGATGATAGCCTTGGCATTGGTTTTCATACCGATGCCGGCATAATGATAGTTTCCTGTAGGAAGTGTATAGCTGTAGTCTAGTCTCAAGGTTCCGTTTTGGTCAATTATCCAAGTGAAAGAATCGAAACCATTGGCTCCAATACTTTTAATCGTATAAAAATTTTCGTGTTTTTGAACGGAAACCTTTCCCAAAGAGAAAAGTGAGAGACTGTCTTTTGTGTTTGAAGCAAAAATTGACGGTAAGTCACTTATTGGAAGTGTTTTATTATCGACACTTACCTCTTTCAAACTTCCGGTGTTTTCGTTGAATTTATATTTTATTCGGCCAGCTATGAAGGTATATGGGTTGTTTTTATCTCTACTTAGTTGTAATTTGATAGGAGGAGATAGTTTTTTTGCAAAATGACTTTTCTTTTTAAGGGGAAATCTCCAAGATAGTACTACATCACCTTTCGGGCTTACGGCCTCGATTTCGAGAGCTTCATAACCTTTCCAATTTTTTGGGAGTTCTAACTTTAAAGAAGTTGTTTTTCCTGGGGGAGTATCAGGAACATTTACTTTATTGGAAACGATAGTTCTATGACCTGCAGAGGCTTCGTTCGGACCAGTGAAATTCTGTAATTTCCATTTAAATTTGCACTGGTTGAGATTTGTAAAGATAAATTTATTTTGTAGCTGTACGGTTCCGTTAAAATTGATGCTTTCATTGAGCTCCAGAAGTCGAATCGGTGACCAAATCTCGCGAATGGCGTAAAAACTCCCTTCCTTTTCACCGTAAGGGCCTACGATACCGTCGGCTGCGCTGTTACCGTTTAAATCAATAGCCCCTCCTTTGTCTGTATTGACAATACCTTCGTCGAACAGAGCCCATATCATTAATCCACCACCAACTTTAGATGCTTCCAATGCATCGTAATACTCTTTAAGTCCGGCAGCGCCACCCCCATCATACAAGGCATGTAGTGCTTCATTGGGCAAAACAATATGTTTTCCTTTTAATCGTCTTTTTAATGAATCATATGAAGGATAATATCTTGTGTCTACGATATCAAAGTTTGGTGAATAATTTGCAAAAATATCTTCATTTTTTGCAGCGTTTTTCAACGGCCTTCTTTTTTGAATATCCCAAGTAAAAAAAACACTATCCAACTCAGGATTGTGAGACATGTGATTTCCATTGCTCCACAAAACTATTGAAGGATGATTTACATCACGCACCACCAGTTCTTTGACAAGACGTGTTCCTTCTTTGTTGTTTAGAGGAATTTTCCAGCCTGGTAACTCATCAAAAGCCAAAAGGCCTAAAGAATCACATACATCAAAGAAGTAATCGTCGGGAGGGTAATGGCAAGGACGTGCTGTGTTGAAATTCATTTCTTTCATCAAAAGAACGTTTTGTAGTATATCGTCTTTTGAAAGTGCTCTACCCGAATCCGGACGAAAACTATGTATGGAGGCACCTTTGAGCAATAGCTTTTTACCGTTCAGGTAAAAACCATCATGGTCTCTGATTTCGAAGGTTCGAAATCCAAATTTCTGGTAATATTCATGCAGAATTTTAGTCCCTTTCTGTAATTGAATTTTAGCAGAATAGAGGTTGGGGAATTCATGAGACCACTGCTTTGGGGCGTTGAATTTAGCTCTAACCAAAAATTGATCTTTGGAAGTTTTTACTTTCGTATAAACAGGTTTACCGATTATTTGTTTTTCATCGTTTAAGACTGTTATTACAATCTGATCTCCGTTTGATAGGGGGGAGGTATAGACATCCATTTTTAAATCTCCGTTCATATCAGCGTCAATAGCCACTCTCTTTACATGTTTTTGAGGTAAAATCTCTAAATATACCGGACGGTAAATACCGCCAAACATCCAAAAGTCGCCAATGCGTTCCGAATTTTGAATGGAGGCATTATTTGAGTTTTTATGAACTGTAACTTCTATTACATTAATTCCGGTCTGAAGAAATTCGGTAACATCGTAGCTAAATTTAGTGTAACCTCCTTGGTGAATTTTTCCTACTATTTTTCCATTTAATTTGACTTGGGTGTCGGTCATGGCCCCCTCAAATACGAGTCGTATGTGTGTATTCACACGGTCGCTATCTTCAATATTAAATTTCTGTTTGTAAAATCCTATCTCAGGATTCTTATTCATTTTGTCAAAATCTCCTCCATAGCCATAAGTATAGTTTCCAAAACCGTGAAATTCCCAGTTGGCAGGAACCGGTATTTGGGTCCAATACCCGCTATTTCGACCTCCTGAAATCATAAAATTCCAGTTTACCGCCGTAGCTTCATCTTGTCCGGACAACCATATCCGATGCGTCTGTTGTGCAGTGCTAATTTGTGGGTTAAAAAAAAGATATAAAGAAAAAGCAATTAGCCATCTTAACTTTTGTATGTTGAAATGAGCTGGCTGCATCTTATTTTTTTACAAGTTCAAAATTCCGAAGACCCGGTACAATTTTAATGTTCAGCATGGAATTATCCACAGGCCATTTTAGCACTACCAATTGTTGGCTATAGTCGTCCCAAATAAAATCGGATGGATTTCCGTTTTCAGGAGATTTGTAGACTTCAAGACCTATGTTTTTTAATGGGTTGTGATACAGTATAAAATCATCGTTGATAATAATGGAGAAACCATCAGGGTAATGCCGGTCTGCTCCAATGAAAATTTTAGAGGCTCCTTTACTATTATTGGATTTTATCTTTAAATTGAGTGTACGCGTCGCAAAATTGTATAAGAAAGATTGTATATCTCCGGCAATTACTTGGGGGAAAGGTCTTGATATAATGTCAGTAATATATTTTCGTTCTACTGTTCCCGCATCCGTTTCATCACTAAAAATCGCCCATGTAGATGGGCCGCCAGGAAGGAAGTTTTGCATGCTTCGGTTTCCTAAAAACCAAGCTTTTATAGAACCTATTCCCATGCGGTCAAAAACCTCCGCTGTTTTTATGTAAAGCTCCCTGTACTCTAATTGGCCAAGGTGACCAGATGTAAGAGTGTCTGTAGTAGCAAAGGTGGGAAAGCCCCATTCGCCTACTAAAATTGGCGCTTCAAGCATGTCAGATTCCCTATCAAACCTATTCATAACAGGCTTGATGAAATCTATTTTGTTTTGGTAAATGTGCGGTGCGAAAATGATATTTTTCCGATTTACGGGTGCCGTTATCTCTGCATATTGATTATTGTCAATTCCTTCTCCTTTGTTCATGAAAATGGATTGGAGCAATATCTTTTTATCAGGATTTATATTATGGCTTTCGTCTATAATTTTTTGATATAATGGTATTAAGTACGTATTGGTCAAATCCTCATAGGAAATATTCATGGTCAATTTTCGTGGCTCGTTTACAATGTCATAGCCAAGAACAGAGGTATCGTTCGCATATCTTTTCCAAATTACTTTCCAAGCGTTAATATAGGTTTGGTGTTCATTTTTCTTGTTTGTCCAAAACTCTTCCCATGAAAATCTGGTAACCCCGTAGACCGTTAGCTTAAAGACAGTTTTCATGCCAGAGTTTCTTCCTAGGGAAACAAGTGAGTCTAGTTTTTTTAAGTACGTTTGGTCTAGGCTTCCACCAGGAAAGGAACTTAACTTGCCCAACTCTAAACGGATGACCTGAGCGTTGGCGCCCATACGCACCATTCTTTTATAATCGTCAGAATCAAAAAAAACTTCTCCTTTATGGTCGTTAGTGTTAATTACAAAACCCCGTGTAATAACGTGCCTGCCGGAATCATCTCTAAGTCCGTGTTTAATTTGAGATATTGCGGTCATAGAGGTTAAGAGCAATGCTAGTAACCCAACAATTTTTTTATTTGATATAATAGCTTGGAATTTATTTTTCATTTTCGGAGGTAATATACGTTCTTGGATAGTGATATCTATCTTGTACTATCCTGTTTAATAAATGTTCTTATGCCAATAGCCACGTGTTTATTTGGAGCCATTAAGCTGAATGGTTTGACATTCTGAATATTTGGAGAACCTATTTTCTTGATCCCAAACCCTCACTTTCCAAAAGTACGTTTGGCCATCTTTTAGATATATTCTTCCATCTTTATAAGCTTTGGCAACCTTTTGGATTACTTGGCCACTGTTCCATAAATCACCTATATTTTGGTCTAATTTTTTCTTTGAGGTAGCCAATAAAATTTGATAGGAGGTTTGTTCAAAGTTTTTAGTGGGTACCTGCCATTGAAATTCGGGTATAGATTGTGGTGCTTCTGTAATGTTGACCTTTAATGCTGTAGGACCATTGAAATAAGTATCACTTTTTTCATTTATAAGTGCATTGCACTTGGTCCTTAGCTTCTCTAAAACGGATTTAAATTCTGGGTCTTTAGCTAGGTTCTTTGTTTCTTGTGGGTCGTTTTTTATATGATACAGTTCTTCGAGCGACATATTATTTACATACCTGAAATATTTCCATTCTTTGGTGCGTACCCCTTCACTGGGTGGTATATGTTCAAATTCCCAGAGATGTTCAAACAGAACGGTATCTCTTTTCAAACTGGTTTGTTCTTTTGTGGCAACGGGCATAAGACTTTTACCGTGCCAATTTTGTGGAATTTGAATTCCTGCTAAATCCAAAATTGTAGGCGCAATGTCTATGTTAAGGACCATTTCTTTACTGTCCTCCTGGTTTTTTACACGTGGGTCAAAAACAATCAGTGGAACTCTTAGTGAATTATCATATAACAACCATTTACCGGCCATTTGGCGCTCTCCTAAAAAGTATCCGTTATCACCCATTAGAATGATGACTGTGTTCTTATCAAGCCCTTTCTTTTTTAGTTCTTTTCTAATTTTTTTTATTTCTCGGTCAATGCCGGAAATCATGCGGTAATATCCTTTAACACTATACTGGTATTTCTCAGGTGTGTCGTAACGCCATCTCCATCTTAATCTGTTAAAACCGGATTTAACAAAATCTGGCTGTGATTTAAAGTATAGGTCATCAGAGAGTTTTGCTGGTGGTATGATTGTGTTTTTAAGAAGTTTATCCGATTCGTCTTGCCAAAAATATTGGTCTTTGGCTGAGTCGTGCGCATGGGGCGCACTAAAACTAAGTGACAGGCAAAAGGGTTGAGAGCTATTTTTTGAATCTATAAAATCAATTGCTTTTTGACCCGTATATCTGGTAAGGTGTACTGTGTCCTTACCTATAGTTTTGTAGTAATACCCACGTTTGTCCGGGTATTTATCTTTACGGTCATAAGATTCAAACTCGTTAAATTGGTTTTTGAGTTTATCATAACGTACACCATATTTTCCGTAAAAGGCAGTATAGTATCCGTTATCCTTTAAAATTTTAGGATAGGAATTTTGCATATATACATCACGAATTTTCTTTGTACTAAAATTGTAGTTGTGTGAACGTTCGTAAAGCCCAGTAAGGATACTGGCCCGGCTTGCCGCACAAATAGGCGTGGTGACCATAGCGTTCTTAAAATAGGTGCCTTCTTTGGCCAATTTGTCCATTTCCGGGGTGGAAATGAGTTCATTACCTGCGTAACCCAAAGCATCAAACCGCTGATCGTCCGTTAATATGAAAATAATATTAGGTTTGTCATGATTTTGGTCTGCTGATTTTTGTCCCCAAAAGTTTATGGAATGCACCATGGATAGAACTAAAATAATCAGGCCTATTTTGTTTTTTTCTATTTTCATTTGGATTTTTTGGTTTTAAGAAATCAGCCCCAGTCTAGGAAAAAAATTGTTTAATTTTTTATTGGCTTCTTTTTGTAAAAGAGAGAAGTCCTGCTGATTTAAGGGTAAATATGGTTTGTACCCGTCTGTCAATAAAACTCCTTAAAGATCTTTATTAGGATAAATACCCTCCGGAATACATACAAATAGACCAGAGGATATTTTTTGAATAGTGGGGTGCTTAATGGATAGTGTTTAGTTATTTGGAGCAGGGTAGGGCCTATTCCTAACTGGGTCGTTAAGGCTGTGACCTATTCCATTATTGAATACGTAATTATGGTTCCTTACCGTTTCGTTGTTGCCTCCTCCAAACGCCGAGTTGGGTAAAGGAACGGGGTTTTGGTTTATTTGAATGCTCCACAGGGCGTTACGTCTCATATAGATCACACCGTCTTCCCCGGGTATAAGGGTTTGGAATTTAACGCTAACATCCGTTTCTAATAAGACATTGGTCTGGGTAATGTAGGTAGTAACGATATGATACTTTAGAATTAATCGTAAGACATCTAAGTCTGCCCTTGCCATTATTTCTTCAGGAGTCTCTCCTTCCTCAATTTCTTCGGAACCGGTTATAAGATCTATAACGTCTCCATTTCCTAAGAAGGCGTTGTTATTGAGAAGAAGGTAGGTTCGTTCATTATTGGCTGAATTGTATTCATCAACCATATCGGCAGCTTCAATTGCGGCCTTTAGATAGTTGAAATTATCACCTATTAACTCACCTTCATCATCCAATTCCAATGCTCGGCCAGAATTTATGAATTCCCAAGCTGTAATTTCTGCAAACGGATCTACTATATCCACTTCGGGTTCAAAAACGAAGCGTTCTTGAACAGGAAGGTCGCAACCTATGAACAGGCAAAATATGCTTAGAATGCTCCAAGTTTTAAGAATATGTATACTTTTCATTTTTTTAATTTTATGTTTTCAGTTTAATAGCCAGGAGTTTGCTCCAGATTTTCATTTTCTAGCAAGTGTTCTTCAAAAACTGGTAGAAACAAACGCTCCTCTGTTAATGGCACTCCTTCTTCGGAACTACTTAAAATAGGGTTCATAATTTCGATAGCTCTTCCTGTTCGTATAAGGTCCCACCATCTGTGGGCCTCTCCAAACAACTCCAATTGACGCTCATCTAGAATGAAAAGCTCCCTTTCTTCAACGGAAACTCCAAATTCCATTGCATCTACAAGAGGAAGCTGTCGGGCGGTCCTGATTTCGTTTACCAACTCTAAGGCCCTGGCATCATTGCCCAACCTGTTTTCCAGCTCGGCTAAATACAGAAGTGTTCCGGAATATCTATATAGAACAATATCCGTATCATCAAACTGAACATTATAATTGGACTTATTGTATTTGGCCATTCTGGCCTCTCCAATTTCTCTCACACTTAAATCTGTTCCTCCCTCTCTAGAAAAATAGAAGCGATAGTCTCCATATATTGGAACAAGAGAGTCTCTTTCTGTACCGTTTTCATCTGTAATAATGATAGTTTCTGCTAATGCGGGTTCTGTGTCCGGATATTTTGTAACCCACTCTAAAGAATCTACAGGGAATTTTTCACGCCATTTGTTCTCTAAATTTGTGGACATTAAATAAGAGGGTACACCTGCAAAAAAGAGGCTGAAAATTCCAGATCTGTTTACATTGCCTCCACCGGCAGGTTCTGTAATGTTATAATTAACTGACATAATCAATTCCGGACCGGTTTGGAATTTTAACGGCCCTGCTTGATCGCCTTCTAGACCATTGTCGTTCAGGAAAAGGTTTTGCCAATCTTCCGGGGTGTTGGTCAAACTGAACCTATTGCTGTTCACTACTTTTAAAAGTGCTTCACGAGCGGCTTCATCGTTGCCCAGATAACCATAAACTTCAGCTTGTAGAGACCACAGGCTCGTTAAGGAAAACCTATAGGGGTCGGTTAATCTGTTTATGGTGAAATTTTCTTCAGCGGCCAACATGTCCGGTATAATAACCTCATTTAGTATAGTGTTGGCATCCGTTCTAGGTTTGGCCAATGCCTCTATGTCTTCGGCACTTGCTGTGGGCTCCATAAATAAAGGAACATCGCCCCAAACACGTATGGCTTGAAAATAGGCAAAAGCTCTAAGGGCTTGTGCCTCCGCTAATAAGTTGGCGTCAAAATTTGGTATAGTTGGAATTTGTGAAATGGCAAAATTTGCTCTATTGATCATATCGTACCAGTTGCCCCAGTCCAAAGCTTGATTATTTCCTTGGGTTACATTGTTATTGGCAAGTTCCGCGTTATTTGGATTGGCGGCTTCATTAAGATCATAATTGTCAGCCCTGAACTCGCCCCAATAAAAATGTTGGAGCCTCACGGCACCTTGCATGGCGTCATACGTACCTATTACCGAGCCTAAAGCGTCTTTGTTGGTCCTGAAAAAACCATTTGGGTTAATTTCACTTATTGGTGATTCGTCTACCAAATCGTCGCACGATAGTGCAAATGAAACAACCAAAGTAGCCAAGGCTATTTTTAGTATATGTTTATGTGTGTATATAGATTTCATTATTTCTTAATTTTAAAATTTAAGATTTAAGCCTAATATTACTTCACGGTCGTTTGGAAATCTTAATCCATCATTACCTGGTTGCAGTGGATTACCGCGTGTTCCCAATTCTGGATTAAATCCTGTGTAATTTGTCCAAGTAACCAGATTATTGGCAGATATGTAGAATGCGCACTTTTTAAAGATGTTCATTTTGTCCAAAACTGATTTTGGTAACTCGTACCCAAGACGAACAAATCTTAGTTTTATGAAACTTCCATCTTCAACAAAAAAGCTATTGGGTCTTTCCCGGTTCTGTGCCACTCGGGTCAATCTAGGATAAACGGTAACATCTCCTGGGTTCTGCCAAGCACCGTCAATACGAAAAGGACCAGGAGTTTCTACACTATTGTTTAAATCATCACGTTCTTCGTCCCATCTTTTCCAAACGTCATTACCAAAGGTGTAATCCAAAAGGAAGCTTAAACTCAGTTCTTTGTACTTAAAATCATTGGAGAAACCACCAAAGGTTGTAGGTAGTCCATTTCCAATGGTCTGGCGATCTTCGGTAGTAATATTAAAATCTCCGTCTAGGTCTTCCCATATGATGTCTCCACCTTGTGGGGTAGCTCCTCCATTTTTCATTTGGTTAACATTACCCGTATAGTTCTGGCCGTTTAGGGTATAATTCTCAAAATCTCCGGATGCATTAAAATTAGGTGTAAGCTGTACGCCGGCATCGGTATACGCATTAGACTCGTCATATTGGTAAACACCAAGGTTTTTGTATCCTGAAATGTTACCAATTGGCTGTCCCTCCTCAATTAAGTAATCACCGCTTCTAAAAGGAGTGCCTCCTGCTAATTTGGTAACTTCATTTTCTTGGATAGTGATATTAAAGTTACTGTTCCAACTGAAGTCTTTTGTTCTTAATATGGTACCGCTAAGATTAAACTCAAGCCCTTGGTTCCTTACGGCTCCAACATTTTGGCGAATACCGTTAAAGCCAGATTCTTCCGGTAATTGAACGGTTGCCAACAAATCTTCGGTATCTTTTCTCCAAGCTTCAAATGTAAACGTTAACCTGTTCTTGAACATACCAAGATCAAAACCAAGGTTGGTTTGGTTGGTGCTTTCCCAGCTTAACTCCGGGTTACCGAGCCTAGTAGGAGAAACTCCACTTACGTCGTTATAAATGGCTCCTGGTAAAAATGCCGAAACAAAATCGTAATCTCCAATCCTGTCGTTACCGGTCTCACCATAACTAGCTCTTATAAGTAAATTATTAACAACACCGCTATTCTTAAGGAAAGGCTCGTTACTAACACGCCAGCCTACTGAACCCGATGGGAAATAACCAAATTCTTTATTGTCACCAAAACGAGATGAACCATCACGTCTTATAGTACCACTTATGAGATAGCGGTTGTCAAAATCGTAATTAAACCCTCCGAACAAAGAGAACAGATTACTTCGGGAGTTGAAGGTTTGCCCAGCATTGATTGCAAGGTCTTCCGGTATGGCATTATTAAATGTCCTAATGTCTTCAGAGACAAATTCAGTACTGTTAAGACCAAAATTCTCTCCAAAACGACGCTGAATCTGCATACCTGCGAACCCTGATACACTATGTTTTCCAAAAGTGTTGTTGTAGTTCATGAAATTTTCTTGCTGGATGTCGTAATCTATTCGATCTCGAAAACTTCCCTCTGCATTTACTGCTCTTCTACTCAATACCAATAATGGAGAAAATATATTATCTCTTCTTAGCCTAAAGTTTAGACCCAGTGTAGATTTTAGGGAAAATGAAGGGGTAATTTTATATTGTATGGAATTAAAACTTTGACCTCGCCAAGTTCTTAGTTTCTGGGTACGTAGTTCAGCTTCTGCCAGTGGGTTTTGTCTACTGAACAAATCAGGTGTGTAAGTGCCATCAGGCTGAAAGAGGGGGTAGTATGGAATACGCTGCACCAGTTGTGTAAAAACCTGAAATTCGCTTAAACCGTTAAGCTCTTCAAAAGACCCATTAAATGAAGTACTCACCGTCAGTTTTTTACTTGGTGTAAAGTCTAATTTAAATCTAGTGTTGATTCTTTTAAAATCACTGTTAAGGACAATACCGTCCTCTTCTAAATATCCTGTATTCCAATAGGCTTTTAATTTATCGCTGCCAGAACTTAGTGAAACATTTATTTGATTACGGATGCCGGCTTTTGTAATTAAATCTTGCAAATCAGCAGAATTTCTCACCAATAGGCTTAGTGAATCCCTATCACGACCGGCAGGGGTTTCCCTTTGTTGGGGTGTTCTTCGTACATCTTCATAAAATAAGCGCTGTCTTGTATTGGATACCGGAATTGCACCGTTTAAGGTATTGATTCCTGTTACAACATTTACGTCTACGTTTACTTCCCCCGATTTTCCCGACTTGGTTGTTATAAGTACTACACCATTTGCTCCTCTTGTTCCATAAATAGCTGTAGTAGCTCCATCTTTTAGCACTTCTAAGGAGGCAATATCATTTGGGTCAATGTTATCTATGTTATCTAGTTGCTGCCCATCTACCACATAAAGAGGACCCGTACCGCCAGCGCTAAAGGTAGAAGTTCCCCTTACTCTAATATCAAAAGAACCACCAGGGCCACTGTTTGATGCGATTTGAACTCCCGCTAAACGACCTTGTACCCCTTCAAAAGCGTTGGTAGGGGTGACTTGGGCAATATCTTCAGACTTTACAGAAGACAATGCACCTAGTACTTTTTCGCGAGAAACTGCAGCGTAACCAATTACAACTACTTCATCTAAAGCTTGTGAATCTTCTTCAAGAGTAACATCTATTACCGTTTTTTTACTAAAAGATCGTTCTACGGTTTTATAACCTATGTAGGAAAATACTAGAGTTTTACTGCCGTCGGAAAGTTTAATACTGTAATTACCATCAAAGTCGGATACCGCTCCGTTGTTAGTGCCTTTTTGTACAATGTTCACACCTGGTATGGGCAGGCCGTCCGCAGCAATTACCGTTCCAGTGACCGTCTTTTGCTGGGCACTGGCATAGTAACTGGCCAAGAACATTATGGACAGAGCCAAAAAGCGTTTAAAATGTTCGTGAAAGTTTCTTTTCATCTCGTTAAATTTAGTTTTGTTGAGTATTTGTTTGAATCGAACAGGGGAGGAAGCAGTCTTAGTTTTACTACCAGGTCTTAGGCGCCTATTAAGAGAGAACTATATTCCCTTTCCCATTAAATTCGCTTGACCAATGATACTTATTTGGATTAAAAGTACTTACCTGTACCATGCTGAAATTCAGTAGTTTTGTACGTTTTTACCCCTTTGAAGTATTATTGTGTACCATCTATAACAGCGAGAAAATAATTTTTATGTTTAAGGTAAAATTTAAGTTATTGATTTGGGGGTGGATATAGTCTAATACAAATTTAGGCCAAGTGTATTGTAGGAGGAATTGGTGCTTTTCCCGATTGTGGTCTGAGTGATAACGTTTGATTGCTGGGTATCCCAAGATTGATGAAAATGTTCTCCAAAGCGTAAGAATAGAGTTGTGCAGTTCCTTTTTGGAATGGGTATGGAGCCGTTGCATTTCTTCTACACATTAATCTCAAAATGTTGCGGATTATATTTTCGCTTGCCAATAGATATAAAATGCTCTTTTCGAGTTTTAAAGTGTGTAAATACAGTAAAAAAGGCGCATAAAAAAGAGGGACAAAATGAATTTGCCCCTCTTACCAACTAACTCAAAACAACTCAAAAAAAAAATTGTCAACAATGTAAAACAGTGCTCATGTTTTATCGGTACCCATTGTTGGTTGGATCTGACTCCAATAACGCAGGATTTATTTGTAATTCTTGTAATGGAATAGGTAATAATACATGGTAAGGTTTAATATTCAGATTAGGTTGCCAGAAACGGTATTCCAAATTTTGGACTACATCCATTAAAATTCCCCATCTTATCAAATCGTACCGTCTATGGGCCTCACCCGCTAACTCCCACTTACGCTCATCATAAATGGCCTCCCTAAATTCTTGTTGGCTGAGTCCTACAAGCTCCCATTCAGCTTGTGTAGCATAAGCCCGCTCTCTAACTGCATGAATGTATTGATATGCATTTGCAGGGCCGTTTAGTTCATTTTCACATTCGGCCGCCATAAGGTAGACATCGGCCAACCTAAATATTAACCTATTGTCTTTGTGATTAAACCTAGGAGAATCAGATGTGTTTAAATTCCAGATTTTTGGCATGTAAGGGAAGTTAAGTTCAAACCCTAAATAATTGTCCATCACATTTAAAGGCCGTCTTAAATCGTTAAGAGGAAATTTTTCGGCAAAATCTTTTGATGCAACTTGTAAACCAGTTCCGTTAAAAGCTTCGCCATTGGCAGAAAGAGCACTCGCCAATGCGGCACGTTCACTAGAGTTCTTTGGTTCGTCTCTAAGACGTGGACTAAACATACTTGGCCTCCAGTTTCCGTTACCAAAAACACTAGGTAAACTACCATCGGCCCTTACCGTACCTTCTTCAAATTGGCCTCTAATATCTTTGGCAAAATCCAAGGACCAAATAATCTCTGCATTGTACTCATTTGAGGGGTCAAAAACTTCTTCATAAGTAGGCAATAATGAATGGCCGGACTGGTTAATGATCTCTAAACACTTATCCAACGCAGGTCTCCAGTCTTTTTGTTTCATGTAGATTTTTGCAGCTATAATGGCTGCTACCCACTTAGAGGCTCTCCCGCTATCGTCACCGCTATAGGAACTGGGTAAGTTTGCTTGTGCAAACTCTAAATCAGCCATGACTCCACTAATAATCGTAGCCTCATCTGTTCTTCCTAAAACTCTAACCTCGTCCAACGGTAATGCTTCGGTATAATATGGTGCGTCTCCCCAAAGATTGGTAATATGCCAATAACATAAAGCGCGTATTAATGTAGTTTCGGCAATTATATTGGTCTGTGCTTCTTGGGATATTGCATCGTTACCCGTTACTCTTTCAATTATGATATTCGTATTGAAAATAACTCTGTACAAATCTTTCCAAGTATCCGAAACACTCATTTTTTGAACGGAAACATCTGCCAATGCCTCATTCATGGAGTAATTGCCAATAGGCTCTACAAAATCAGCGGCACGGTTAGGCTCAATTATATCTGCGCCATTGTCATAAAAATGATCTAGACCTACTTGCCCGTAGATAGAGTTGTTCTTTAGAATTGCGTATATACCGTTCACAGCCTGTCTTGCGTCGTTTTCCGAAGCAAAGAATGTTTCGGGGGCAATAAGGGCTCTTGGCTCCTCTTCTAAAAACTTCTCACAGCTAAATCCTGAGAAGATTACTAAGACATATAAAATTATAGTTTTTGTTTTCATCTGTGTTGTTGTTAAAATGTTACGTTTAGACCAAGTGTTACAACTCGCGGATTAGGATATTCTCCATTAGAGTATCCTTGGGCTATATTACCCAGACCGTTTCTCCCAAAACTACTGGTCTCAGGGTCTATTAATCTAAAATCGGAAAACAGTAATAGGTTACTTCCGGAAACATAAAGACTCATGTTTTTGACTGTGTCTCCCCATCCCATTTTATCCATTGGAAAATTATATGCCAATCTTGCCGTTTTAAGTCGTACATGCGATCCGTCTTCTACATATTCCGAGTTACTAGGGGTATTGGTTACAGAGTCCGCACCAGCTCTTGGAATATCTGAGGTAGTATTGCTTTCTGTCCAACGATTACGTAAGTCTCCAAATTTTGTGGTTTCTCCACGGTTAAAGTAGTGGTTACGTGTTCTTAGGTTAAATACTTCATTGCCTTTAGTTCCTTGAAAATGAAAGGAAAAGTCCAAATTCTTATAGGTAAATGTATTTTGTAGTCCAAAAATCAGGTCTGGGGTAGGGTCTCCCAAGACAACATTATCTTCGGTTGAAATTATACCATCTCCATTTAAATCTTCAAATCTGGATCCACCAACCACTTGTGGAGAAGTCAAGCCCGAAGCATCAATTTCTTCCTGACTTTTCCAGGTTCCCAAATACCTTACTCCCGTAAATACTGGAACCGGTTGGCCTACTATAAGTCGTGTATTTCCTGACCCCAAAATTTCATCGACTGTAACATCTATAAAATCAACGCCGCCAAGATCCAATATTTTGTTTTTGTTGGATGACAATGTTAAGGTAGAGTTCCAGCTAAAGTTATCATTTTGGATATTTTTGGAGTTTACAAGAAGTTCCCATCCTTTATTTTCCAATGATCCAACATTTTGCAATTGGCTGGTAAAACCGGTCTGTCTAGGAATGGTAACGTCTAACAGTAAGTCGTTTGTTTCTTTCTGATAATAGTTAAACTCCGTAAATAGAGCACCACCGAACATTGATGCTTCCAAGGCAATATCAAAAGAAGTGGTAGTTTCCCATTTTAAACTGGGGTTGGAAGGTCTTCCTAGGGTCAATCCAGGAATTTCGGAACCGTTCAGGGTCGTATTCGCTTCGGTCAATAACCCTAGTGTTCTATATGGGCCAATAGCTTGATTACCAGACTTGCCATAACTTGTTCTCAGCTTTAAATCCTTAAAAAAGCTTTGGTTTTGCATGAAGCCTTCTTCACTTATTTTCCAGGCTCCTGCCACAGAAGGGTAAAATTCATACTTGTTTCCTGAAGCAAATACAGAGCTACCATCTGTTCTTCCCACTAAGGTGAAAAGGTATTTATCCTTATAAGAATAGTTGATTCTTCCAAAAAATGATGCAATCTGAAATCCAGTATAGTCACTGTTAATTACAGATCTCGTAGGATCGGAGAAACCTAAATTGTTGAATCCAACAGCATCACTAGTAATACCAAATGCTTCTGCTTCGGTAACTTCGGTCGATACTTTTTGAAACGAAGCGCCACCAAGTAAGGTTAAGTTGTGGTTTTCACTAAAATCTGATTGGTATTGAATTGTGTTCTCATTGTTCCAACCGTTACTGGCAACAGTGCGTACACTTGCTCTACCCAAATCATCTACTATAAGTAAATCCGGACTTTGGCTAGAGATAAACCTATTTTGCTTGGTGTTATTGAATTCTGGACTAAATGTAGATCTGATCATCCAATTTTCCCATGGTTTGTATTCCAAATAGGCCGTGGCCAATAGATTATTGGTAAAGGTTTCATTTGTATTCAAAGCAATATTTGCTATTGGGTTGGAGAAAGGGGTACCAATAACTTCATCAAAACCGTTAAAAGTTCCGTCATCATTATAAATAGGTTGAGTGGGTAATATGGCAAAGGCGTTTCCAAAACTTACCACTCCGTTATCTTGACTTATCCTAGAATAGTTAATACGAAATCCTGTTTTTAGTTTATCATTTAGCTTAATGTCTAAATTTGAGCGGAAAATATATTTCTGTATTCCAGAACTCTTTATAATACCATCTTGATCGAAAAAATTTAGTGAGTTGTAATAGTTTACGTTCCCATTTTCAGATGATCCGGCAATAGAAATATCCGCATTGTAGATAGGAGATGGGTCCATTAGCAAATCGTACCAGTCATTATCCGGATAACTAGATGGGGCGTTAGGAAATGGCTCTGCGGCCGATCTAAACCGGGCACTTTCATTTGTAAACGCTATTTGTTCTGCTTGGGTAAGCATATCAGGTTGTTCAGGTACCATTTGCATACTGGTATATAAGCCTACACTAACCTGAGGTTTTCCTGATCCGGCTCCAGCACCATTTTTAGTAGTTACCAACACCACACCATTTGCTCCTCTTGAGCCATAAATGGCAATAGAAGATGCATCTTTTAGAATTTCTATGGATTTAATGTCATTTGCATTAATATTGTTGAGGTTAAAATTGGTTCCTACTACAATACCATCTATTACCCAAAGAGGCTCGTTACTTCCTGTGATTGAATTTCCTCCACGAACCCTAATTACGGTACCTGCCCCAGGCGCACCACTAGTTTGCGTAACTTGTACACCGGCGGCTCTACCTTGAAGTACTTGGTCTACACGTGAAGATGGTACTTGGGTAATGTCTGCGGAACTTACGGATGCAACGGAACCGGTCAAATCCGATTTTCGCTGTGTACCGTATCCAATAACCACAACTTCGTCCAAGGCTTGGGTATCTTCGCTCAAGGTTACGTTTACTATAGTTTTGCTACCAACTTCTTCTTCCGTGCTCCGGTATCCTATGTAGGTGAATATTAAAATATCGGACCCATCATTAAGGTTAATCGTATAGTTACCATCAAAATCGGATACAACACCGTTTGTTGTCCCTTTTTGCACAATATTTACTCCGGGAATAGGTACGCCTTGTACATCGGTTACCGTTCCGGTTACATTAGTTTGTTGTGCAGTAGCGTAAAAGCTAGCAATGTTCAATAGAAACAGTGTCAACAACCATTTCATTTTCTTTAAATTAGGTTCTTTCATTTCTTTTCCCTTTTGAGTTTAAATCGATTGGTGTTAAGTTTTTTAAGCAATAGAAGGCTCGTATATTAGAGCTGATTTGGAGGTAAAATATGACTCTTAATCTTTTGTTAACAACATGACAATATTATGTTAACGGGATGAGTTAACTTACCTGTACTATGCTGTAAATAAGGTGTTTTGTACTTTTTTACTCTTTTTCTGAACGAATGTATACCTCCTTCGTTTGCCGTATTAAAGGATGAGGAATTATGGTGTAGAATTTAAGAAATACGTAGTTGTGTACAAGTACATGGAAAGCCTGAAAAGTTGAATGGTAGTATGTATTGGAAAAACTGTTCTATGGATTTAATTGAGTTATTTTTGATTTTCCGTATGCCAGAATAGAGAGGAAATTAATGTGGAAATATAGGGCTATGCTAAAGTATATTGAGGGCTATTTTATGTATTAGAATAGGAGATGTAAAACGAGTGACAAAGCAAAAAAATAGCAGCTACATGATTCTAATGTAGCTGCTATTTTTTAAAATTGTATTGAAGAATTCTATCCGGGTATGCCTAAAGATTTGTCTTCTGAAACTTCTTGCTAAATAGTAAGAAGAGTAGCCCACAGAGTAGCCATGCAGGAAGGGTCACGAATGAAAGGAACACATCAAATTGAATTGAAATAAAATAAAATAATCCAAAGCTGATGGCCCATGCTAGAAATACGGATCTGTTGAACTTGATATTGGCAATCTCAGCATAGTTTTTAACTATTCCGGCCTGCTTGTGGAAGAAGTGCTCAAAAACAATAACGGCGCCAAAGGGTGCGAGTATAAAGCCGTACAGAGCTACAAATCCTAGGAGTTTCATAGCAAAAGCGGGGAATAACCCGGCTATGGTTGCAATGGTGCCGGCAATGATGGTTACCCAGAAGGTAGACAGTTTAGGTAAGATGGCCTGGAAAGCCAAGCCTGCTCTATATATTGTAGGGTTAGCAGTGGTCCATCCGGCAAGTACCACCGCTATGATACCGAATATGCCTATGGCGTTGTTGGCTAAAGGACCTGGTGCCACCGGTGGAGCCTCTCCATTGGAGAGAAATGCTTGTGCTTCTGGGGATTTTAGGTAGACTGCATAGAGTAGTGCGGCCGCAATCCATGCCATGTAATGGCCCACATACATACCTGCAGCAGTGGTCCATCCCGCATTAGCATTCTTTGCAAACCTGAATACAGATAGATCGGACATGCCCACATGCATGGCGGCATTGGCAAACCAAGACCAGATAACAACGTGCCAGAAGGTGTACTTAAGCTGTCCGGGGAAGGGTTCTGAACCTTCTCCCCATATATTCCAGAAATCGGCGAAACTCTTTACTCCCAATTGATTTAAGGCTACAATACCTGAAGCCAAGAAGGCCAGTACAATTATGGGCGACATATAATTGGCGGCCTTGGATACGGTATCGTATCCTTTTGAGGCAATGAGCGAGATTACAGCTCCAATAAGGATTACGATAATGACCCATGTAGCGCCATTAGGTGTGGTATCCGTCAATTTTGGCATTTCCATATCAAAGGGGATTCCCACAGCGGTGGCCGAAACGGTTATCATGGCACCAGCAAGAAAACAGAATAAGATACCGTTGGCCAGGTTATAACCTATGACCAGTTTTTTACCGCATATTTTTTCGAATTGATAGTAGAGGGTTAGCCTGTTTGCCACGGCAATCTTTGCAGTAAGAAACCTCCAGCTCAGTACGGCTAGCAGGTTACCTATAAGAAGCCCTACAATCAAGTCAAAAGCACTGACACCTGCAGTTAAGAACAGTGGGCCAATCATAAATTCGGTACCTGCGGCATGTTCTCCCGCATACATTCCCAAAAAGCTCTTCCACCCCTTTAGTTTGGAGGTGGGTACGGGCTCTCTTTCAAATTCTCCCCCTGCTATTTCCTCAATTATTTCTTCCTCGTGATGGTTTTGGCTCATACTATTGGTTGTTTAGTTGAATAAGATGTTTAGGTAAGTCCTCTACGCGTTCGCAGCATAGTTGGTCCATGACCTGTTTGAACTGCGTCCTTAACATGGCAATGGTGTGGTCGCCGCCTTTGTTTCCCAGTGCCCCGCA